>NZ_JASHLT010000022.1:0-113310 GCF_030056615.1 Streptomyces sp. HNM0645 | reverse complement strand
CCTCGTCACCCGCTCGGCCCAGCGCCCCCTCACGTCCGGCGACGCCGTCCCCGGAGCGGCCTCGATCGGGCGCGGCACCGTCCGCGCCCGCGTCCGGGCCCCCGCCCGCCGGCAGCGGCGCGGGGGTGCGGGCGGCCGGACCGTACCCGTCCGGCGCGCCCGGAGCGGAGTCCCGGCGGCCGGCGGCCGGATCCTCGCGCCCAGGTCGTTCAGTTCGCTTCATCGACTCCACCCGTCCCCGTACGCGACGCTCCTACCCAACGGCCGTACGACTTCTCCCTACCTGTGGTACTCCCGGGGCGCACGTCGAGTTCCCACGGCCATATCGGATGATGTGCTCATGAAAAACCAGCGGGCCGGGTACGGCCTGTTCGCCGCACTCGTCGCCCTGACCCTGCTGATCTCCGGCGCGATCATCACCACCTTCTCCCTCGTCGGCCCGGACGACCGGCGGCAGGCCGCTCCCGGCACCAAGACCGGCGGTCGGCCCGGCAACACGACGGCGCAGGCCGTGGGCACGGGTGGCTGGACCGGGACCTGGTCCGCCGCACCGGGAAAGGCCGGAGCCGCCCCCGCCGGCGGGCATTCCGTACGGAACGTCGTCCACACCAGCCTGGGCGGCAGCGAGGCCAGGATCACCCTGTCGAACCTCTACGGGACCGAGCCCCTGCACATAGGCCGCGCCTCCGTCGCCGTCGCCGCCGGGGGCGCGGCCGCCGTCCCGGGCAGCCTGCGGCCGGTGCTCTTCGACGGACACCGGTCCGTCACGGTGCCCCCGGGCGGGCACGTCGTCGGCGACCCGGCCCTCCTCGCCGTCCCCGAGGACGGGCATCTCCTCGTCACCCTCTTCGTCCCGGCGCCCGGCGGGGGCACGGTCACCCTGCACGCGCGGGCGCACCAGACGTCGTACCTGGCCGAGGGCGACCGCACCCGCGACGCCGGCGCGGCGCACTACACCCTGCGCACCTCCTCCTGGCACTACCTGACGGCCGTCGACGTCCGCAATCCGGCCGCGCGCGGCACGGTGGTCGCCCTCGGCGACTCGCTCACCGACGGAGCGGGCTCCACGCCCGACACCGACCGCCGCTGGACCGACCACCTGGCCGACCGGCTGCGTTCGGGTCGATGGGGGTACGGCGTCGTCAACCAGGGCATCAGCGGCAACCGGCTCCTCCGGGACGGCATCGGCCCGAGCGGGCTGTCCCGTCTCGACCGTGATGTGCTCGACCGGCCGGGCGCCCGGGTCGTCGTGATCGCCCTGGGCGTCAACGACCTCCTCCGGCCGGCCGGCACGGCGGACCCGGCAGGGGTCACGGCCGGGCTGCGGAACCTCGCGGACCGGGCGCGGGCACGCGGACTGCGGGTGGCCGGGGCGACGCTCATGCCGTTCGAGGGGCACCCCCGCTTCAGCCCGGCGCTGGAGGCCGCCCGGCAGGAGATCAACGAGGCCGTCCGCGCGGGCACCGTCTTCGACGCCGTCGTCGACTTCGACCGCGCGCTGAGGGATCCGTACGCCCCGGAGCGGCTGCATCCGGCGTACGACTCCGGGGACCATCTGCACCCCAACGACGCGGGGTACGCGCGGATGGCGCGCAGTGTGGATCTCTCCGTGCTGATGGGCGAACGGGCGGCGGCCCGCCTCTGACACGGGAGCGGGGCGCCGCGGTAGGAACCGCGCCGCACCGGTCCGTCCCGAGGCGGGGACGCCACGAGACGGAGACGCCACGGGACGGGGCCGGGTCAAGGTCCGCCGAGCCCCGTCCGGGGAGCCGCCGGTCGGGGCCCGGCGTGTGAGGGGACTCCGGCCGGCGGCGTGGCTCAGAGGCCCAGGTCCTTGATGATCTTCGCCACGTGGCCGGTGGCCTTCACGTTGTACAGCGCCCGCTCGACCTTGCCGTCCTCGTCCACGACGACCGTCGACCGGATGACTCCCGTCACCGTCTTGCCGTAGAGCTTCTTCTCGCCGAACGCGCCGTACGCCTCCAGGACCGCCTTCGACGGGTCGCCGACGAGCGTGACCTTGAGCTCCTCCTTCTCGCGGAACTTCGCGAGCTTCTCGGGCTTGTCCGGGGACACTCCGATCACGTCGTAGCCGGCGCCCGCCAGCAGGTCCAGGTTGTCGGTGAAGTCGCAGGCCTGCTTGGTGCAGCCCGGGGTCAGGGCCGCCGGGTAGAAGTACACGATGACCTTGCGGCCCTTGTGGTCGGCGAGCGAGACCTCGTTGCCGTCCGCATCGGGCAGGGTGAAGTCCGGGGCGGTGTCGCCGGGCTGGAGTCGCTCGCTCATTCTCGGTTCTCCTCAGGGATGTGGACGTACGGCACCGAGCGTAATAGGGGTGCCGTTGGGTGCGGTCGGCGTCGAGCTGACAGACTGTCGAGGAAGGATTACCGAAACGACGACGGAGGCGGCGCGGTGTCGGACGCCAGGACCCCTGCGCAGATCGAGGCGGACATCGTCCGCCGGCGCGAGCAGCTCGCCGAGACGCTCGACGAGATCGGGGTGCGGATGCACCCCAAGACGATCATCGGGGACGCCAAGGCCAAGGTCGCCTCGGCCGTGGACCAGACCGCGGGGCGGGCGTTCGTGGCCGCGAATCGTGTGGTGATCGATGTGAGGAACCGGTTCGTGCACCCGGACGGCGCGCCCAGGCTGGAGCGCGCGGTGCCGGTGGCGCTGGCCGTCGTGGGCGTGGTCGGTCTGCTGGCCCTGGCCGCCAGGAAGCGGAAGGCGTGACCCCGATCCACCCCGGAAGCGGCCCGACCGGCGTTCGGCAGGTAGGTTCGGTGTCGTGAGCGACAACACCCTCGACAAGCACGACAAGCTGCCCATCAAGATGCTGCACGACCGGGTGCTGGTCCGGTCGGACGCCCCCGAGGGCGAGCGGCGGTCCGGCGGCGGCATCCTGATCCCGGCGACCGCGGCGGTCGGTCGGCGTCTGGCCTGGGCGGAGGTGGTCGCCGTCGGGCAGAACGTCCGTACGGTCGAGTCCGGCGACCGCGTGCTGTACGACCCGGAGGACCGCGCGGAGGTCGAGGTGCGCGGCGTGGCGTACGTACTGATGCGCGAGCGCGATCTGCACGCCGTCGCCGCGGACCGCTTCGAGGGCGCCGAGGACTCGACCGGGCTGTACCTGTAGCGGTCCGCCCGGGGAGCCGCCCGGCCACGGTGCCGGTGCGCGCCGTCCGTCGCACGCCCGGACGAACCTCGCGGCCCCTGCCGCGGCGGCTCCCCCCACGGCAGGGAAAGGCCTGGTGACACCGTCATCAGGCCTTCCTCATGCCCTCTGCTACGGTGGGGCCGACCCGACGAGACGCGCCGTACCGGGCAGGCAAAGACGACGCACCCCGCAACGAAGTCCGCGTCTCGGAGGTGCCCGTCAATGGCCTGGGTCCTGCTCCTTCTCGCCGGTCTGCTCGAGGTCGGCTGGTCGATCGGCATGAAGTTCACCGAGGGTTTCACCCGGCTCTGGCCGAGCGTGTTCACCGCCGCCGGGATCGTCGCCAGCATGCTGCTGCTGTCCCACGCCACCAGGACGCTGCCCGTCGGAACCGCGTACGGCGTCTGGGTCGGCATCGGGGCGGCCGGTGCCGCGATCGTGGGGATGGCCGTCCTCGGTGAGCCGGCGACCGCCGCCCGGATCTTCTTCGTCGTCCTGCTCCTCGTCGCCGTGGTCGGCCTGAAGGCGACCTCGGGCCATTGATCCCGCCCAGGGCGGAGCGTCCCACCACCAGCCGACCGGCCCTCGGCGAAGCGGGTCACAGCCGGTCGGGGACCACACCCCAGCCGTCCGTGCCGCCCGTCCCCTGCGGACCGCTGCCGTCGCCTCCGCCGCCGGTGGAACCCCGGGTGGCCCCGCCTTGCACCCCATCGCCCTGCTCAGTGCCGCCGTCCGGCCCGCCGGTCGCCGAACCGCCGGTGCCCCGGCCCGCCGTGGGCGGGCGGCCGCCCGGGGTTCCTCCCGCCGGCGGAGTGCCGCCGTCGCGCGGGATACCGCCTTCCGCGGCACCGCCGGTCTCCGGCCAGTCCGCCGGTGGCGGCGTGCCGGTGGCGGACCGGCGGTCGTCGGTGCGGTCCTCGTCCCCGACCGGCCCGAAGGTGTCGTCACCGGGCAGGTCCGGCTCGTCGAACGGGTAGAACTCCTCCTCCGCACCCTCGGCGACCGTCAGGTCGAAGTCCTCCGCCTCGCGGCCGGCCAGCGCGGCCGCCGTGAACTCGCCCCAGATCGCCGCGGGCGCCCCGCCGCCGTTGATCCGCGGCAGACCCAGCGCCCCGTAGAGCGACTTCTGGGCACCGGTGTCCGGATCCTGGCCCATGACGGCGACGACTGTCGCCAGATCGGGGGTGTAGCCGGCGAACCAGGCGGCCCTGTCGCCCTCCGCCGTGCCCGTCTTGCCCGCCGCGGGCCGTCCGGAGGACAGCGCCGCCGTGCCCGACCCCTGCCGCACCACGCCCATCAGCACGGACGTGGTGGTGTCCGCCGCCTCGCGGCTGATGGCCTGTCTGGCCGGCGCGGTCGGCAGGTCCAGTTCCACACCGCCCTTGGTGATGCGCTCGACCAGCGTGTACGTGCCGTGGCGGCCGTGGTTGGCGAGCGTCGCGTACGCCTCGGCCATGTCCAGGACGCTCGCGGTGGCCACACCGAGCGCGATGGACGGCGTCGCGGTCAGGTCCGGGGTGCTCTCCGGGACGCCGAGGGCGATGGCGGTCTCCCGCACCCTGCGCGGTCCGACGTCCTGGGCGAGCTGCGCGTACACCGAGTTGACCGAGTGGTCCGTGGCCATCCGCAGGCTCAGCGGGCCGTAGGAGACGTTGTCCTCGTTCTCCGGCGCGTAGCCGGTCGGACCGTGGCGGCCCTGCACCTGGCGCCGGTCCGTGCCGTCGTAGAGCGTGTCGGGGGTGATCCGCCGGCCGTCCTGGGTCACGGAGCCGTTCTCGACGGCCGCGGCGAGCACGAACGGCTTGAACGTCGAACCGACCTGGTAGTCGCGGCGGGTGGCGTTGTTGACGTACTGCTTGGTGTAGTCGATGCCGCCGTACATGGCGACGACCTTGCCGCTGGCGGGGTCGATCGACGCCCCGCCCACGCGGACGTTGCGGTCGGCGGCACGGCCGGGATCGCGCCGGGACATCACGTGCCGGTCGACGGCGGCGACGAAGGCGTCCTGCTTCTTCCGCTCCAGCGTGGTGGTGATGCGGTAGCCGCCGCGCGCCAGGGTCTTCTCGTCGACGATCCCGTTGCCGGTGATCCAGTCCTCGACGGCCTGGACGACGTAGCCGCGCTGTCCGGAGAGCCCCGTGGCGGGACCCGCCGTCTGCGGCATCGGGAAGATCATGGTGGCCCGGTCGGAGAGGGGCAGCCATTTCTCCGTCACCATGCCGTCGAGCGTGTAGTTCCAGCGGGCCAGCGCCCGGGGCCGGTTCTCGGGATGGGCGGCCACGTCGTACGCGCTGGGCGCGTTGAGCAGTGAGGCGAGGTAGGCACCCTCGGCGGTGTCGACCGCGCCGATGTCCTTGCCGTAGTAGGCGTGGGCGGCGGCCTGGATGCCGTACGCATTGCGGCCGAAGTAGCTGGTGTTGAGATAGCCCTCCAGGATGTCGGCCTTGCTCTCCTCCCGGTCGAGCTTGATCGCGATGAAGAACTCCTTCACCTTGCGGGTGACCGTCTGCTCCTGGCCCAGGTAGTAGTTCTTGACGTACTGCTGGGTGATGGTGGAGCCGGACTGCTTCCCCTTGCCGGTGACGGTGTTCCACGCGGCACGGACCATCGCCTGGGGGTCGACGGCCCGTTCGGAGTAGAAGTCGCGGTCCTCGGCGGCGAGCACCGCGCGCTGGACGGAGAGGGGAATCTGGGAGAGCCGGACGCTCTGCCGGTTGACCTCGCCGTCGCGGGCGACCTGCGTGCCGTCCTTGTAGAGGTACACGTTCGACTGGGCCGTGGCCGCGGAGTTGGCCGGCGGGATACCGACCAGCAGATAGCCGGTGACGAAACCGCCGATGAGCAGGAGCGCGAACAGCAGGGAGGCGCCGAGGACCGTCCGCCAGGTGGGGACGGCACGCCGCAGACCGGTGCGCCGCGGGCGGGTCCGGTCGCGGCCCGGACGGGCGCCGACGTCCGGCGGCTCCGCGCGGTCCTGCCGGCCCTCCCGGTCCGCGCGCACGTCCGGGCCCTCCCGACCGGGCCCCCCGTCCCGTTCCTCCCCACCCTTCTCGCGCGGCGGGCCGGGCACCAGGCGGCCGACGGCGGTCGGATCCCTCGGGTTCCGGCGCTGCTGTGGCTCGTGACTCATGTCCGTGGAGACTCCTCGGGCCCCTGCCCGGAGGAACACCTCCGGCCGGAAGCTGACATTTCGGGCGATTCGCTGTGTGCCCATACTGCACTTCCCACCCCCTCGCCCCCAGGACCCCCGCCCGGAATACGGTCGCGGCGGCCGCTTCCGCTGGGCTAGGGTCATGCGCTTTGGCGCGTCCGTGCCGGACGCGGAGCCCTTGCGACGATTCCCACCGAAGGAGGCTGTCTGGTGCGGCTCTACGCAGTCGTAGCGGCAGGTGGCTTCCGGCGCTATGCGACATACCGGGTGGCAACGGCGGCGGGTGTCTTCACCAACACCGTCTTCGGCTTCATCATGGCGTACACCTATATCGCCCTCTGGGACGAACGCCCGCAGCTCGGCGGCTACGACCTCTCCCAGGCCGTCACCTTCGTGTGGCTGGGCCAGTCCCTCCTGATGACCTGCGCCATGATGGGCGGCGGCTTCGAGGACGAACTCATCGAACGCATCCGCACCGGCGACATCGCCATCGACCTCTACCGCCCCGCCGACCTCCAACTGTGGTGGCTCGCCGGAGACCTGGGCCGCGCGGCCTTCCACCTCCTCGGCCGCGGCGTCGTCCCCCTGCTGCTCGGCGCCCTCGCCTTCGACCTCGCGCTGCCCGCGTCCCCGCTGCCCTGGCTGGCCTTCCTCACCGCCGTGCTCCTCGGCGTCGTCGTCAGCTTCGCCCTCCGCTACCTCGCGGCCCTGTCGGCGTTCTGGCTGATGGACGGCGCCGGCGTCCTCCAGGTCACCTGGCTGGCCGGCCTGTTCTTCTCCGGCATGCTGCTACCGCTCACCCTCTTCCCCGGCGCCCTCGGTGAACTCGCCCGGCTCCTTCCCTGGTCCTCACTGCTCCAGATCCCCGCCGACGTCCTCCTCGGCAAACGCACGGGCTGGGGGCTCGTCCACGCCTACGCCTTCCAGCTGGGCTGGGCGGCCGCCCTCCTGGCCGCGGGCCGGCTCCTCCAGTCGGCCGCCACGAGAAGGGTGGTGGTCCAGGGTGGCTGAACCACCACGGCTCCCGCGGACGGCCGGACGCCCGCGACCCGCCGCACACCTGCGCACCCTGCGGTCCGGACTGCGCACCTACGGACTCATCGCCGCCATGTGGATGCGCTCCACCATGACCTACCGCGCGTCCTTCGCCATGACCGCCCTCGCCAACCTCGCCGCCACCTCCTTCGACTTCGTCGTCATCCTGCTGATGTTCGCGCACGTCGACACCCTCGCCGGCTACGGCCTGCCGGAGATCGCCCTCCTCTACGGATCGGCCGGAACCGCCTTCGGCCTCGCCGACCTCGCGATGGGCTCCATGGACCGGCTCGGACGACGCGTGCGCGACGGCACGCTCGACACCCTCCTCGTACGGCCCGCCCCCGTACTCGCCCAGGTCGCCGCCGACCGCTTCGCCCTCCGCCGCCTCGGCCGCATCACCCAGGGCCTGCTGGTCCTCGGCTACGCACTCCTCGCCCTCGACATCGCCTGGACCCCGCTCAAGGCCGCCGTGGTGCCGATGATGCTGCTCAGCGGGGCGGCGATCTTCGCCGCCGTGTTCATCACCGGCGCGGCCTTCCAGTTCGTCGCCCAGGACGCCGCCGAAGTGCAGAACTCCGTCACCTACGGCGGCAACACCCTGCTCCAGTACCCGCCCACCGTCTTCGCGAAGGACCTCGTGCGGGGCGTCACCTTCGTCGTACCGCTCGCCTTCGTCAACTGGCTGCCCGCGCTCTACCTACTCGGGCAGCCCTATCCGCTCGACCTGCCCCGCTGGCTCGCCTTCACCCCACCGATCGTCGCCGCCGTGTGCTGCGCGCTCGCCGGAGCCGCGTGGCGGGCGGGTCTCCGTACCTACCGCAGCACCGGGAGCTGAACCGTGACCGAGGAAGCCACCCGCACCCCGGACCCCGTCCGGACCGGCGACCTGATCCAACTGGAAGGCGTGGAGAAGGCCTTCGACGTACGCCGCCGATCGGGCCTGCTGCGCCGCGAGAAGACGCGGGTGCGCGCCGTCGACGGCATCAGCTTCACCGTGCCGCGCGGCGAGATGGTCGGCTACATCGGCCCCAACGGCGCCGGGAAGTCCACCACCATCAAGATGCTGACGGGCGTTCTGACCCCCAGCGGCGGACGACTGCGCGTCGCCGGGATCGACCCGTCACGCGAACGCACCCGGCTCGCCCGGCGCATCGGCGTGGTCTTCGGGCAGCGCACGACACTCTGGTGGGACCTGCCGCTCATCGACTCGTATCGCCTGGTGCACCGCATGTACCGGATTCCGGACGCCCGCTACCGGCAGAACCTGGAGCGCTGCGTCGAACTGCTGGACCTCGGCGCCCTGCTGGACGTACCCGTACGGCAGCTCTCCCTCGGACAGCGCATGCGCGGCGACATCGCCGCGGCCCTGCTGCACGACCCCGAGGTGCTCTACCTCGACGAACCCACCATCGGCCTCGACGTCGTCTCCAAGGCCAAGGTGCGCGAGTTCCTGCGCGACCTCAACGCCGAACGAGCGACGACCGTCCTCCTCACCACCCACGACCTCACCGACATCGAGCAACTGTGCAAGCGCGTCATGGTCATCGACCACGGGCGGCTCGTCTACGACGGCACCCTCGCCGGACTCCACGCGGTCGCGCCGGGCGAACGCACCCTCGTCGTGGACCTCGAACGCCGGCTCCCGCCCATCGAGGTCGCGGGCGCGCGGCCGGTACGGGTCGAGGGTCCGCGCCAGTGGCTCGCCTTCCCCGCCTCGGCATCGGCGGCACCGATCGTCGCGGCCCTCGCCGCCGACTATCCACTGGTCGACCTGTCGGTGCGGGAGCCCGACATCGAGTCGGTGATCGCGAAGATGTACGCGGAGCGTTGGACGGCGCCGTGAGCGCCCCGATTGACTAGGCTGAACGCATGACGAGCGACCTTCCGGACATGCGGGCCTCCGACACCGAGCGGGAGCGGATCGCCGAACGGCTGCGGGACGCCGTCGCCGAGGGCCGCCTCGACATGGACGAATTCGAGGAACGGCTCGACGCCGCCTACAAGGCGCGTACGCACGGGGATCTGGAACCCCTCGTACGGGACCTCCCGGCCCCGGGCGGAGCCCCGGCACCGCTCTCCGCCCCGCCGGCCCCCTCGACCGGCACCGTGGACTACGCCCGGCGCACCGGCCACCCTCCCACCTCCAGGGGCGCGTTCGCGTTCTGGAGCGGCTTCGGCCGCAAGGGCACCTGGACCATCGCCCGCAGGTTCACCGCCGTCGTCCTGCAGGGTGGCGGCGAGATCGACCTGCGCGACGCCGACTTCGAGGACCGGGACGTCGTCATCCGCTGCTTCACGCTCATGGGCGGCATCCAGGTCACCGTGCCCCCGGACATGCACGTCGACGTCAGGGGCTTCGGCTTCATGGGCGGCTTCGGCGAGGCCGGCTCCGGCGGCGACCCGGACGACATCGCCCCCGGCTCACCCCGTGTGACCGTCACCGGCTTCGCCCTCATGGGGGGCGTCGGCGTCGAACGCAAGCTCCGCAAGGCCGACAAGCAGCGCCTGAAGGAGGCCCGCCGGCGGGAACGCCTGGACAAGCGCGAGGACGGCGGTGCGCCCGGCGAGCTGGAGTAGCCGTGCCCGCCTCCGAGGGCGGGCGCCGACCCTTCGGGCGGGGGAACGGCCCTCCGAGCGGGGGCCGGCGCCGGCCTTCGGGGGACGGGTCCCGCGTGACCATCCGACGACCGGTTCGTCACTCCGTGCGGGGACGCGAACACGCGGCCGATGCGGAGGGGGACGCAACACATGCCGGTGAGCCCGTACACACGAGAACGCCTGTCGGAGGCGGCGAGTACGTCGCGGACACTGTCGGAGGCGCTGGGGAAACCGGGGGCGGGGGCGGCTTCGCGGCGGTACGTCCACGAGCGGATGAAGCGGATGGGCGTGGACACCTCGCACTTCGAGCGCGAGGGAGCACGGTGGACGAAGGACGTCCTCGAACCCGTGGTCGCCGCGTCGACCGGTGTGACCGAGGTCCTGCGCCGGCTCGACCTGGACGTGGTCGGCGGGCACCACACGCGCATCGGCCGGCGCATACGAGCCTGCGGCATCGACACCTCGCATTTCGTGACGCCGTCGCGGGCGGTCGGAGGCCGGGGCCGGGTGGCGCGCCGTGGGCTCCTCGTGGAACAGCCCCGAGCGGATTCCCGGCGGACGGCCGGTCGCCGCCTGCGGGGCGGCGCACCAGAGCGGCGCACCTGCGGCGCGCGCTCCGGGAGATCGGCCTGCCCGAAGCGTGCGCCGACTGCGGCACCGGGCCAAAACGGCTCGGGCAGCCCATGACTCTCGAGGTCGACCACATCAACGTCGACCGGCTGGACGATCGCGCCGGGAACCTGCGCCTGCTGTGCCCCAACTGCCACGCGACCACGGCCACATGGTGCCGGGGCGGCCGCCGGCGCGGCGACTGAGAACCCTCTCCGCACCGTACGCCGACCGCGCCCAGTACAGTGGGCGCGGAACAGGCGCCCGTACGCCAAGGGCTGAGCGGCGATCTTTAGGTGGTCGTGTTTGTCGGTTCGAATCCGACCGGGCGCACCATGGCCGAGGGCTCGGCTCGCTTCCCGCGAGCCGAGCCTTCTCTGTGTACACCTCAGCCCAGCATCTCCCGCACCACCGGGACCAGCGCCCGGAACGCCTTCCCCCGGTGGCTGATCGCGTTCTTCTCCTCCGGGCTCAGCTGCGCGCAGGTCCGCGTCTCACCGTCCGGCTGGAGGATCGGGTCGTAGCCGAAGCCGTTCGTGCCGGACGGGACGTGGCGCAGGGTGCCGCGCAGGCGGCCCTCGACCACGCGTTCCGTGCCGTCGGGGAGGGCGAGGGCGGCCGCGCAGGCGAAGTGGGCGGCGCGGTGCTCCTCGGTGATGTCGGAGAGCTGCGCGAGCAGCAGTTCGAGGTTGGCCGTGTCGTCGCCGTGGGTGCCGGACCAGCGGGCGGAGAAGATGCCCGGGGCGCCGCCGAGGACGTCGACGCAGAGGCCGGAGTCGTCGGCGACGGCGGGGAGGCCGGTGGCCTGGGCCAGGGCGTGCGCCTTGAGCAGGGCGTTCTCGGCGAAGGTGACGCCGGTTTCCTTGACGTCGGGGAGGTCGGGGTAGGCGTCGGCGCCGACGAGTTCGTGGCTGAGGCCGGCGTCGGCGAGGATCGCGCGGAGCTCGGTGATCTTTCCGGGGTTGCGGGTGGCGAGGATCAGGCGGGTCATGCGCCCAGTATCTCCGCGGCGGTGGGGCCGCGGGCGCCGCGGGTGGGGTTCACGGCGCCCGGCGGGCCGGGGTTCAGGAGGTGCAGACCTTGCCGAGTTCGGTGGCGGCGTCGGTGACCGGCTTGATGTCCGGGGTGGCGTCGCCGTTCTCCACGGACGTGCGGACGTTCTCGACTCCCTTGGAGAGGTCGTCGACGGCCTTGGAGAGGTCGGCGTTGTCGGTGGTGTCCTTGAGGTTGCCGAGTTCCCTGTCGATGTCGTTGAGGGCCTCGGTCAGCTGTGTCGGGTCCTCGGAGGCGGTGGAGACGGCCTGGGAGAGCCCGTCGACGCTGGTGGCTATGGCGTCGGCGGTCTTCACGCAGTCGAGGGCCTTGTCGACGGCACCGCAGCCGACGACTCCGGTGAGCGCGACGGCGGTGACGACGGCGAGTGCGATACGGCGGCTGCGCATGGTGCAGTCCCTCCCCTGGTTCTCGGACGGGCGTACGGTTCGGCCCGTACGCCCGTACCTGCTGTGACGCCGGCAGTGGCGTTCTTGGTTGCTTCTTTACTTTCGGAGGGCGACCCCGCCTGGGGACCGGCCTCGGCTCGGGTCACCGGCCCGGGGGCGCGGGTCGCTCACGCGGAGCCGTGTTCACTCGCCGATCGCGGTGGCGAGGGCAGCGGTCTGGAGTGCGGCGAGGTCGGCGCAGCCGCCGGTGGCGAGGTCGAGGAGCGCGTTGAGCTCCTTGCGGTCGAACGGCTCGGCCTCGGCGGTGCCCTGGACCTCGACGAAGCGGCCGTCGCCGGTGCAGACGACGTTCATGTCGGTCTCGGCGCGGACGTCCTCCTCGTAGCAGAGGTCCAGCAGGGGCGTGCCGTCGACGATGCCGACGGAGACGGCGGCGACGGTTCCGGTGAGGGGCTTGCGCCCGGCTTTGACGAGCTTGTTCGCCTGGGCCCAGGAGACGGCGTCGGCGAGGGCGACGTAGGCGCCGGTGATGGCGGCGGTGCGGGTGCCGCCGTCGGCCTGGAGGACGTCGCAGTCGAGGACGACGGTGTTCTCGCCGAGGGCCTTGTAGTCGATGACGGCGCGCAGGGAGCGGCCGATGAGGCGGGAGATCTCGTGGGTGCGGCCGCCGATCTTGCCGCGGACGGACTCGCGGTCGCCGCGGGTGTTGGTGGAGCGCGGCAGCATGGAGTACTCGGCTGTGACCCAGCCTTCGCCGCTGCCCTTGCGCCAGCGGGGGACGCCTTCGGTGACGGAGGCCGTGCAGAAGACCTTGGTGTCGCCGAAGGCGATGAGGACGGAGCCCTCAGCGTGCTTGCTCCATCCGCGTTCGATGGTGACGGGGCGGAGCTGTTCGGGGGTGCGGCCGTCGATACGAGACATGTGGTGAGCCTATCCGTACGCGCGTGAGGGGCTCGTTCCGGTGGGGAACGAGCCCCTCACGGGTGAGACTTCGCCGGGGTCGGACCGGGGGCGGACCGGGTCGGACCGGTGTGGAGACGGAGTCGTCGGCGTGGAGACGGAGTGGACCGTGGCGCGCCGTCAGCGGTGCGGTCTCGCGCGGGTGAGCGGGGAGGCGGCTCGCGCGGGGGTCACATCATGTCTTCGATGTCCGCGGCGATGGGGTCGGCGTCGGTGCCGATGACGACCTGGATGGCGGTGCCCATCTTGACGACGCCGTGGGCGCCGGCGGCCTTCAGCGCGGCCTCGTCGACCTTGCCCGGGTCCACGACCTCGGTGCGGAGGCGGGTGATGCAGCCCTCGACCTCTTCGATGTTGTCGATGCCGCCGAGCCCGGCGACGATCTTCTCAGCCTTGCTGGCCATGTCCTTCTCCCTGCGTTCGAGAGGCCCGTTCGGGGCGCTCAGCGCTGCCTCGGCCCACCATCGGTCCGTTTCGTCACGGTAATGCACGGTTGGCCCATCTTCATGGGCGATTGACCGTCACCTATCGAATGATGACGATCACCGGCGACCCGCTTCCGCCACGGACCTCGATCGGACCACGGGGAAAACCGGGGCCAGACCGGGGCCGTACGAGAACTGGTCTACACCAGTCTGCAACACCTGCCAAACCAGGCGACTTCCGGGAGGACGCCGATGAGCACCGAGAGCGCGGCCGTACCGCGGCGGACGTGGCGGCACAGGTCGTTCCAGGGGCTCCAGAAGATGGGGCGCAGCCTGCAGCTCCCCATCGCCGTGCTGCCCGCGGCCGGCATCCTCAACCGCCTCGGCCAGCCGGACGTCTTCGGCGACCAGGGCCTCGGCTGGACGAACCTCGCCAAGGTGATGGACGGGGCCGGCGGCGCGCTGCTGGACTCGGGCCTGGGACTGCCGAT
The DNA here is from genome assembly GCF_030056615.1 of Streptomyces sp. HNM0645. NCBI lineage: Bacteria > Bacillati > Actinomycetota > Actinomycetes > Kitasatosporales > Streptomycetaceae > Streptomyces > Streptomyces sp. HNM0645. The sequence goes on along the minus strand of NZ_JASHLT010000022.1, from coordinate 99,439 downwards.
GCTCTTCTGTGTGGGTGTCGCCATCGGCATGGCGAAGAAGGCGGACGGCTCGACGGCGCTGGCCGCGGTGGCGGGTTTCCTCGTGTACTACGGCGTGATCCGGGAGTTCCCCGAGGAGTGCATCGACCCCGCGACCCCGGCGGCCACCGGCTGCCGGGCCGTGGACGGTTCGGTCACGGCCTTCACATATCAGAACCCGGGCGTCTTCGGCGGGATCGTGATGGGCCTGATGACCGCGTACATCTGGCAGCGCTACCACCGCACCAGGCTGGTGGACTGGCTCGGCTTCTTCAACGGGCGCCGGCTCGTGCCGATCATCATGTCGTTCGTCGCGATCGCGTTCGCGGCACTGTGCCTGTGGGTCTGGCCGCCGGTCGGCGGAGCACTGGAGAGCTTCAGCAACTGGCTGCAGGACCTGGGCTCGTGGGGCGCCGGCATCTTCGGCGTGGCGAACCGCGCACTGCTGGTGGTGGGGCTGCACCAGTTCCTGAACGTACCGCTGTGGTTCCAGTTCGGCTCGTACACCAAGCCCGACGGCACGGTGGTGCACGGCGACATCAACATGTTCCTGAACGGGGACCCGAACGCGGGCCTGTTCACCACGGGCTTCTTTCCGATCATGATGTTCGCCCTGCCGGCGGCGGCACTGGCGATCACGCACTGCGCGAAGCCGCACCGGCGGGCCGAGGTGGGCGGGCTGATGACGTCGGCGGCGCTGACGTCGTTCGTCACGGGCATCACGGAGCCGCTGGAGTACTCGTTCATGTTCGTCGCACCGGTGCTGTACGCGATCCACGCGGTGCTCACGGGCGTCTCGATGGCCGTCACCTGGGCGCTGGGCGCCAAGGACGGCTTCTCCTTCTCGGCGGGCTTCATCGACTACGTGATCAACTGGGGCCTGGCGACGAAACCGTGGCTGATCGTCCCGGTCGGCCTGGGCTTCGCGGCGGTGTACTACGCGATCTTCCGTTTCGCGATCACCAAGTTCGACATCAGGACGCCGGGCCGCGAGCCGGACGAGATCGGTGACGAGATGGAGCGCGAGGTCACCAAGTAGCGGGAAGCCCGCGCGTGACCGCGAGCGGCACCCACGGGCGCCGACAGGGGCAGTTGCGAGGGCTCCGGGCGAATGACCGGGCACCCGGGAATCGCAGGTTCCTTATCTTTCCCTCACGTGCTACAACTGGTCTACACCTCTGACTGGTGTAGACCATGCGGTCCATACCATCGCGTTACCCGAGTCGCCGCCGTCCCCCCTCTTCCCCCGGTGCCGGGCGGCGCCCTGCCCACTGGAGGAAGTTGTGACCACGGCCACCGTCGACACGGCGCCGCCCGCCAAGAAATGGGGCTCCGGCCTGTTCCAGGGCTTGCAGAAGGTGGGCCGCAGCCTGCAGCTGCCCATCGCCGTGCTGCCCGCGGCGGGCATCCTGCTGCGTTTCGGCCAGCCCGATGTCTTCGGCAAGGACGGCCTCGGCTGGGACAAGGTCGCCTCGGTGTTCGCGACCGCCGGCGACGCCGTCTTCGCCAATCTGCCCCTGCTGTTCTGCATAGGCGTCGCGATCGGTTTCGCGAAGAAGTCGGACGGGTCCACCGCACTCGCGGCCCTCGTCGGCTTCCTCGTCTACAAGAACGTCCTCACCGCGTTCCCGGTGACCGAGGCAGTGGTCAACACCACCGCCAACAAGGGCGTCGACGTCGCCGCGACGTACAACAACCCCGGCGTCCTCGGCGGCATCGTCATGGGCCTGCTGTCCGCGGTCCTGTGGCAGCGCTTCCACCGCACGAGGCTGGTGGACTGGCTCGGCTTCTTCAACGGCCGCCGGCTCGTGCCGATCATCATGGCCTTCGTCGGAGTGGTCGTCGGTGTCTTCTTCGGCCTCGTCTGGGAGCCGGTCGGCAACGTCATCTCCGACTTCGGCCAGTGGATGACGGGGCTGGGCGCCGGCGGCGCCGGACTGTTCGGCCTGATCAACCGCGCACTGATTCCGATCGGCATGCATCAGTTCGTGAACACCGTTGCCTGGTTCCAGATCGGCGACTTCACGAACGCCGCTGGCGAGGTCGTCCACGGCGACCTGCACCGCTTCTTCGCCGGTGACCCCGAGGCCGGTCTGTTCATGACGGGCTTCTTCCCGATCATGATGTTCGGTCTCCCGGCCGCCGCCCTGGCCATCGCGCACTCAGCCCGCCCGGAGCGCCGCAAGGCCGTCACCGGCATGATGCTGTCGCTCGCCCTGACGTCGTTCGTCACCGGCGTGACCGAGCCGATCGAGTTCTCGTTCATGTTCATCGCGCCGCTGCTCTACGTGATCCACGCGGCCCTCACCGCCATCTCGATGGCGGTGACCTGGGTCTTCGGCGTCCATGCGGGCTTCACTTTCTCCGCCGGCCTGATCGACCTGGGCCTGGGCTGGAACAAGGCGACGAGCCCATGGCTGATCATCCCGATCGGTCTGTGCTTCGCGGTCGTCTACTACGTGGTCTTCCGCTTCGCGATCACCAGGTTCAACCTCCCGACGCCGGGCCGCGAGTCCGACGAGGAACTGGCCGAACTCGAGAAGGCCGAGGCCAAGTAGCAGTCGGGACCGCCAGGTGGCCAGCCGGTCCACATGGCGGTCGCGGCCGGCACGCACGCGGGCCCCCGCACTCCCCTCCGGAGCGTGGGGGCACGCCGGTGCGCCCCGGGCCCGCTCCGCGCCGGCCCACCGGCCGTTTCCCCAACCCCGGTCCGTGCGCTCGTCCGCCCGCTCAGGCCTCCGCGGCCGGTACGCACAGCACCGGGACCCGCGAGATGTGCAGCAGCTTGTGCGGGGTCGAGCCCAGGAGGGCGCCGCGCAGTGGGCTCTCGCCGTAGCTGCCGACGACGATGACGCGGGCGTCGTGACGGTCGGCGGCGTCGAGCAGCGCCTCGGCCGGCCCCTCGTCGAGGATCTCGACCGCCGTGGGTACGCCCGCGTCGTCGGCGACGGCGACGGCGTGGGCGAGGGCGGTCCTGCCGGACTGGCGTATGGCCTCCAGATGGCTCCGGTACTCCTCGCCGAGCGTGCCCGGGGGCGCGGCGCCGAAGACCAGGACGAGCGGCTCGCGGAAGGCGGCGGCCACCTCGACGGCCACCCGCAGCGCGCGCACGGAGCCGGGCGACTCGTCGTATCCGAGGACGACGGCCATCTCACGGCCCTCCGGATCCGTTCCCGCCGCCGCCACTGCCGGTACCAGTGCCTGTGCCGGTGGTGCCGCGTGCGAGGTCGGGGTCGCAGACGCTCGGGCGCTCGTGCCAGAAGCGGTCGCTCGTCAGCCGGCGGCCAACCATGATCAACAGTCCCACCACGACGATGAAGATGCCGATGACGAGCGGCGGGCCGACCCCGAACCACGAGACCCCGCTGTAGGAGTTGGCCGGGTTGGACATGTCGATGACGGACTCCACCAGCAACCACAGCAGCAGCACGGCGCCGACCACCGGTCCGAGGCCGATGAGCAGGAAGTTGCGCACGCTCTCGGTGAGATGGCGGCGGTAGTAGACGGCGCAGGCGATGCCGGTGAGGGCGTAGTAGAACGCGATGAGCAGCGAGAGGGCCGTGAGCGAGTCGAGCAGGGCGTTCTCGCTGATCTGGCTGACGACGAGGTACCAGACGACGGCGACGACCGCGACGGCCCAGGTGCTGACGTGGGGCGTGCGGAAGCGGGGGTGGATCCGGGCGAGGGCGGCGGGCAGCGCGCCGCGCCTGGCCATGGAGAGCCCCGTCCGGGATGCCGGGATGATCGTCGTCTGGGTCGAGGCGAGCGCGGACGTGGAGACGGCCAGCAGGACGAGCCAGTCCCAGCCGCCCAGGACCTGCCGGGCGAGGGAGGCGAAGACGAACTCCTCCTCGGCGGCGTTCTCGGCGAGGTAGGCGGGTCCGGCGAAGGCGACGACCGCGATGGTGACCGAGAGGTACGTGCCCAGCAGGACGACCGTCGACCAGATGCCGGCCCGCCCGGGGGCGCTGGCGGAGTTCTTGACCTCCTCGGTGAGGTTGACCGCCGACTCCCAGCCCCAGTACATGAAGACGCCGAGCAGCAGACCGGCGGTGAGTGCCGCGCCGCCCGCCCCGAGGGGATTCAGCCAGGTGATCTGCGGCTCGACGGCGCCGAGCGAGCTGGTGCCCGCGTACACGCGGTAGACGGCCACGACGGCGAACGCGAGGAGCGACGCGACCTGGGCGAGGATGAGCACGTTCTGGACGTGTGCCGAGGCCTCGGTGCCGACGACGCAGATGGCGGTCATGACGAGGATGAGCAGCACGGCGAGCAGCTGGCGTACGAGGTCGTTGGCGGCCCAGCTGTCAAGTCCCACGGTGAGCAGCCCGAAGCCGACGGCCACGTCGGCGAGCGAACCGACGACGAGCACGCCGGTCATCATGATCGCCCAGCCGCCGAACCAGCCGGCCCAGGGCCCCATGGCGCGGGTGACCCAGGAGAAGGTCGTGCCGCAGTCCTGGTCGACCCGGTTGAGGTAGAAGAAGGCCGATGCGATCAGCAGCATCGGCACGAAGGAGGCGAGCACGACGCCGGGCGCGTAGACGCCGACGAGAGCCACCACCGCGCCGATGACCGCGGCCAGCGAGTACGCGGGCGAGGTCGAGTTGACGCCGATGACGAGCGCGTCGAGGAAGCCGATCGCGTTGTGCTTCAGCTCTCCGGGCCCTTCCCGGCTGTGCGAGCTGGGCGGTGGAGGGAGGGTGTCCTTGACGTCATCGGCCATGTTTCCTCGCAGATCAGGACGATGTGTCGCTTCTGTGCGAGTTTAACGGGAGACGTCGCTCCTGGCCTGCGGAGTGGATCTCCGCCTCGGGCGGCAGGACGGAAGCGCCCCGCGGCCCGACCGCCTCACAGCTCGTAGACCGCGCCCGGGGCCGCCAGTTCCACGGGGCCCCGGAAGACGTCCCGCGCGTCCGCGAGGTTGCGCTCGGCGTCCGTCCACGGCGGGATGTGGGTGAGCACGAGGCGCCCGACCCCCGCGCGGGCGGCGTGGGCGCCCGCCTCGCGGCCGTTGAGGTGGAGGTCCGGGATGTCCTCCTTGCCGTGGGTGAAGGCCGCCTCGCAGAGGAAGAGGTCCGTGCCGTCGGCGAGGTCGGCCAGGGGGTCGCAGACACCCGTGTCGCCGGAGTACGTCAGGGAGCGGCCGCCGTGCTCGATCCGGATGGCGAAGGTGTCGACGGGGTGCGCGACCTTCTCGGTGCGCACGGAGAACGGCCCGATCTCGAAGGCGCCCGGCTTGAGGGTGTGGAAGTCGAAGACCTCGCTCATCGACTTGTCGGAGGGGGTGTCGGCGTACGCCGTGGTGAGCCGCTGCTCCGCGCCCTCCGGCGCGTACACCGGGATGGCGTCGCAGCGGCCGCCGTCGTGGCGGTAGTAGCGGGCCACGAAGTACGCGCACATGTCGATGCAGTGGTCCGCGTGCAGATGGCTCAGGAAGACGGCGTCGAGGTCGTAGAGACCGATGTGGCGCTGCAGCTCACCGAGGGCGCCGTTGCCCATGTCGAGGAGCAGCCGGAAGCCGTCGGCCTCTACGAGGTAGCTCGAGCAGGCCGATTCCGCGGACGGGAACGACCCCGAGCAGCCGACGACGGTGAGCTTCATGGAGCTTGAACCTCCGTGGACGGTCGTCCGGTGGACGGGGAACGTGGGCGGGTGGCGGGGTGCCGAGGCGTGCGCAGGGGAGGTCGTGCGGTGCGTCGAGCGTAAGGCGCGAAGGGGTCGGGCGCTCCTTCGCAGGTACCCGTTGTGGGGGAACTCACCTGCCCTGTCACCGGATAGGACGACGCGTGACGGCGGGCGCGCGGCGCGCGCGTCCCGGGATGCGCGCCGGTACCGTCTGAGGTATGGACACGTCATGGTGGCTCGCGCTGGGCGCGGTGGTGGCGGTCGCGCTGCTGGCGGCCGTGACGCGGGTGAGGCCGGGCGGTCGCGCGGGGAAGCCCGGCGGAGGACCGCCGGGCAGGGCGCCGACGAGGCCGCGGGGCCGCGCCCCGGGCGGACGGCCCGGCAGGCCGGCGGAGGGTGCCGTGCGTCCGGGGCCGGAGCGGCGGCCGCAGCCGGGCGAGATCTGGTGGGCGGACGTCCCGTTCGAGGACGGGCCCGGCTCCAAGGACCGGCCCTGCCTGGTCCTCGCCGTGCACGGCGGCGCGGCACGCGTCGCCAAGATCACCAGTCGCTATCACGACGAACGTCCGGGCGTGATCCCGCTACCGCCGGGCACGGTAGGCGACACGCACGGGCGCCCGAGCTTCCTGGAGACCGACGAACTGCGCGAGGTTTGCGTACGGGACTTCCGCCGGCGGGTGGGTGTGGTGGACCCGCTGCTGTGGGACCAGCTGCGCCACCTGTGACGCCGTCCGGGCACCTGAACGCCTCCGTGTGTCCGGGCCGGCGCCCGGCCACGGGCGGGCGCCGGCACCCCGCGGCGTCCAGGCGTGCGACCGGGCCCTCCGCGCACCCGGGCAGGTGCCCGACGGCACGGGGAGGCATGCCCGGGGGCACGGCGTCAGGCCCAGAGCTGGCCCTGGAGGGTTTCGACCGCCGCCTCCGTCGACGGCGCCGTGTAGACGCCGGTGGAGAGGTACTTCCAGCCGCCGTCGGCCACGATGAAGACGATGTCCGCGGACTCCCCCGCCTTCTGCGCCTTCCTGCCCACACCGATCGCCGCGTGCAGCGCCGCCCCGGTGGAGACCCCCGCGAAGATGCCCTCCTGCTGGAGGAGCTCACGGGTGCGGGTGACGGCGTCGACCGAGCCGACCGAGAAGCGGGTCGTGAGGACGGACGCGTCGTACAGCTCGGGGACGAAACCCTCGTCGAGGTTGCGCAGGCCGTAGACGAGGTCGTCGTACCGGGGCTCCGCGGCGACGATCTTCACATCGGGCTTGTGCTCGCGCAGGAAGCGGCCGACGCCCATGAGGGTGCCGGTCGTGCCGAGGCCCGCGACGAAGTGGGTGATCGAGGGGAGGTCGGCGAGGATCTCCGGGCCGGTGGTGGCGTAGTGGGCACCCGCGTTGTCCGGGTTTCCGTACTGGTAGAGCATCACCCACGACGGATTCTGGGCGGCGAGCTCCTTGGCCACGCGCACGGCCGTGTTGGAGCCGCCCGCCGCGGGCGACGAGATGATCTCGGCGCCCCACATCGCGAGGAGCTGCCGGCGCTCCTCGCTCGTGTTCTCCGGCATGACGCAGACGATCCGGTAGCCCTTGAGCCTGGCCGCCATCGCCAGCGAGATGCCGGTGTTCCCACTGGTCGGCTCCAGAATCGTGCAGCCGGGCGTGAGACGGCCGTCCTTCTCGGCCTGCTCGATCATGTGGAGCGCGGGACGGTCCTTGACCGAGCCGGTCGGGTTGCGGTCCTCCAGCTTGGCCCAGATGCGGACGTCCTCGGACGGGGACAGCCGGGGCAGCCGGACGAGCGGGGTGTTGCCGACCGCGGCGAGCGGGGAGTCGTAGCGCATGGGGTGGTCCGGCCGATCAGGCCATACCGCCGGCGACGGCCGGCAGGATCGTCACGTTGTCGCCGTCGGACAGCTTGGTGGAGATGCCGTCGAGGAAGCGGACGTCCTCGTCGTTCAGGTAGACGTTCACGAATCGGCGCAGCTGCTCGCCGTTCGCCTCGTCGACGATCCGGGCCTGGATTCCGGGGTGCCGGGTCTCGAGGTCGGCGAACAGCTCGGCGAGCGTGTCCCCGCTGCCCTCGACGGCCTTGGCGCCGTCGGTGTAGGTGCGGAGGATGGTCGGGATGCGGACCTCGATGGCCATGGCATGGGCTCCTGTCGGGAGTGGCGTAAGGGGCGTTGCGTAAGGGCGCGCGGCTGGGCCCCCGCGCAGGGGCTGGTGCGGGCTGCTGCGTTCGTGGGCCGTGGGCTCAGGCCGTACGGCTGTCCGCGCAGCGCGTACAGATGGCGCTGGCCAGGCGGCACAGGTCGACGTGCAGTCGCGCCACGAGCAGCGGCGTGCCCGGCGTCTTCTCACTCACGTCGTGGGGAACCATGCGGTCATCGTAACGATTCCCGATCCGGCCCCCGGCATGTGATCTCGCATCATGGACCTGATCTGTTCGCCTGATGGAATCTCGCCCTCAGTACGCGTCGACGACCCGGATCTCCTCCTCGGCGACCTCGCCGTCGAGGATCCGGAAGGAGCGGAACTGGAACGGGCCGGCGTCGTCGGTGTCCGCCGTGGAGACGAGCACGTAGTGGGCGCCGGGCTCGTTGGCGTACGAGATGTCCGTCCGGGACGGGTACGCCTCGGTCGCCGTGTGGGAGTGGTAGATGATCACCGGCTCCTCGTCCCGGTCGTCCATCTCCCGATAGAGCTTCAGCAGGTCCGACGAGTCGAACTCGTAGAACGTGGGCGAACGGGCGGCGTTGAGCATGGGGACGAAGCGCTCGGGCCGCCCTTCGCCGACGGGTCCCGCGACCACGCCGCACGCCTCGTCGGGGTGGTCCTCGCGGGCGTGGGCGACGATCCGGTCGTAGAGGGCCTGGGTGATGGTCAGCATGAGGACGAGAATAGGCGGACGGTTCTCGGATCTGAGATCCGGGGACCAGTGAGTGAGATCAGGGGGCAGAAGGCGGGGGCGGGACCTCGGCCGGGGGCGAGGACGGTACGTCGTGAGCCGCCGGGCCGGGTGCGGGCGCGCGGTCGGTAGCGGCGCCCGGCGGGCCGGCCCGGTCCGGCGCGGGCGTCCGGTCGGTCACGGCGAGCAGCGCGTGCACCGTGGCCTCCATCGTGCGGCGGGCGGCATCCGGGGCGAGCCCGCTGCTGCGCCAGTGGTACCAGGCACCCCATGTGGTCACCGCGTCAAGCCCGTTGAGCAGGTCGGCCCGGGGTTCCTCGGGCAGCCGGTCCAGTTCCTCGGCGAAGACCTCGGCCAGCCGGCTGCGGGCGAAGTCGAGCACCTGGCGGGTGGCGAACCCGACCCGCTCGGACGGGTTCTCCAGCCGCATCATCGTCAGCCGTGCCGGCGTGATCCACTCCAGGATCCGTGCGCGCTGCTCGACGAGCGCGGCCGCCCTCACCTCCCTCGGCCCCTCGGCCGGCAGGGGGCCGATCCGCGCGGCCAGCTGGTCGAGCCGCCGGGCGATGGCGGCGTCCTGGAGCTGACCCATGTCGGCGAAGTGGTGGAACACCAGGCGCCGTGACACTCCGGCCCGCTCGGCCACCCGGTCCGCGGGGAACTGCGTCTCCCCGTCGTCGAGCAGCGAGAGCATCGCGTCGGCGATCTTCTCCCGGGTCCGGCGACCGCGCTCGGTGCGACCGTCCCGCACCGGTCCGCCGCCGCCCCCGGGGTGTGCGTCTCCGCCTGCCCCGGCGCGATCCGGCGCCCGCCGCTCCGACTGGTTCACCTCGGTTCCTCCCATCCCTGCGTTGACATTGTTGCACTCGCGATGCAACCGTGCCGCTTGCACACCGAGTGCAATAACTCCGAGCCCATCCCGGGCCGCCGCACGAGAGGGCCCCGCCGGCCCGCCGCACGAGAGGGACGGCTTCCTGATGCTCCTGGCCACCGGGCGCTGGTGCGCCCGCAGACCGAAACGGACCGTGGCCGCCTGGCTGCTGCTGCTCATCGCCCTGGCCGCCGCAGTCGGCACCTTCGGAAAGGTCACCAGTGAGGCCGTGACCATCCCGGGCAGCGACAGCCAGGCGGCGCGCGACACGGCCGGGGCCTTCGCCGACGCGGCCTCGGGCCGGCAGCCCGTGGTCCTGTACGCACCGGCCGACGTCGCGCCGCTCACCTCCTCCGGGCAGCGCAGAGCCGTCGAGGAGGCGGCGCGGGCCATCGAGGGCGTGGACCACGTCGTGGCCGTGACCACCCCGTACGAACCGGCCGCCGGCGGTCTCGCCGCCGACGGCCGCACGGGCCGACTGACGGTCGAACTCGACGTCGGTGGCCGGGACATCACCCCGGAAACCACCCGCGCCGTCACGGACGCCGCCGCGCCCGCGGCGCGCGCGGGGATCGAGGTGACGGCCGGCGGCGACCTCGCGGCGGCCGCCGACAGGGGCTCCACCGGGCACAGCGAGATCATCGGCCTCGCGGCCGCGTTCGTCGTCCTCGCGCTGGGGTTCGGGAGCCTGGTCGCGGCCGGGGTCCCGCTGCTGACGGGAGCGGTCGGGCTGGGCGCGTCCCTCTGTCTGATCGGTCTGGCCGGCCACCTGATGGACATGCCGTCCTCCGGGACGACCATCGCGGCGATGATCGGCCTCGGTGTCGGCATCGACTACACGCTCTTCTGTCTGACCCGGTTCCGTGAACTGCTCGCGGCCGGGGTGGGCGTCGAGGACGCGGCGGCACGCACCACGGCCGGCTCCGGCAAGGCGGTCGTGTTCGCGGGCAGTGCGGTCGTCGCCGCGCTCGCCGGGCTCGCGCTGGGCGGACTTCCCCTGCTGCACGCGCTGGCGCTCGCGCCGGGCATCGCCGTGCTGGTCGCCATGGCGGCGACACTCACCCTGCTGCCCGCCGTGCTGTCTCTGCTCGGGCCTCGTCTCACCCCCCGGGCGCGGCACGGACGGAAGGCACGGGACGGGTTCCGGGCGCGGGAGCAGCGGAACGCACGGGAGGACGGAGACGTACGGACGTCAGGGGACGCAACCGAGCGGCGGGACGCACGCGAGGAGCGTTCAGCGGGCGGCGGGACCGGCGTGAAACGCCCCGAAGCCCCCGCGGCCGGGCCCGACGGGGAGCGCCCCGAAGCCGCGGCGGCCCGCTCGCGGCCGGCGGAGGCGCACCCCGGCGTCGGGGGCGCTCCGGCCGGCTGGGGCCGGATCGCCGCCTTCGTCGCGTCCCGGCCGTGGCGCTGCCTGCTGGGCGCGCTGGTCCTGACCGGCGTACTCGCGGCCCCGGCCGGGCAGTTGACGTTCGGTCAGCTGGACGCGGGTGACAAGGCCGTCGGCACGGCGAGCCGTACCGCGTACGACCGGCTGGCCGATGCCTTCGGTCCCGGCGCCAACGGGCCGCTCCAGGTCGTCTCTTCACTGCCCTCGCCCGCCTCCGGCCCCGACGACGCCCGGATCACGGCCGTGTCAGCCGCCCTGCGCGCGACCGGCGGTGTCGCGTCCGTCGGACCCGCGCAACTGGACGCGAGCGGCGCTCGGGTGCGCTGGCAGGTCACACCCACCACCGCGCCGGCGGACCCGGACACGGTCGCTCTGGTGCACCGGCTCCGCGACGAGACCTTGCCCGGTGCCACCGGGGGCACCGGGCTGGTGACCCATGTGGGCGGGGCGACGGCCGCCCAGGCCGATCTGAACGAACGGCTGACCGCGCGGATGCCGCTGGTCGTCGGCTTCGTGCTCGCCGTCGCCGCGCTGCTCCTGCTCGTGGCCTTCCGCTCCCCGGTGGTCGCGGTGAAGGCCGCGCTGATGAACCTGGTCTCGGTCGCCGCGGCCTACGGCGTGCTCACCGCGGTCTTCCAGTGGGGGTGGGGCGCGACGCCGGTCGGGCTCGAAGGTCCGGTGCCGATCCCGGGCTACGTCCCGCTGCTGATGTTCGCCGTACTGTTCGGACTGGCGATGGACTACGAGGTCTTCCTGCTGAGTGCCGTGCGCGCCGCCTATCTGCGCGACGGGGACAACCGGAGCGCGGTGATCTCCGGGCTGTCCGGCACCGGCCGGATCATCACCTCCGCGGCGCTCATCATGGTCAGCGTCTTCCTCGGCTATCTGCTGTCCGACGACCCCGTCGTGAAGATGTTCGGCATCGGCCTGGCCACGGCGGTCGCGCTCGACGCCACCGTGGTGCGCGGCGTGCTCGTGCCGTCCACGATGGTCCTGCTCGGCCGGGCGAACTGGTGGCTGCCCGGCGCCCTGGACCGGCTGCTGCCGCGGCTGGCGATCGAGGACGACGGCCACGCCGACACCGTGGCGCCGCCCTCCGCCCCGGCCGGCGGCACACCCCTCGTGGACACCCGGAGCGCGTCATGACGCGGCGCCGGGCGGACGGCCGGCGGCGGCTTCTGCCGTGGACCGCGCTCGTGACGGCCGTGCTGCTCGTGGCGCTGCCGGCCGCCGACCGCGTCTGCGCGACCGTGGCCGAGAAGCGACTCGCGGAGCGGATCGCCGCACGGCAGGGGGCTCTGGTCGGCGCTCCGCGGGTCAGCATCGGAGGTTTCCCCTTTCTGCTGAGCGCGGCGCGGGGATCCTTTCCGGAGGTGGCCGTACGGGCGGACGCGGTGACCAAGGAGGGCAGGGCGGTCCGGGCGTCGGTGGAACTGCGCGAGGTCACCGAGACGGGTGACGGGTACACGGCCGCGTCCGCGGACGCCCGCTTCACCGCGCCGTTCGATTCCCTGGGGGCGGGTCTCGGGGCGGGCGCCACGCTCTCGGCTGACGGGGACGGCCGGCTGCGTGTGGACCGCGAGGTCCTGGGCCTTCCGTTGACCGTGGTGGCCGAGCCGCGACTGACCGGGCGCACGATCACCGTCGTGCCCGTCGCCGCGTCGTTCGCGGGCCGGCCGGTCGACCCGGCCGGCCCCCGGATCTCGGCGGCCTTCGCCGGCAGGGAGCTCGTCGTACCGGAGCTGCCAGCGGGCCTCGCGCCGACACGGGTGTCGGTCGGCGAGGCCGGGGTGACGCTGCACGCGCGGGGGCACGACGTCCGGCTCACGTGAACCCCGGGGCGGGTGGAGACCCTTCGGCGGAGGACAGGGGGCGGGGCAGGCCGGCAGGGGACAGGCGCGGATCGCCGCCCCGCGGCGGCCGGCCGTCGGCAGCCGTGCTCCCACGGGGCCGGTCGTGCCGCCCGCGCCGCTCGTCGGCGTCCGCGAACGGCACCGGGCCGTACCGGGCTGAGGGCGCCCGGCACGGCCCGACGACCGGTGCGGAGGGAGCGTGCCGCTACTTCGCGGTGTCCGCGTAAGCGGCGGTGCGCTCGGTCGGCTGCGGGTCGCGCTTCTTGAGGACCGCCCAGCCGACGGCCAGACCGATGCCCCAGACCGCTCCCACGAGCAGGGAGACCCTGGAGTCCTCGTCGTAGGCGATCATGCCGGTCACGACGACGAGGAAGACCAGGGCGACCCGGCTGAACCTGGCGCCGCCGGGGGCCGGGAACGACGAGGCGGGGAGGCGGCCGGCCTCGACCGCGCGGCGGTAGCGGATGTGGCTGACGAGGATCATCATCCACGTCCAGACACCGGCGGTGGTGGCCACCGAGACGACGTAGCCGAACGCCTTCTCCGGGACGACGTAGTTGAGGACGACGCCGGTGCCCATGAGCGCGACCGAGACGGCGATGCCCACGGCCGGGGTCTTGCGGGCGTTCAGACGGCCGAAGGCCTGCGGGGCCTCGCCGTTGGACGCCAGGTCGCGCAGCATGCGACCGGTGGAGTACATGCCGGAGTTGCACGAGGACAGCGCGGCGGTCAGCACCACGAAGTTGACGATGCCGGCGGCGAGCGGGATGCCGATCTTGTCGAAGGCGTGGACGAACGGGCTCTCGCCGGCGGAGAACTCGGTCCACTTCACGACGGAGAGGATCACCACGAGGGCGCCGACGTAGAAGATGATGATGCGCCAGGGCAGCGTGTTGATGGCCTTGGGGAGCGTCTTCTCGGGGTTCTCGGACTCGCCGGCGGTGACGCCGACCAGCTCGACGGCGAGGTAGGCGAACATCACACCCTGCAGGGTCATCAGGCTGGAGCCGATGCCGTTCGGGAAGATCCCGTCGTACGCCCAGAGGTTGGAGACCGCGGCGGTGTCACCGGCGTCGGAGAAGCCGAGGGTGAGCACACCGAGGCCGATCACGATCATGCCGATGATCGCGGTGACCTTGACCATCGAGAACCAGAACTCGACCTCGCCGAAGATCTTCACCGAGATCAGGTTGACGCCGAAGAGCACCACCAGGAAGACCAGGGCACTGACCCACTGCGGGATCTCCGGGAACCAGAAGTGCACGTAGATGGCGGCGGCGGTGAGTTCCGCCATACCGGTGACGACCCACATGAGCCAGTACGTCCAGCCGGTGGCGAACCCGAAGAACGGCCCGAGGAACTCGCGGGCGTACTCCGCGAAGGAACCCGAGACGGGCCGGTACAGCAGCAGTTCGCCCAGCGCCCGCATGATGAAGAAGATGACCACGCCCGCGAGGGCGTACATCAGGATGATGCCGGGGCCGGCCTTGGCGATGTTCGCCCCGGCGCCCATGAAGAGGCCCACGCCGATGGCGCCGCCGATGGCGATCATCTGGACCTGTCGGCTGCCGAGCCCCCGCTCGTAGCCCTCCTGCGGAGTACCCCCGGCCTCGCCGGCGTGCTTGTCGACCTGTAACGAGGCCATGGTTGGTGCGCCTTTCTCCATGCCGGCCCGCGCCGACTGGATTCGGCCGCGGACCAGGTCCTGATCCCCCCTGGATACGGATGGAGTGCCGCCGGCGGTCTGCCGGTGCAAGCGCTCCCGGGGACATGGGTGGCGTCCCCGGAAGATCTTGAAGATCTATCACGGGCGCACCACCGATCGATCCGCGCCGATGTGGCGGACGCCACAGAGCGGGGCGGACAATTCACCCTTGATACGGCAAACTCCTGAGCCCGGGTGATGTGATCGTTATCCGGATTTGAGCGTCCGCTGAGCGAACGTCGAGCGTCGGAAGGAGGCTCGCCGCCACGGCCGGTGACGCATTCCGCGTCCCGTCGCGCACGTCCGCCGCGGGCCGTGACGATCCGGCGCCTGCGGCGCACGGAGCTCCCGCGGTGCCCGCCGTCCGGCGCGCCCGCCCCGGGCGCCGCGCCCGGGGCGGGCGNCGCGCCCGCCCCGGGCGCCGCGCCCGGGGCGGGCGCGGCTACGGCTACGGCTACGGCTACGGCTACGGCTACGGCTACGGCTACGGCTACGGGCTACGGGCTACGGGCTACGGGCTACGGCATCAGCGTCTCGACCAGCGTCTCCTGGAGCGCCCCGAGCCAGAGGTACGCCATCACCATGGGCTTGCGCGGGTCGGAGTCGGGCAGCCGGTACAGGTCGCCGCTCTCGTCGTCGTCGGTGACCTCGAGCCGGGTGCCGATGGTCAGCCGCAGGTCGTTGAGCGCCCCGAGCCAGTGCATCGAGTCCTCGGCGGTGAGTTTGAGGATGGCCCCACCCTCGCCCGTCACGGTGAGCGCGTCGAGGTTGCGCACGACGGCGAGGGCGTCGTCGCGCTTGCGGGCGCGCAGGTCGTTCTCCGTGAAGCGGCGGAACTCGGCCGAGAACTCGCGGAGTTCCTCGTCCTCGCCCTGTTCGGTCTCGGGTTTGGCGTACGCGTCCGGGAAGAGCCGCGCGAGCGCGGGGTCGGACGGCGGCTCGCTCGGCCCCTCCGCGAACAGCGCGGCGAGCGGGTCCGCGTCCTCGGCGGGCTCCTCGCCGGGGCCGATCAGCTCCAGGAGCTGGACGGCGAGGGAGCGCAGGATGGAGATCTCGACCTCGTCGAGCGCGACGGCCGCGCCACCGCCGGGCAGCGACTCGAACTGACCCGCCATCACTGACGTTCCTGGGAGAGCGTCGCCCACAGTCCGTAGCCGTGCATCGCCTGCACGTCGCGCTCCATTTCCTCGCGGGTGCCGCTGGAGACGACGGCGCGTCCCTTGTGATGGACGTCGAGCATCAGCTTGTGGGCCTTGTCCTTGGAGTAGCCGAAGTACGCCTGGAAAACGTAGGTGACGTAGCTCATCAGATTGACCGGATCGTTGTGGACGATCGTCACCCAGGGAACGTCGGGTTCGGGTACGGCGAACGTCTCCTCGGCCGACTGGGTCTGCTCGATCTCTAGGGGCACAGTCACTCCACCCATGCTGCCACCCGGGGGGCCCGGTCGCACAAACGCCCCCGGCCGATCCGGCGACATCTCGTCACTTTGACGAAATCTGCGCTAGCATCGCACGTATGAACACTGCGGATCTGGGTCTGCCGGTCTCCGTGCCGTCGACCGCCCTCTTCACCGACCAGTACGAGTTCACGATGCTGCAGGCGGCCCTGAAGGCGGGCACCGCGGAGCGCCGGTCGGTCTTCGAGGTCTTCACCCGCCGGCTGCCCGAGGGCCGCCGCTACGGCGTCGTCGCCGGCACCGGACGCGTCCTGGACGCCGTGGAGAACTTCCGCTTCGACGAGGGCGTGCTCGGCTACCTCCGGGACCACGGCATCGTGGACGAACCGACGCTCCGGTGGCTGGCCGACTACCGCTTCGGCGGCGACATCCACGGCTACCCGGAGGGCGAGGTCTACTTCCCCGGCTCGCCGGTCCTGCGCGTGGAGGGCTCCTTCGCGGAGTGCGTGCTGCTGGAGACCGTGATCCTTTCGGTCCTCAACCACGACTCGGCGATCGCGGCCGCCGCCTCCCGGATGTCGGCGGCCGCCGCGGGCCGCCGGCTCATCGAGATGGGTGCCCGGCGCACCCACGAGCTCGCCGCCGTCGCCGCCGCGCGAGCGGCGTACGTCGGGGGCTTCCACGCCACCTCGGACCTCGCCGCGGGCTTCCGGTACGGCATCCCCACGGTGGGTACCAGCGCCCACGCGTTCACCCTTCTGCATGACACCGAGCGGGACGCCTTCCGGGCCCAGGTCGACTCGCTCGGGCGCGGCACGACCCTGCTCGTCGACACGTACGACGTCACCGAGGCCGTCCGCACGGCCGTGGAGATCGCCGGCACCGGCCTCGGGGCCGTACGCATCGACTCCGGGGACCTGCTGATGGTCGCCCATCGGGTGCGCCGGCAGCTCGACGACCTCGGCGCCCGCGACACGAAGATCGTCGTGACGTCCGACCTGGACGAGTACGCGATCGCGTCACTGGCCGCCGCACCCGTGGACGCCTACGGCGTGGGCACGCAGCTGGTGACCGGCAGCGGCCACCCCACCTGCTCCATGGTCTACAAGCTGGTCGCGCGCGCCGGGTCGGTGGCCCCGGACGCGCCGCTGGTGCCGGTGGCGAAGAAGTCGACGGGCGGGAAGCAGTCCGTGGGCGGGTGCAAGTGGGCCGCCCGCCGGCGGGACGAGCAGGGCGTCGCCGAGGCCGAGGTGCTCGGCACCGGCCCGGTACCGGAGTCCCTCGCGGACCGGCAGCTGCTGACGCAGTTGGTCAAGGGCGGTGAGGTCGTCGCCCGTGAGCCTCTGGACGCGGCCCGCGAACGGCACATCGCGGCGCGCGCGGCGCTGCCGATCTCCGCGACGCAGTTGTCCCGCGGTGAGCCGGTGATCCCCACGGAGTACCTCATGTGACCCGGATGGACACCAGACGACCGAGAGACGAAGGCAGCCCCGTTAGCAGGCAAAGGCCCTCTCCCGCAAGGCGGTTGGAGTCTCTACCCTCGAAACGTCCCCGCCCGCCCGACCCCCCACCCGCCGCACCCACCGAAGGACTCCCGCCATGCACCGCGCATTGATCGTCGTCGACGTTCAGAACGACTTCTGCGAGGGGGGCAGCCTCGCGGTGTCCGGGGGCGCGGACGTCGCCGCCGCCATCACCGACTACATCGGCCAGTCCCAGGCCGGCTACCGCCATGTGGTGGCGACCCGCGACCATCACATCGACCCCGGCGACCATTTCTCCGAGCGGCCGGACTACGTGGACTCCTGGCCGGCGCACTGCGTCGCCGGGACGGAGGGCGTGGGCTTCCACCCGAACTTCGCGCCCGCGGTCGCCTGCGGCGCCGTCGAGGCGGTCTTCGACAAGGGCGCGTACGAGGCGGCGTACAGCGGCTTCGAGGGCGCCGACGAGAACGGCGTGACGCTGGCCGAGTGGCTGCGCTCCCGCGACGTGACCGAGGTCGACGTCGTGGGCATCGCCACCGACCACTGCGTGCGAGCCACCTCGCTGGACGCCGCACGCGAGGGTTTCCGCACACATGTGCTACTCGACCTCACGGCCGGCGTCTCCGAGGAGACGACAGACCGGGCCCTGGAGCAGATGCGGCAGGCGGGCGTGGAGCTCTCCGGCAAGCCGGTGGTCTGACGGGCGTCCGGGCCGCCGCCGAGGTGCGTGCCGGGATGGGACGGCCGCCGCCGCGGTGCGCGGAGCGGGGAAGCGCACAGGAGGTCGGCGGCCCCCGTTCCCGCCCGCTCCGGGCACGGCGGAGGCCCCTACGCGCCGCGCGCGGGGTGCAGCAGGGCCCGGATGGGGTGCCAGAGCTCCTGGGCGAGCGGCTCATGGGTGCGCCAGAGCAGTCCGTCCGGATGGTGCAGCACCGCCGTGATCTCGTCCGGCGTCGGCGGCTCCGTGTTACCGCGCAGATACACCGCCCGCAGCCCCAGGTTCCGCAGCCGCGTCAGGGCGCGCGCACGGTTCGCCGCGTGCACCAGCACACGCACCGTACGGCCGCCGCCTGCCGGGTCGGGCAGACCTATCGCGACCACGACACTGCCTCCTGGCAGCTTGCAGAAACCTCCGCCGGGCACACCGCATCACTCCCCCGTGAGCTCACTGTCAATAAGAACTTCGTCAGACGCACCTAAACACGATCGGCCGCCGCCCGCTAGAGGGCAACGGCTGATCATGCACTGACCTGCAGTTTCAATAACAAATCAGCGATAGGGTGCTCCGCTGGGCGCCCCCTACGGACATCTCGCCCAGCCTTGGAATCACCCGAGCGTCAACAACGTCAACAAACGGACGCCATGGCGCGACCCGGTCTCCGGACGGCCGGAGACCGTCGCCGCGGGTGATCACTCCGGCCGGCGGGCCGCTCCGGCGGTACGCGCCCGACACGACGGAGCGGGGTGCCCGCGCGACGAGCGCGCGGACACCCCGCTCCTGTGCGGTGCTACGTCCTACTTGACCGAGGGACCGACCTTGACCGTGATCGTCTGGCCGTTCCTCGGCTCCTTGACGATCGAGATCCTGGTGTTGGTGTCCGGGACCTGAACACCGGCGGTGGGGTTCTCCTCGAACCAGTAGACACCCTTGCGGTCGTCGAAGACCGGGTTGCCCTTGTGGGCGGCGATCCGCGCGGGGACGTCCGCCTTGTGCAGGGTGAGGGCGTCCGAGCGGAAGGTGCTGAAGGTCGAGTCGAACGACTGGATGCGGTTGCGCATCAGCGTGCCGTCGGCCCACTTGAGGGCCTTGGGGTTGGCGTCGACCGGGAGGATCAGCCCCTTGCCGGGGTGCTGGCTGGTGTTGTTGTCCTTCTGCGAGGTGTCCCACAGCCAGACGAGCAGGCCGTTCTGGTAGGGGTAGTGCTCCACCCAGCCGTCCTTCGGCGCCTTGAAGCCGAAGTTGTACGGGCCGACCTTGAGGGTCTGGTCGTACGAGACGTACTGGCGGTTCTCGGCGAGGTAGTACTGCTCGTACTCGTCCGTGAAGGACTCACCGATGCGGGAGAAGCCCTTGGCGGTCCAGCCGGCCGCCTCGGTCTCGGCGTTGTCGCTGAAGACCGGGGCGCCGTCGGCGGAGACCACGATGCCGTCCGCCGCGAAGCCCTTGCCCGCCACGCCGCCGTCCGTCTGGTAGCGGAAGCGGACGTCGACCTTCTTGCCGGCGTAGGCGTCGAGTGAGTAGACGAGCTTCTTGTGCGCGCCCGACGGGCCGGTCAGCGCCGGTGCGTCGGAGGCGTCACGGGTGATCGGCGCGCCGTCGGCGGTGCCGTCCACGGCCGTCCAGTTGGCGCCGCCGTCCGTCGACACCTCGGTGTAGAGGTAGTCGTAGTCGGCCTCGATGTCCCACCAGCCGGTGAGCTCCAGGGACGCCGTGGACTTGCCGGTGAGGTCGACGGAGCGGGAGAGGGTGTTCTTCAGGTCGTCACCCATGTCGCTCCACCACTGCATGGAGCCCTCGGCGGGCTTCACGATGCTGGTGGTGACCTGCTTCTTCGGCAGCTCGACGACGAGGGCCTGCGGGTTCCTGGTGTTGTACTCCGCGACACCCAGCTTGTGCTTGGACTTCGTCGCCGCCTTGGCCTTCGTGTAGTTGAGCCAGCCGAGCTGCAGCTTGTCCCAGGCGTTCATGTCGCCGGGCAGGTCGCCTATGGCGTCCTGGCCCGTGCCGAGCCAGGAGCCGGACGACATCAGGGACCAGAAGCCGGTGGAGTTCTCGCCGCCACCGGAGGTGTCGTACAGGTCGGGGAGACCGAGGTCGTGACCGTACTCGTGGGCGAAGACACCGAGGCCGCCGTTCTCCGGCTGCATGGTGTAGTCGCCGACCCAGATGCCGGTGTTGCCGATCTGGGTGCCGCCGGCCTTGTTGTTCGCCGGGCCGGTCTTGCCGGCGTCGGTGCCGAAGGCGTACCAGCGGTGGGCCCACAGGGCGTTCGCGCCCTCGGCGCCGCCACCGGCCGACTCGTCCTCGCCCGCGTGGACGATCTGGAAGTGGTCGATGTAGCCGTCGGCCTCGTTGAAGTCGCCGTCGCCGTCGAAGTCGTAGCGGTCCCACTGGTCGTACTGCGCCAGGTCCGCCTTGATCTGGGCGTCGGTGCGGCCCTTGGCCTTCTGGTCGGCGGTCCAGGCGGTGACGCCGTCACGGACCGCGTCCCACACGTTGTTGCAGTTGGACTGGCCGCAGTAGTTGGAGCCGTAGCGGGCCTCGTTCCAATCGACCTTGACCCAGTCCGAGACGGTGCCCTCGACCGAGTAGCGGCCGGAGGAGGTGCGCTCGTAGTAGGTCTTCAGCGAGTGCTTGGGCTTCCCCTTCTTGTCCTTGCCCTCGCCGAAGTACAGGTCCTGGAAGTGCTGCCGGTTGTAGTCCTTCTGCCAGGCGGTCGAGTTGTCCACCTTGCGGTCCGGCTGCGCGATCTTGTTGTGCAGCGGACCGGGGGTGCCGCCGTACTTCTGCACGGGCGGCTTCGGACCGTCGCCGTCCGGGTCGAACATCGTGGTGTCGTCGACCTTGTCGCCGAACTCCACGAGGATCGTGAAGATCTTGTCGGTCTTCTCCCGGCCGAGCTCGACGTACTTCTTGGCGTCGAGCTTCACGACCTTGGACGCGCCGCGCTTCTGCACGGTCGCGTCCCCGGATATGACCTGCTCCAGCGCCGCTTGGCGCTGCTGCTCCTGCTGCTTGCTGAACGGACCCTCGAGATCGTGGTCCACCTGGCCCTTCTGGGCCTTGTTGTGGTCGGAGCCGGGCGCCGGATCGTGGCGCTCCACTCCTGGGGCCCCGGTGGGCCTGTTCTCGGCCTGGGCCGTGGTGAGTGCCGCGGCCGTTGCCCCTGTCGTGGCCAGTGCCACGAGCACCGCGGACGCTCTGATCGCCCGTCGTTTGCCTGTCACTTGAAGGTGTCCTCCCCCGCGCGCCGGCGTACCGCGGGTCCAAGGAATGTGGGGTGGATCCGCGCGCGGCAGCGCGTCACAAGTGACGACATTCGATCGGAGTTGACGGAGAAAAACCAGACCTTGACTTGAACAGGCCAACTGCACTATGCAGTAGCACAGTTCCGGATAGCGGACGTGCTACGCGCGTTCACGGCCTGGTCCGTCGCGGCGCCCCCTCGCGACCCGGCCCTCCGGTCAACAGGCGCACCCGCACGGCCGGTTCGTGAGACGCGTGACTCGATGCGCCCCCAGTGCACCGGTACCGTGGGTTAGGTCACGCTTACTACTGGTTCCCCTCGGGCATCCACCCTCGTAGGGCCGCCGGACAGTGCGACCCCTGCGACACACCACCGACACCGATGCCTTCGAGGGACGGAAACCGTCATGCCGCGTCCGACTGCCGCACAGCTCGCCTACGGTTCGGCCACCGTCGTCGTCTCGACCGTCGCCATGCTTCTGATCTCCCGTGCGACGACAGCGCTCGGGGTCGCCGTCGTCGGGGTCGCCGCCCTCGCGCTGGGCCTGCTGGTCGCCGTGAGCCTGCCGGCGCCGGACAGGACCAAGGCGGCGCGCACGGCCGGTCGAGGCCGTGCGGCCGCCGTCGAGGACCGCTCCCTCCCCGCGGAGCCCTCGGCCCGGGTGCCCGCCGCCCGCACCCCGGACCGGTACCGCGTCGGGCAGCACTCAGGGCGCCGTTGACACCACCACCGTCTTGGCGGCCTTGTCGTGCAGGCCCTGCTTGTACGGCTTGTCCACCAGGATGAGGATCAGCAGGATCAGCGGCCACAGACACGGGCAGCAGATCAGCTGCGGCAGCCAGAGCACCACGGCGCGTGTGAGGGAGGAGCCGGTGTCGGGCGTGCTCCCGTCGTTGAGCATCGCCACGCGCATGTTCATGAGCTTCTTGCCCAGGGTCTGGCCCGAGCTGCGCACCATCAGGGTGTCGTAGCCGACGTAGGCGATGATCGAGATGAGCTGGAACACCCACTGCCCGCCGGTGCTGCTGCTCGCCACCCACTCGTCGAAGCCGTCCCCGGACGCGACCCTGTCGTAGATCCCGAACGGGATGCCGATGATCAGCAGCGGAATGGCGACGATCAGCCAGTCGATGATGCGCGCGAGGATGCGCTTGCCGGAGTCGGCCAGCGGGGGCATCCCGTGCAGCGGATCGTCCCCTCCGTAGGGGTCGCCCCCGTAGGCGTGCGGATCGTACGGCGGCGGCGGGGCGCCGTAGGGCGAGCCGGCACCCGGCGGTGGAGGACCGCCGGGAGGCGGGGCTCCGTGCGGGCCCCCACCGGGCGGCGGGGTGCCGTAGGGACCGCCGCCACCGGGCGGCGGCGCACCGTGGGGACCCTCGCTCGGCGGAGGGCCTCCGGGGGGCGGTTGCCCGCCCGGGGGCGTGGGCTCCTGCGGCTCCTGCGGCCTCTTGCGGAACGGATCGTCCTCGGGCGGCGGGCCGGGCGGCTGGTCGTTGCTCATGGGGGCAGTGCACCCCGCCCCACCGGGCCCCGCAACGGCTCACGAGCCGTTCGGGGGACGGCAGGGCCAACGGGACGAACGGGGCGTCAGCCGGCCACGAAGGTGTGCGCCGCCTTGTCGTGCCAGCACTGCCGCCACGGGCGGTCGAACACGCACCACAGCACGTTGAGGACGCCGACGACGAGCACGCCCAGGAAGCCGTGCACCAGCCAGCGCAGCAGGGCCGCCACGAACGACGGCGGCTCGTGCGACTCGATGTCCCGTACCTGGAGCCCCAGCAGCCGCTTGCCGAGCGTACGCCCCCACCTGGAGGTCGGCAGCGCCTCGTAGAGCGTGCCGAGCACGAGCATCGTGATGAGCGAGAGCCCGAGGTGGAAGGCGGTCGTACCGTCGATCAGCCAGACCGTGACCGTCTCCCCGGACAGCTTCGCCGCCTGGATCTTCTCGTCGATGTGCGCGAGCGCCGCGGAGACGAACGGGTACGAGGCGGCGGCCACGAGCGCGCCCAGGACGGCGGTGTCGATCAGCCGGGCCGCGAGACGCCGGCCGAGCTTCGCGGGGCGGGCCGAGGCCTGGGCCTGGGCGGCCAGCAGGAACGGATCGCTGACCGGGGGCTTCCAGGGAACGACCGGCGGCTCCTCCTCGGGAGTCTGCGCCAGCCGATGGACCTGCTGCGCCCAGGAGGGGGACCCACCGCCCGACCCCGCGGACACGGGCGGCTGCTGCGGCTCCGGCTCCTGCGGCTGCCGAGCCGAGGGCGGGGGCGTGGGCGTCGGCTGCTGGGCCGGCACCGGCGCCTGGGCGGGCGCCTGCGCCTGCGCCATTGGCTGCGCGGGCTGCTGCGGGGAGGGCGTCATCGTACGGATCGACATCGTGCCCTCGGCGGTCGGCGTGCCACGCTGCGCACCCTGGGCGGCACGGTTCGTGACCGTGCCGTCGGACACCGGCCGCTCCGGCTCCTCGGCGGGCCCGCCGACACTGCGCACACCGGGCAGGGCGCCACCGGTCGGGTCCGGCCCGGCGCCCGCCGGCTCCGGGTCGTCGTCGAGCGCCGTGCGGCCGGCCGGCCGGTCGAACCGGACTCCGGGCGGTCCCCCACCGTCGCCCGTGCCCGCTCCCGCCGCGCCTGCCGCACGGGGGTCCTGGACCGTGGCGTCCGGCCTGTCCCATGCCTGGCCGGCGACCGGTGCCGAGGCGTCCGGGCCGGAGCCCGGCAGACCTCCGGCGCGCGGGTCCTGGGGGGCGGAGCCCCAGGAGACCCGGCGGTCGCGGTCGCCGCCGAAGCCCGACTGGCGCGAGGCGTCGGCCCCCCAGGCGGCGGACGGGTCCGGGCGGCCGCCGGCGGACGGATCCGGGTCCTCGTCCAGGAAGACGGGCCCCGTCTCCTCGACCGCCGGCACGGACGGGGCGGGCGGTACCGCAGCCGCGGGCGGCGCGGAGGTCGCGTGCGCCGAGGGCGGCGACGCCGGCATCGTCTCGCCGTCCTTGGGCGCCGGCCGGCTCGTGCCCGGCACCCACGCCGTGCCGTTCCAGTACCGGACGTATCCCGGGATGGACGGATCGGGGTAGTAGCCAGGCGTGGGGCTGCCGTCGCCGGTTGCCGGGGTGGGGGCGCTCATCACCGTGGTCCCGTATCTCCTGAGGACGTCGAGGGCGTCGAGGGGGTCGATTCAAGGGTCCACATCTATCAGACCGCCGCGCTGTGCTGGGCCCGTCCCGGCGTAAGGCCCACTTTCCGGTATCACTGTGCCGCACTGCCGCGACCGCGTGCCGGGTCACTGAGAAGTTGGGGGCGGAAGTCGCGTAATAGTCGGCGGGGATGGCGCTCTCTCCCTGCGTGGCCCGCCCCGGGGCCTCGTACCAGGAAAGGAAGTCGCAGTCTCATGCACACCGTGGTGGAACGAGAGCTGGAGCTCAAGCTGGTCCTGTCGCCGGAGCGCAGTGTCCCCGTGCCGGCCAGGCTCACGTACCGGGGAGATGACGCGTATGCCGTGCACATCACCTTCCACATCGGGTCCGAGCATCCCGTGCACTGGACGTTCGCCCGTGAACTCATGGTGGAGGGGGTCTTCCGGGCGTGCGGCGAGGGCGACGTCCGCGTCTGGCCCACGAGGGAGGGCGGGCGCAGCGTCATCCACATAGCGCTGAGTTCGCCAGAGGGCGAGGCTCTGCTGGAGGCTCCCTCCGCTCAGGTGTCGGCGTGGCTGGAGCGAACGCTGCGGGCCGTGCCGCCGGGAACGGAACCCGAGCACCTCGGGTTCGAGGCCGAACTGGTGGAACTGCTCGCGCCGGCCCCGGCCGACGGTCTCCACGGCCGCGGCCCCTCCCCCGCCCGCGGCGGCGACGGGTCCCGTCCCTCGGAAGAGCCGAAGGACGGTGAGGCGTAGCCGGAGTGGCGGCGGGGAGGGCGGCCCGGCGGTGTCCGCGGTGCCGGTCCCGGAGACGGGGCCGGCACCGCGGCCGCGGAAGACGGTTGCCGGACGTGGCAGACGGACACCGGACCGGGGGGAACGCGTCACCGACGTGAGGCCGGGTACACCTGTGCCGCATCCGTCGACAACGTCCCCGGGCAGAACGCCTAGAACAACTTGCCGGGGTTGAGGATCCCGAGCGGGTCGAAGGCCTTCTTGACCGCCTGCTGCAACTCGACTCCGACCGGGCCGAGTTCGCGGGCCAGCCATTCCTTCTTCAGGACGCCCACGCCGTGTTCGCCGGTGATCGTGCCACCGAGCTCCAGGCCGAGGGCCATGATCTCGTCGAACGACTCGCGGGCGCGGGCCGATTCGCCGGGGTCGTGGTGGTCGAAGCAGACGACGGGGTGGGTGTTGCCGTCGCCCGCGTGGGCGCAGAGGCCGATGGTGAGGTCGTACTTCTCCGCGATGGCCGCGGTGCCGTCGATCATCGCGGCGAGCCGGGAACGCGGTACGCAGACGTCGTCGATCATCGTCGCGGTCCTGACCGCCTCCAGCGCGGTCAGCGACAGCCGGCGCGCCTGGAGCAGCAGCTCCGATTCGGCCGCGTCCTCGGCGGGGACGACCTGGGTGGCGCCCGCCGCGGCGCACAGCTCCCCGACGGCGGCGAGGTCGGGCCCGGGGTCGGGGGTGTCGAAGGCGGCGAGGAGCAGCGCCTCGGTGGTGTCCGGAAGGCCCATCTGCGCCATCGCGTTGACGGCCCGGATGGTCGTACGGTCCATGATCTCCAGCAGCGACGGCGTGTGGCCCCGCTCCATGATCGCGCAGACGGCGTCGCACGCGGTGGCGGCCGAGGGGAACTCCGCGGCGAGGACGAGTTGCTGGGGCGGCTTCGGCCGGAGCGCGAGCACGGCTTTGACAACGATGCCGAGACTCCCCTCCGAACCGACGAAGAGCCGGGTGAGGTCGTAGCCGGCGACGCCCTTGGCCGTGCGGCGGCCGGTACTGAGGAGCCGGCCGTCGGCCAGGACGACCTCGAGGCCGAGCACGTACTCGGCGGTGACGCCGTACTTCACACAGCACAGCCCGCCGGACGCGGTGCCGATGTTGCCGCCGATGGTGCACGTCTCCCAGCTGGACGGATCCGGCGGGTAGTACAGCCCGTGCTCGCCGACGGCCCGTGACAGCACGGCGTTGACGACACCGGGCTCCACGACGGCGATCCGGTCGACCGGGCTGATCTCCAGGATGCGGTCCATCTTGACGAGGGAGAGGACGATGCAGCCGTCGGAGGCGTTGGCGGCACCGGACAGGCCGGTGCGGGCCCCCTGCGGTACGACGGGAACGCGCAGTTCGGTCGCCGTGCGCATGACGTGCTGGACCTGCTCGACCGTGCGCGGCACCACCACGACGGCCGGGGTGCCCGCGTCACAGAAGCTCGCCATGTCGTTGCGGTACGAGGCCGTGACGTCGGGATCGGTGATCAGGGCTTCGGGCGGGAGGTTCTCGCCGAGCCGGGAGAGGAGATCGTCCATGATCCCAGATTCGCACCGGGGGCCATCGGTGTGAACCCGTCCGCGATCCGCGTCGCTCCGCCGGGTGGGCACTTCGTACGGGACCAAAGGGTGGCGCACAGTGATCGCCATGAAGAAGCGATACGCGCCACTTGCCAGGAACGCAGTGATCGCCTCGCTGGTCGCCGGTGCGGTCGCCACCGGAATCGTGCTCGTCGGCCCGGGCCGGGACGACGGGCCGCCGCTGCCCGCACCGGGTCCCGCGGCCCGGACCGTACTGGCGGAGGGCCCCGGGGCGGCCCTGTCGGGGGCCGAGCTGTCGGCGCTGATCGCAGGACAGGAGCACCGGCTGGCCGGGAATCCCGGCGACCACCTGTCGTGGGCGGTGCTCGGCTCGGCCTACCTGGCGCAGGGCGCCCTGCTGGGCGACCGGACGGACTTCCGCCGGGCGGAGAAGGCCCTGCGGCGTTCGCTGGAGGCGCTGCCGGGCGAGAAGGGCAATGCGGACGCCCAACTGGGGATGGCGGCGCTGGCCAACGCCCGCCGGGACTTCGCCACGGCTCGGCGCTGGGCCGAGAGCGTCCGGGCGCGGTCGCCGGAGCAGTGGACGGCGTATCCGGTGCTGATCGACGCGTACAGCGGGCTCGGCTCCTACGGGGCGGCCGCGAAGGCCCTGCAGACACTGGAGGAGCTGCGGCCCCGCACCGTGCAGACACTGATGCGGGCCTCCCAGGTGCACCGCGACAACGGCAGGCACGAGGACGCCGAAGCACTGGCGGACGAGGCGTCGTCCCGGTCGGGCGGCAAGGCGGAGCGGGCCGCGGCACTGCATCGGCTCGGCGAGCTCGCCTGGGAGCGGGGCGAGCCCAAGCAGGCGGCGGCGTACTTCGACACCGCGCTCCGGCTGGAGCCCGGCCACCATCCGTCCCTGGCGGGGCGGGGACGGGCCTCGGCGGCCCTAGGCCGCACGGACGACGCGCTGCGGGACTACGGGGCGGCCATCGAACGGGCGCCGATGCCCGAGTACGCCCTGCAGGCGGGTGAGCTGTACGAGTCGCTGGGCATGGCCGGGGAGGCACGGGCCCACTACGAGAAGGTGCGCCGGCTGGCCGCGAAGGCCCGGAAGTACGGGGTGAGCGAGGAGCTGGCGCTGGCGCGGTACGAGGCGGACCACGGACTGGCGAAGGCGGCGGTGCAGCGCCTCGCGCAGGAGTGGAAGCGGGGGCACCGCAGCGCGCATGTCTCGGACGCGCTGGGCTGGGCGCTGTACCGGGCGGGGCGGGCGCAGGAGGGGCTGAAGTACCTGAAGCGTGCGACGCCGCCCGGGCTGCGCAGCGCGCTGTCCCTGTACCACCAGGGCGAGATCGAGCGCGCGCTCGGCCAGGACGGCCCGGCCCGAAGGCACCTGAGGGAGGCGCTGCGCCTCAACCCGTACTTCTCGCCGCTCCTGGTGCCGCGTGCGAAGCGCGCCGTCTCGGTCCTGGGCAATCCCCCTCCGGGCGGCCCCGTCGACGTCGAGGGCGAGCCGTGGACGACGGACGAGGATCTGCCGCCGGAGGACGACGGGGCGGCGGAGGACCGCGAGGAGCGCCCGTCCCGCCGCCCGGGCGGGGACGCCTCCGGCGAGCCCCGCGATTCCGGGTCCGCCCGGCCCCGCGACGGCGACTCCCGTGCTCCGCGTGAACCGCGTCATCCGCAGGAGAGCCGGCAGGCCGGGAGTCCGCGGGAGACCCATGACGGCGAACCGTCCGGGACCTGACACCTCGTCCGGTGCCGGGCGGTCGCGCACGGCCGGGCCCGCTCGGCACCGGAGCCGGCACCCGGAAGCGCCGAGGCCGGCCGGGGCGCCCGGGCGGACGGACGGGGTCAGCTCGGGCGGGCCCGATCAGAGCGGTTCGGAGCGGCTCGGGACGGGCGGCCGGGGCGGTTCGGGGGAGGCGAGAGCGGCTCGGGACGGGCGGCCGGCCCGCGGGGGCCGCGACCCGGGGCGGGCTCAGAGCACCGCCGTGCCGATCAGGGCGTTCCGCGGGATCAGACGGGCGAGGGCGGGCTCGTCGAGGTGGGACGTGCCGGGCGGACGCATCGGGAGGACCATGTAGCGCGTCTCGGACGTGGAGTCCCAGACCGTGACGCGCGTGGTGTCCGGGAGGCGGACGCCGAACTCCTCGAGGACCGCGCGGGGTTCGCGGACGACGCGGGAGCGGTAGGCCTCGCTCTTGTACCAGCTGGGGGACGGCCCCAGCAGGCGTACGGGGTAGCAGGAGCAGAGCGTGCAGACGACGACGTTGTGCGTGTCGGGCGTGTTCTCGACGACGCGCAGGCGCTGCGGCTGGACCCCGCCGGCGGACAGGCCCAGTTCGCCGACGGCGGCGGTACCGTCGGCGAGGAGCCGCGCGCGGAAGTCCGGGTCTGTCCAGGCGCGCGCGACGACCCGCGCGCCGTTCGCCGGGGAGGCCCCCGACAGGAACGCGTCCAGGGTCTCGTCGAGCGCCGCGCCGGCCACGAGCCCGCGGTCCTCCAGCAGCGTCTCCAGGCGGCGTACCCGCCGGCTGATGTCGGCGTCGGTGTGCCCTCCGGTCATGGCCGTCCGTCCTCTCCGCCGGCCGCCCGCCCCGGAGACGCCCCGGATGCCGCGACGGGCTCGGCCCGGTGCCCCGGATCGTCCTCCAGATAGCTCTCGAACAGGTCGAGGACGACCTCGTGGTCGCCCTGGCCCCACAGCTCGCGCGCCGGGAAGCGCACCGCGTACACCTGCTCCAGCGGCGCGTCACCGCGCCCCTGCGCGTTGCGGTCCGCGAGCGGTGCCCGGCCCTCGGGCTCGACGACGGTGCCTCGCTTGCCGCGGGCGTAGCGCGGCAGCCGGGTGTGGTGCGGCGGGTCGTGGTGGACGGTGCGCACGCGGGCACCGGCGGAGAACCGGTCAGTCATCGAGCTCGCCCGCCTCGATCACGCCCTTGCGCTCCAGGAGCGTGCGGATCGCGAAGAACCAGCGTTCGTAGTAGGACGCCGCCAGGTAGTCGGCGGGCGCCATGGACTCGATCGCGTCGCGGAACTCGTCCAGGTTGTAGACCTTGCCCGCGATCAGCGCGGAGTTCAGCGCGAAGACCCGGGCCTCCCAGTCGGCATGGAAGGGCTCCGTGTCGTCGGCGGTGTCGATGGGCCCGAAGCCCTGCATTCCGCCGACGTCGTTGATCCTGGCCATGAGGCGACCATAGCCCCGTACCGGACGCCGCGCGGCCCCACGGGTCAGGTTCCGTGGGGCCGCGGGGACGGATCCGGACTCCTTGCGGGCTCAGAGGTTTCCGCGCTTCTCCTGCTCGCGCTCGATCGCCTCGAAGAGCGCCTTGAAGTTGCCCTTGCCGAAGCCCATCGAACCGTGTCGTTCGATGAGTTCGAAGAAGACCGTCGGCCGGTCCTGCACTGGCTTGGTGAAGATCTGGAGCAGGTAGCCGTCCTCGTCGCGGTCCGCGAGGATCTTCAGCTCACGAAGGGTGTCGATCGGCACCCGGGTGTCGCCGACCCACTCGCCGAGGGTGTCGTAGTACGAGTCGGGCGTGTCCAGGAACCGCACCCCGGCCGCCCGCATCGCGCGCACGGTGGAGACGATGTCGTTCGTGGCAAGCGCGATGTGCTGGACGCCGGCCCCGCCGTAGAACTCGAGGTACTCGTCGATCTGCGACTTCTTCTTCGCGATCGCGGGCTCGTTGATCGGGAACTTCACCTTCAGCGTGCCGTCCGCGACGACCTTGGACATCAGCGCCGAGTACTCGGTCGCGATGTCGTCGCCGACGAACTCCTTCATGTTGGTGAAGCCCATGACCTTGTTGTAGAAGGCCACCCATTCGTTCATCCTGCCCAGCTCGACGTTGCCCACGCAGTGGTCGATGGCCTGGAAGGTCCGCTTGGCCGGGGGCTCGACGATCGGGTCGGCCGCCGAGAAGCCCGGAAGGTACGGGCCGCTGTAGCCGGAGCGGTCCACGAGGGTGTGGCGGGTCTTGCCGTACGTGGCGATGGCGGCGAGGACGACCGTGCCGTGCTCGTCCTTGAGCTCGTAGGGCTCCTGGATGCCGCGGGCGCCGTGCTCGGTGGCGTAGGCGTAGGCGGCACGGGCGTCCGGCACCTCGATGGCCAGGTCGACGACGCCGTCGCCGTGCTCGGCGACGTGCTCGGCGAGGAAACGGCCCCGGTCGGTGGACGCCTTGATGACGGAGGTGAACACGAAGCGGGCGGAGCCGTTGGTCAGGACGTAGGAGGCGGTCTCCCGGCTGCCGGTCTCCGGCCCCGCGTAGGCGACCAGCTTCATGCCGAAGGCCGTGGAGTAGTAGTGGGCGGCCTGCTTGGCGTTGCCGACGGCGAAGACGACCGCGTCCATTCCCTTCACCGGGAAGGGGTCGGCCTGCCTGCCGGTGTCGGGGGTGTGATCCAGGGTCTCAGTCATGGCGGCAGACTCCCGCCGATCCACAAGCTGCGCAATAGTTCGTGTATCTGCTGGGCAATATGCTTGGTCGGGGTCCGATTTGTTCGGGCGACCTGTACAGGATGACCACTCGGGAGGCTGGTGTGGCGATCGATCATCTGGACGGCAGGCTCATCGTGCTGCTCGCACGGGAGCCCAGGATCGGGGTCCTGGAGGCCTCCCGCCGGCTCGGGGTCGCCCGCGGCACCGTCCAGGCGCGGCTGGACCGGCTCCAGTCGAACGGGGTCATCCGCGGTTTCGGCCCGGACGTCGACCCGTCCGCCCTGGGCTATCCGGTGACCGCGTTCGCGACCCTGGAGATCAAGCAGGGGCAGGGGGCCGACGTAAGGGCGCACCTCGCCACGGTTCCCGAGGTGCTGGAGCTGCACACGACCACCGGTCACGGCGACATGCTGTGCCGGCTGGTCGCCCGGTCCAACGCGGACCTCCAGCGGGTGATCGACCGCGTCGTCGGGTTCGAGGGCATCGTGCGGGCGTCCACGGCGATCGTGATGGAGAACCCGGTGCCGCTGAGGATCATCCCGCTGGTGGAGCAGGCCGCGGAGGACGCCCGCTGACACCGGCGTGGAGTTCCCGGGACGCCGGGGCCCGGCCCGATCTCCGGCGCCGGACGCGGGGCGGGGTCGGGTGGCCGGGGGCGGCTCGGGGCGGGCCCGATCGGGGCGGCGGCTCTGGGCGGGGCGTCGCGCCACCGGCCCGTCAGCACTTGGGGACGTCGCCGCCCTTCTGCAGGGCCTTGAGCGACGACACCGCGTCCGTCAGCTCGGTGACGGGAACCAGCGTCATGCCCTCGGGCAACTGCTCCTGCGCGATGGCGCACTCCGCCTTCGGGACGAGGAACACGGTGGCGCCGTCACGCGCCGCGGCCTGGGTCTTCAGGGCCACCCCGCCGACCGCACCGACCTTGCCGTCGGCGTCGATCGTGCCCGTGCCCGCGATGTTCCGGCCGCCGGTGAGATCACCGCCCGCGCCGTCGCCCGCGAGCTTGTCCACGATGCCGAGGGAGAAGAGGAGCCCCGCGCTCGGGCCGCCGACATCGGCGAGGTGCAGGGTGACCTTCACCTGCGCCGGGTCCTCCTTGAGGTAGCCCAGGGCCGCGTCCACCGCACTGTTCTGGGACTTCCGCATCTCGGCGGTGTTGTGCTTCTCGATCTCCTCGTCGGACTGCCCGGAGGGGTAGACGGAGTCGTGCGGCAGCACGGCCCGGTCCTTCCGGATCCACGCGTCCGCCACGTCGCCGAGATCGACGTCGACCGAGGGCCCGGTCGCCACGATGGTCGTCATCCGCAGCTGCCCCCGCGTCGGCCGGACCGGCGCTCCGGTGATCGTGATCACCGGCTTGCCCCGGTCGAACCCCAGCACGTTCGTGGTCTGGCCGGGCTGGGCCACGGTGAACGGCAGGGGCGCGAACGCCGCCACCGCCAGCAGCGCGGCGACGGGCACGGCGCAGACGGCGAGGGCTCGGGGACGGGAGAGACGCGAGAGGCGAGAGAACACGCTGTCAATGTATCGGTCCGCCCGACGCCCCCGGACCGGGGCCGGACCAGGACCGGTCCGACCGGGCCCGCGCCTGCGCCTGCGCCTGGGGACGCAAGGGCCGCTCGGCGGCCCGACGGCCGCGGCAGCCGGGCGCTCAGCGCAGCGCGTCCGCGACCTCGCGCGCCGCGTCCACCACTCGCGGTCCCACGCGTTCGGGAACCGAGTCCGCCAGCATGACGACGCCGACGCTGCCCTCTATGCCGGTCACCCCGACGAGTGCGGCGGCGGCTCCGCTCGCGCCCGCCTCCAGTTCGCCGTGCGTGAGGGTGTACGCGGGCTCGGTGAGACCCCCCTGGCGGGCGGCGAGGATCGCCTTGCCGGCGGCTCCCCGGTCCAGCGGGTGACGGAACCCGGCCCGGTACGCCACGTGGTAGTCCGTCCACGTCGGTTCGACGACCGCCACCGCGAGCGCCTCCGCCCCGTCGACCAGCGTGAGATGGGCGGTCGCGCCGATGTCCTCGGCGAGCGAGCGCAGCGCCGGAAGCGCTGCCTCCCGTACCAGTGGGTGCACCTGACGGCCGAGGCGGAGCACGCCCAGCCCCACCCGGGCCCGGCCGCCCAAGTCGCGGCGGACCAGGGCGTGCTGCTCGAGCGTGGCGAGCAGACGGTAGACGACGGTCCTGTTGACGCCGAGCCGGTTGGACAGTTCGGTCACGGTCAGACCGTGGTCGGTGTCGGCGAGCAGTTTCAGGACGCGCAGTCCTCTGTCGAGCGTCTGGGAGGTCTCCGCGGTCACGACGCCCTCTCCTTCGAGATGAGTGCGGCGACGCTCTCGCGGCTAGCGGCACCGGTCCCATCGGCGACGCACGGAGAGGCCGCCGGCAGGCCATGGCACACCGGCTGCGCTCCGCGGCGGCGCTGCCACGGGGCGTTTCATTTGCGGGGACAGTAGCGAGCCGGTTCGCTCAGCGGAAGACCTCGTCCAGAATCCGGGCGCCGAAGGCCCGTGACGTCCTCTATCGACGGGCAAGTCGGGACGACCAGCGACTTCACGGCATACCTCCCTCTTCGGCCTGCGCCGAAGAGTGCTTTCCGCGCGGGCCTGCTCCGCCCCGACGACGTCCTCGGCACCGCCCGAGGACACCGCCCAGGTGCCTCGTGCGTCGGTGTGCGGAGTGTTGCGCGCCTCGGCGCACGGGTGGTCGAGTGCGCGGACCGGGGCCACCGTGCGCCGGCCGGCATACGGAAGCGCGAAGGGGCCCGGACGATCCGCCCGAGCCCGTCAGCCGTCCGTGCGCCCACCGCACGAGCGTCGACCCCCGACACTCATCGCACGGAACCCCCGACGCTCACCGCACGGGCGTCGACCCCTCCGTGCGCCCACCGCACCGGCGTCGGCTTCCGCGTACGCTCACCGCATACGCGTGGCCCACTCCTGCACCTTCTTGATCCGCTCCCGGATCTGCCCCGCCGTCGCCTCCGCGCTCGGCGGCCCCCCGCACACCCTCCGCAGCTCGGTGTGGATCACTCCGTGCGGCTTGCCGCTCTGATGGACGTACGCGCCCACCATCGTGTTCAGCTGCTTCCGCAACTCCAGCAGTTCCTTGTGCGAGACCACGGGCCGGCGTTCCGCGGGCAGTTCGAGCAGATCCGCCTCCGCGTCAGGCTTCTTGCGGCTGTGCGCGATCTGCCGCGCCTGCCGCTTCTGCAGCAGCAGTTGCACCTGGTCCGGCTCCAGCAGCCCCGGAATGCCCAGGTAGTCCTGCTCCTCCTCGCTGCCCGGGTGGGCCTGCATACCGAATTCGGCGCCGTTGTACATCACCCGGTCGAAGACGGCGTCGGACTCCAGCGCCTCGAAGGGCAGCATGTCCTGTTCGCCGGTGTCCTCGTCCTGCTGCTTGTTCGCCTCGTCCATCTCCTGCTCGGACTCGGCGTAGGGGTCCTCCTCCCCCTCCTTCTTCGGCCGGTCGAGCGCGTGGTCCCGCTCGACCTCCATCTCGTTCGCGAAGCTCAGCAGCATCGGGATCGTCGGCAGGAACACCGACGCCGTCTCACCGCGCCGCCGCGACCGGACGAAACGGCCCACGGCCTGGGCGAAGAAGAGGGGCGTGGAGATGGTGGTGGCGTACACGCCGACCGCGAGCCGGGGAACGTCGACTCCCTCGGACACCATCCGGACGGCGACCATCCAGCGGTCCTGGTTGCCGCTGAACTCGTCGATGCGCTTGGAGGCGCCCGCGTCGTCGGACAGCACGACGGTCGCCTTCGTACCAGTGATCTCCCGGATGAGCTTCGCGTAGGCGCGCGCCGAGTCCTGGTCGGAGGCGATGACCAGCCCACCCGCGTCCGGAACGGCCTTTCTGACCTCGCTCAGCCGCTGGTCGGCGGCGCGCAGCACGTTCGGCATCCAGTCGCCGCGCGGATCGAGCGCGGTGCGCCAGGCCTGGGAGACGGCGTCCTTGGTCATCGGCTCGCCGAGCCGGGCGGCGACCTCGTCGCCGGCCTTGGTGCGCCAGCGCATGTTGCCGCTGTAGGACAGGAAGATCACGGGACGGACGACGCCGTCGGCGAGGGCGTTGCCGTAGCCGTACGTGTAGTCGGCCGCCGAGCGGCGGATGCCGTCGTTCCCCTCCTCGTACGTGACGAAGGGGATGGGATTGGTGTCGGAACGGAAGGGCGTACCGGTGAGGGCGAGCCGGCGGGTGGCGGGTTCGAACGCCTCCAGGCACGCCTCGCCCCACGACTTGGAGTCGCCGGCGTGGTGGATCTCGTCGAGGATGACGAGGGTCTTGCGCTGCTCGCTGCGGTTGCGGTGCAGCATCGGGCGCACGCCGACACCGGCGTAGGTGACGGCGACCCCGTCGTACTCCTTGCTCAGCGGACCGGCACTGTATTCCGGGTCGAGCTTGATGCCTATGCGCGCGGCCGCGGCCGCCCACTGCTTCTTCAGATGCTCGGTCGGCGCGACCACGGTGATCTGCTGCACGACATGGTGGTGCAGCAGCCAGGAGGCGAGGGTGAGCGCGAACGTCGTCTTGCCGGCGCCGGGCGTCGCCACCGCGAGGAAGTCACGGGGCTGTTCCTGGACGTACTTCTCCATGGCGCCCTGCTGCCAGGCGCGCAGCTTGTTGGCCGTACCCCAGGGAGCACGGCCGGGAAAGGCGGGTGAGAGGTGGTGGGAGGCGGTAGTAG
The DNA here is from genome assembly GCF_030056615.1 of Streptomyces sp. HNM0645. Classification (NCBI taxonomy): domain Bacteria; kingdom Bacillati; phylum Actinomycetota; class Actinomycetes; order Kitasatosporales; family Streptomycetaceae; genus Streptomyces; species Streptomyces sp. HNM0645. Next base: position 63,654 of record NZ_JASHLT010000022.1, on the reverse strand, counting down.
ACACGGTCTCCGGTTCGAGGCAGGGCTACGGCGTTAGGTAGGACAACCGGGCCACCCTACCGGTGCGGCCACTCCCGGGAGGACCTCACCGGGTCGCACGGGGGCGGGGTGAGACCCGCCTCACAGACCGCGGGCCCGTGCGGCCGGGCCCGTCCTCCCAACGTCCTTCACAGAGTGCGCAGGACGGCCCCGATCAGGGCCGGATCGCTCATCTCACCGGCCGCGACGGAGACGACCAGGTCGTACGCCCGGTCCTGGTCGACGTTGACGGGGTCGGCGCCGTTCAGGGCGAGGAACACCGCCGTCGACAGCCACGCCGTGCGCTTGTTGCCGTCGGCGAAGGGGTGGTTCGAGGCGATCGCGTGCAGCAGAGCGCCGGCCTGCTCCCAGAGGTCCGGGTACGCGGCCACCCCGTACATCCGGGAGCGCGGCCGGTGCACGGCGGACTCCAGGAGACTGCCGGCGCGGAGCTCCGGCGGGTGGCCGCCGAAGGCGAACCGGGCGATCGCGGTCACCTCGCTCACGGTGAGGTGGCGCGTCTGGGCCGTGGTCTGGTGGGTCATTCGCCGAGCCTCCTCAGCAGGCCCGCGTGCTGCTGGGCCAGTCGCCCGGCCAGTGCTGCGAGCCGCTCGCTCTGCACCCGCAGATAGTGGTGCACCGCGTCGTGTGCGAGCTCCTCCGGGCTCCGTCCCTGGGCGTCGGCGAGATCGTGCAGTTCGTCGCGTTCCGCGTCGGTGAGGATGATCGTGAGCTCGTGCATGGCCCGATGCTAAGCGCGACCGCTGCCGGCCGCGCGGTGAATTCCGGGCGTCCGGCGGCCTCAAGGGGTGCGCTCGTCCGTCCCCGTACCCCGTCACGCCCGGCCGACCCTGCGCCGGCGTCCGCCGTACGCCCGCTACCACAGCGACCCCGGATCGAGGCCGGTGCTCCGCGCCGGACGGGGCGGTGGCCGGCGGTCCTTCGGGGACGGGTGCGGCGCCGGGTCCGGCGCGCCGCACCGGAACGGTCCGAACCTGGCACCGACCGAGCGCACCCGCATCGGGAGCAGCACCCGACGTCAGCCGGCGCTGCGCTCGTGCAGCCTTGTGGCGACCCAGGCGCCGAGCAGTGCGACCGCCGCCATGGGCAGGAACACGGCGGCGAAGGCGGCCGGGTGGGCGGCGCTCCCCGCCGCCGCGACCGCACCGTGGCCGCCCGCCGCTCCCCCGCCCAGTGCGGCGAAGGCGGCGCCGCCCGCGGCCAGCAGGAGGACGTTCGACAGTCCGTCGGAGATCTGGAGCGCGGCGGAGTTGGTACCTGCCTCCGCGGGAGGCGACAGCTTCAGCAGGAGCACGCTGGTGGAGGAGATGACCAAACCCATACCGAAGCAGCCCCATCCCCAGGCGATCCCGACGACCCACACCGGCACGGAGTGGATCAGCACGCTCGGCGCCGTCGCGATAGCCGCTGCGACGAGCACCATGCCGGTGACGGTCAGCCGTTCCCGGTACGGCTCCAGGCGCGGCCGGGACTGGACGAACGAGCCCAGCGCCCATGTCGCCCCGCCCACCGCGAGCGACAGGCCGGCCAGCGTCGGCGACAGCCCGCGCTGGGTCACCAGCATCAGCGGTATGAAGGACTCCGCCGCGATGAACGACCCTGCCGCCACACCGCGCAACAGCACGACCGACGGCAGCCCGCGCGCCGAGCGGAACGTGCCGCGCGGCAGCAGCCCGAGCGCGGCCGGCACGAGCAGCGCGGCACCCGCCGCGGCCGGGGCCAGTGCCGACCACCGGAGGTCCTGGGCCGCGTACTGGAGCACGCCCGCGCCGAACGAGATCCCGAACGCCAGCCTGATCCTGCGCCGGTCCAGTGCCGGAATGGGCGCCTCCGGGTCCGCCGGTCCCGATGCCCGCCGCCGTATCGCGGGCAGGGCGAGCGCGAGCGGGACGACGACGAGAGCGGGGATACCGACGAAGACCCAGCGCCAGCCGAGGTGTTCGGTGACCGTCCCGGCCGCGAGCGGTCCGACGACGGAGGGGATCACCCAGCTCGCGGCGAACGCGGCCATGATCGTCGGGCGCAGGCGCTCCGGATAGGCCCGGCCGACGACGACGTACAGCGCGACGATCACCAGACCGCCGCCCAGCCCCTGGACGGCCCGGCCGACGATGAAGTACCACATCGCGGAGGCCGTACCGGACAGCAGGAGCCCCATGGCGAAGGCGGTGATCCCGGCGGTCAGCGGCCCGAGCGGGCCCCTGCGGTCGGCCCACTGCCCCGACAGCACCATGCCGAACAGGCCGGTCGTGAAGTACGCGGAGAAGGCGAACGCGTACAGCGGCACGCCCTCGAGCTCCCGCGCGGCCACGGGCATGGCCGTACCGACGGCGGTCGCCTCGAACGCGATCAGCAGGACGACGGAGACGATGCCGAGGCTGAGGGCGCGCAGGCTGCGCCCGAGCACGCCCCCGGCGTCGGCCGCGGTCCCGGTCCCGGTCGTGGTCTCACCGCGATCGGGACCGGCCTCCTTGAGCGCCGCGTCGCCGGTCCCGGCAGCGTCACCTGGTTCGAGGGCTGTCATGCGCTAAAGCGTAAGGGGCATGACTTTGGATGGCCCCTGTCGTGAGGCGGGGTTCGGCTCGGCCGTTGGTCCTAGGTATCGCCCTGTGCGTTCACGGAGCCCGGGGAGTCGGGCCGCTGGGCCCGCTTCCGCCCGCCGGTGGGGCGGACGGTGCGGGTGTGACGGCCGGGAGCACGGGCGCCCGGGCCCCGCCCCGCGTCGACGCGGGGCCGTACTCCTCTGCGGGGCCCGCCGCGTGGACGCCGTACGGCAGTCGTGTCGCGGCCCCCGCACGGACCCCGAACGCCCGCCCCGACCGCGCCTTCGGCCGGAGCATCGAGGAACATCGGACCGTGGGGTCGAGCGGTTCAGGGCTCGTCCGCAGAGCGAGTGACGCGGGTCGGAGTCCGCCACGGTTCTGCCTTCTGCACGCCCGGCTGCAGCCCCTCTGATCACGTCGTCCCGGCCTCAAGCCGCTCCGGCCACGCGAGTTCCGGCGGCAGGCCGCCCGGCCGTTGGAGTGGGGCCGGGGGCACGTCGGCGTCAGTGCCCGACCCCGTGCGTCGGTTCCGGCGTGCCCTACGGGAAGATCCGGTCCGCTACGGCGTGGCCACCGCCGCCTGCGGCCGGATCGGGAGCCGGTTGACCGGGCGGCCCGTGGCCGCGCGGACGGCGGAGGCGACGGCGGCCGGTGAGGTGACGACCGGGACTGCACTGGCCGCCTTCGCGCCGAAGGGGGCCACCACGTCGCGTTCCTCGACGAGTTTGACGATGCGGACGTCGGGGGCGTCGAGGGTCGTCGGCAGGGCGTACCCCGTGAGGTCGGGGTGGCGGACCAGGCCGCGGGCGGTGCGGAGGTTCTCGGTGAGCGCGGCACCGATGCCCTGGGTGACGCCCGCCTCGATCCGGGTGGCGAGCTGGGCCGGGTTGAGGATGCGGCCCACGTCCTGGGCGACGGCCATCTCCACGACGCGCACCGACCCGAGTTCGACGTCGACGTCGACGACCGCGCGGATCGCGCAGAAGGCGAGACCGACGAACGCGTCGCCCTGGCCGTGGTCGTCGAGAGGTTCGGTGGGATGCGGGCGGCACTGGGCGGTGGCCCAGAGCTCCTTGCCGTCCATGGCCTCGGTGACCGTCGTGGACAGGACGCCGTCGTACGAGGTGATCTTGCCGTCGGTGATCTGCAGCAGCTCGGTGGACATGCCGAACTTGTGGGCCAGCGGCTGCAACAGCTGCGTACGGACCATCTTGGCGGCGCGCTCGACCGCGCCGCCGGAGACCCAGGTGTGCCGCCCGTGGGCGGCCGGCCCCGCCGGGGGCTGGTCGGTGTCGACGGAGGCGACGTGCACCTCCTCGATGCCGAGCGTCTCCTGCACGATCTGACGGGCGAGGGTGGAGAAGCCCTGCCCGGTCTCGACGGCCGCGCAGATGACCGTGGCCGAGCCGTCCTGGACCTTCACCGTGGCCGTGGACACCTCGTCGGTGCCTTCCGCGCCGAGCATGTGGACCATGCCGAGCGCGTAGCCGACGCCGCGCCGCACCGCGCCGGGTTCGCCCGCGCCCTCGGGTCCGCCGGGCAGCAGCCAGGCCTCCTCGGGGGTGTCCTTGGGCAGCGGCGGGAGCGGGAAGTCGCGGACGGCCTGCAGCAGTTCGGCGACCGGCGCGGGACAGGTGACGGTCTGGCCGGTGGGCAGGATGTCGCCGGTGGCGAGCACGTTGCGGAGCCGGACCTCGGCCGGGTCCTGGCCCAGTTTCGCGGCCAGCTTGTCCATCTGGGCCTCGTACGCGGCGCAGACCTGCAGCGCGCCTTCTCCGCGCACATGGCCGGAGGGCGGGTTGTTGGTGCGGACGGCCCAGCCCTCGATGAAGGCGTGCGGCACGACGTACGGCCCGCAGGCGAAGGCGACGGCGGCGGCGAGGGACTCGGAGGAGGCCTCGGCGTACGCGCCCGCGTCCAGCAGGATCTGCGCCTCGACCTTCAGCAGCCTGCCGTCGGCGTCGGCGTGGTGGCGGTAGCGCAGCAGTGCGGGGTGGCGGTGGGCGTGGCCGAGGAAGGACTCCTCGCGGGTGGCGGCGAGTTTGACCGGGCAGCCGGTGCGCAGGGCGAGCAGCCCGAGCGGGATCTGGAAGCCCGGATCCTCCCGGTCACCGGTCGCGCCGGGCACGCCGGTGACGACGACCTTCACCCGCTCCTTGTCCAGACCGAAGCAGGCGGCCGCGAGGTCGCGGTCGGTGTGCGGGTCGGTGGAGGCGGTGTAGAGCTCGACGCCGCCGTCGGGGCGCGGCACGGCGAGGCCGGCCTCGGCCCCGATGGGGGCGGGGTCCTGGCGGCCGATGCGGTAGAGCCCCTCGACGACGACCTCTCCGTTGACGTCCGGGTCGCCGTAGCTCAGCGGGATGTGGCGGATGAGGTTGCCGTCGGGATGCAGCGGTTCGGCGGCGAAGGCCTTCTCGGGGTCGGTGACCGGTTCGAGTACCTCGTACTCGACGGCGATCGCCGCGGCGGCGAGCCGGGCCGTGTCGGGGTGGTCCGCGGCTACCGCGGCGATGGCCTCCCCGTGGTGGCGGACGACGTCGGAGGCGAAGACGGGCCGGTCGGCGACCCCGCGTCCGTAGGCGGCGTCGCCGGGCACGTCGGCGTGGGTGACGACGGCCCGCACACCGGGCATCCCGGCGGCGGCGGAGGTGTCGATGGCGGTGATCCGGGCGTGGGGGTGCGGCGAGCGCAGGATCGCCGCCCAGAGCAGTCCCTCGGCCCACAGGTCCGCGGCGTACGGGAAGGTGCCCTCGGTCTTGGCGCGGGCGTCGGCCTGCGGGAGGGAGGCACCGAGGCCGTGAGCGGGCGGCTCCTGCTCGGGGCCGTCGACCGCCGGGGCCGCGATCGCCGCGTCGTTGCTCACACCATGCCTCCGTCGTGCGGGTGGGGCTGCACACTACCGGCGCCCGGGGGCGCCTGGTGCGGGATGCGGGCCCCGTCCTGGGTCCCCTCGCGGGCCTCGTCGCCGGCTTCGGCGGCCGCTGTGGCACTCGCCTCGCGTCCGGCGGCCACCTCGCGTACGGCGTCGAGGACGCCCCGGTAGCCGGAGCAACGGCAGAGGTTTCCGGAGAGAGCCTGGCGGGTTTCGAGTTCCGTGGGGGCGTGGTTGCCCTCCAGCAGGTCGTGCACGGTCATGGCCATGCCTGGGATGCAGAAGCCGCACTGGACGGCTCCGCAGGCGGCGAGGGCCCGCTGGACGTCGGAGGGCTCCCCGTCTGTGGCCAGGCCCTCGACCGTGCGGACCTCGGAACCGGCCGCGGTCGCCGCGGGCACCAGGCAGGAGGCCACGAGCCGGCCGTCGACCTGGACGTTGCAGGCGCCGCACTCGCCCTGCGAGCAGCCGTCCTTGGCGCCCGCGAGGCCGAGGCGCTCGCGCAGCACGTAGAGCAGGGACTCGCCGATCCACGCGTCGGTGACGGGCCGGTCGGCGCCGTTCACGCGCAGGAGGTACGAGGTGTGCGGGTGCTCGTCGTTCGCCGTCGTCGCGGTGGCGGCCTCGAGGTCCTCCTCGGCGGCGGAGGCGTCCGGGTCGGCGGTGCCCCCGGCCGCGGGCGATCCGGGCGGGCCCTGCGGGGCCGTGTCGGACTCCGGGGTTCCGTGGTCCTGGGAGCCTTCGGCCCGGCCGGCTTCGGAGCGGACGGCTTCGGAGCGGACGGCTTCGGAGCGGACGGCTTCGGTGGGGCCCGCGGCGTCCCCCGCGCTCCGCTCCGGGTCGGCCACGGCATCGGAGGCGTCACCCCCGGCGCCCGGGTGCGTCTCGTCGTCCCGCCGGCCGTGCCGCTCGTCGGAGGGCTGCCCGGCGTGGGGTTCGGCGGCGGGGCCTGCCGGCTCCTCGCGGGCGGGGTACGCCTCGGTCGCCCAGGGGGCGGGCGCGCCGCCGGGGAGGGTGGCGGGGTGGCCGGCTCCGGGCACCGGTGTGCCGGAGGCGGGTGTACCGCCGACGGGGGTGCCCTCCGCCGGGGTGCCGCCGTCGGGCGTGGTGGCCCACGGGGCGGGCGCGCCGCCCGGAAGGGTGGCCGGCGGGGTGCGGCCGCCCCACTGGGCGGCCAGGGCGGACGTCGTGAACTCGCCCGATTCCTCCGGGATGTCCCCCTGGGCGACCGGGATGGTCCACTGGCCGGTCAGGTCTCCCGTGGCGGGTGCCGCGGCGGGGCCGGACGACGGCTGCTCCGCTTCCGGGAACGTCCACTGACCCGTGGCGTGCGGGTCGTGGGCATCCTGCGCGCCACGGGGGTCCCCACCGCCCTGCGGACCGCGGCCGGGGGGCGCCTCGTGCCCGGGGGGCGCCTCGTGCCCGGCGTGCGACTCGTCCTCGCCGTACGGACCCTGTGCGCCGTACGCCCGGGGGGCGCCGTGCGGGTCCTGCGCGCCGTACGCGTCCCGGCCGTCCGTGGCGTCCTGCCGGCCGTACGCGTCGTGCGGTTCGCGGCCGCCCCGGGGGTCCTGTCCGCCCCGCGGACCGGGTCCGTCGTACGGCTGCTGCCCGGCGTACGGATCGTAGGAGTTCCGGGACCGCCCCGCCTCCGGCGCCGTCCAGTGGTGCGGCGCCTCACCGTCCGACGCCTCCTCCGGAACGGTCCAGCCGCCCGCGGACGCGGGCGGGATCTGCGGGGGCACATAACCGTGGCCTGGGGCGGCGAGCGGTGCGTCGAGCATGTCCTCGGGCGGCAACTGGACGAAGGCCGTGGCCTCGGCGTCGTACTCGCCGCCCTGCGGGATCGGCCGCCAGCCGCCACCGGGCGGGGCGGCGTCCCGGGACTCGTTCTCCTCGGAGCTCACGACAGTGCCCTCCCCAGCGCTCGTCGGGCCAGCGCGGCGACCACGCGCCGCAGATGCAGGACCGCGGGCGGCAGTTGCTCGTCGCCTTCCTGGTCCGGGATGCAGGCGGCCGCCACGTACTCACCGAACGCGGCAAGCGCCTCGGGGGCGAGCCCGCGCTCGCCGTCCCAGTCGATCAGCGAGGCGATCCAGCGCTCCGCCTCCAGCGGGCGCAGCGGCATCGGAGCGATCGCGCCGACCGCGCAGCGCACCCCGCGCCGCGCCGGGTCGAGGACGACGGCGACGGACGCCGTGGCCCGGCCGGGGCCGGTGCGCCCGGTGGCCTTGAGGAACACCTGCGGGGCGTGCAGGAGCGGAACCCGCACGAAGCCGATCAGCTCGGCGGGACCCAGCATTTCGCGGCCGGCCAGCAGATGGGAGACGGGGACCTCGCGGGTCACCCCGCCCGGTCCCGCGATGACCAGGTCGGCCTCCAGGGCGGCCAGCACCGGCAGCGCGTCGCCGGTGGGAGCGGCGGTGACGATGTTGCCGCCGAGGGTGCCCGCGTTGCGGATCTGCGGGGGCCCGGCGGCCCGGGCGGAGGCGGCGAGCGCCGGGATGAGCGCGGCGAAGTCGGGCCGGCCCATCCGGGAGTGGGTGAGTCCGGCGCCGAGCAGGGCGTGGCCGTCCTGGTACTGCCAGCCGCGGATCTCGTTGATGCGGCCGAGCCCGACGAGGCCCGCGGGCCTGAGCCGACCCTTGTTGACGGCAGCCATCAGGTCCGTGCCTCCTGCGACCGGCACGGCGGCGGGCATGGCGGCGAGCGCCGCCACGGCCTCGTCGAGCGAGGCCGGCAGCGTCACGGACTGCGCCGCCTGCGGTGCGTGCGTGGTCAACCCAGCTGCCCCTTCCCGGTGTCCCGGCTGTCCGCCTGTGTTGCCGTACCGTACGTGCTCACAGCCCGGACGTGGCAACTCTGGCACATCTTCCGGGCGGTCCGGCGCGGGGGTCCACGAAGGACGCATCTGCCCCGGATCTCCCCCAAAAAGGGAAATGCCCGAATTGCTACGCCGTTGCCGTCACAAACGGATTGCCGGCCCAAGGCATTCCTCGTACGACTTTTCCCCGTGAGCCTCCACGGTCCCAGGGAGCCGCATCCGGAACACCCCGTTGGGGCAGGGCTCACACGTTTGGGGGCGCCCCCTCGATCGGGCGTCCGAGCACGCCCGGTCGCCTCTGCCACGGCAACGGGCTCCCGGGCGGCCGGTAGTCGACGCCGGGTGCGTCGAGCCGGGCGCAGTGGACGGACATGCGCCGCTCGAAGTCCGCGAAGTCCCGGTCGGAGGGGCGGGCAGTTCGGACCAGGCTACCTCCGCGAAGGCCGCGAGGCGCGGGAAGACCTGGTGGTCGACGCGCGAACGGACCTGCATCACCTCGGTCCAGACGTCGGCCTGGGCGCCGAGGACCCGAGCGGCCCCGGGCGTCCCGGCGAGCTCCGGTGGAACGGGCTCGAAGCGGAAGACGTCCTCCAGGGTGAGCGCGTACCCGACGGGCATCGGCTCGTCCTCCCCGGCGGCATGCCGGTGGTCGAGATACACCTGCTGCTCGGGGCACACGACCACGTCGTGGCCCGCGCGTGCGGCGGCGATCCCGCCGCGTAGCCGCGCCAGGAGGACACCGCGGCGCCCCGGGTGAGCCCCCGTCCCGTCGTCCAGCATCCGCGGGACGTCGTCCTTGGGGCGGAAGTGCCGGGCCACGTCGAGCATGAGACCGCGCCGGCGGAAGCGCGGGCGTCGTGGATGGTGACGGCGGGCACCCCCACTCCCGCCTCCCGGCCACCGGAGCACGGCGGAAGGCGTCCGGGCCGAGCAGTTGACGGAACGTCTGGGCCCCCAGAAGACCCCCGCCTCGCTCGCTCCGTGGATGGCGACCCCGAGACCGTCGGCCGTGGAGCGGTACGCCTCCGGGCTGCCGGGTTCTTCGGCGAGCGGGGGAACGATGCGCAGCAGGACACGCTTCCCGCTGTCCGCGTGCGGCGGGAACGGGTGGCCGGTGGCCGCGCCGAGGTCGCACACAGCCACCGCGCGACCCGCTCGGTGCCGGGGTCCGCCTCTTGTCGCCGACGATGCAGGACTTCGCGAAGAGGAAGTCGTTCCACGTCGAGATGAACGAGAACTCGCCCTGGGCCTCCTCGCCGGCCGGCGACCTCATGAGGTCCACCGCGAGCGTGCGGTGCGAACTGCTCTTCAGTACGCCGATGTTGTTGCCGCCCGTGAAGACCGGGGCGATCGAGCCATCGGTGACACCGGGCAGCGGGACGACCGCGCACCTGCCCTTCACCCCACCCGCCTCGACGGCCTCGTGGCTGAAGTCGCCGCCGGTCGCCATCGCCTCCTTGCCGGAGGTGAACGCGGTGACGGTCGCGCTGCCGCCCATCGACGCGCACTTGACGGCCGGGCAGCTGTCGTCCCCGAAAGGCGAGGTGTACGCCTCGATGCCCTCGCGCGCCTGCGGACTGTTGACGGCCGCCTCGTACGTGCCGCCGCTCGCGCTCGCCGGCTCACCGCCGTTCGCCCAGATGAAACGGCATGGCGCCGTAGGTGTACGCGCCGCCGACGGCGAGTCCGGACAACTCGGGCCGCGCCTTGGGACCTTTCTCCCGACGGGAACGAGCTCGGCCCGGGTCCTGGGCGGCCGGACGCCGAGGTCCGTGAAGACGTCGGTGCGGTCGTACAGGGCAAGGGCGGTGACGGGGGCGGCCATTCGGACGGGAAGCTTCACGGCGGGGCCCATCCGGCGGGACGTTGCAACATACGCAGGAGTCGTCTCGCGGTGCACAACACGCAGGAGATCAGGGCTGCCCCAGGGGGGCGGCAAGAGGTCTCAACCACTCCGTGACCGGCGGAAGCGCAGCGCGCAGCGGCACGCCGACGGGCGGGGCCGGGGAGACGCCGCACGGGAGCCGGACGACACGAACGGCCCCCGGGACGCACCAGCGCGGTGCGCCCCGGGGGCCGCCCCCGAGCCGGAAGGAGGTCCGGAGGCCGGCGAACCGGCCGTCCGGCTACTTCTTGTCCTTGCCGCCCTTGTCCTTGTCCCCACCGGAGCCCATGGACTCGTAGATCTCCTTGCACATCGGGCACACCGGGTACTTCTTGGGGTCGCGCCCCGGCACCCAGACCTTGCCGCACAGTGCCACCACGGGAGTGCCGTCGAGGGCACTCGCCATGATCTTGTCCTTCTGGACGTAATGGGCGAAGCGCTCGTGGTCGCCGTCGCCGTGCGACACCTGGGGTGTCGGCTCCACGAGGGTGCCCGTACCTGCCCCGCGCTCGGGCTCGAGAGTGCTCATAGGTGCCAAGGGTACTCAAGCCGCGCGGATTCAGTTCAGCGACGGGTCGTCCGGATAGGTGGCCACCATCGCGAGCTCGTTGCGCTGCCGTCGAAGCACGGACCGCCACAGCGACTCCGGCCGCGGGGAGGAGACGTCACCAGGCTCGGACTCCACGACGTACCAGGCACCCTCGCTCAGCTCGTCCTCCAGCTGGCCCGGACCCCAGCCCGCGTAACCCGCGAAGATCCGCAGCGAACCCAGCGATGCGGCGAGCAGCTCCGGCGGGGCCTCCAGATCGACGAGGCCGATCGCCCCGTGGACCCTGCGCCAGCCGAGCGGTCCCTCGTCACCGGGGATGACGGCGAGACCGAGCGCCGAGTCGAGGGAGACGGGACCGCCCTGGAAGACCACGCCGGGCTCACCGGCCAGACCCGCCCAGGGCTCCAGGATGTCGCCGACGCCGACGGGAGTGGGCCGGTTGAGGACCACGCCGAGGGATCCCTCCTCGTCGTGGTCGAGCAGGAGCACCACCGCGCGGTCGAAGTTCGGGTCCGCGAGGGCCGGAGTGGCGACGAGCAGCCGCCCTGTGAGGGAGGACACCTCGGTCATGGGAGACATGATCCCGCATCTTCGCCCTCCGCGGGGAGCAGGCGTCCCGGTCCGGACCGACGCAGCTCAGGGCGCACCGCGGCAGCGGGAGGGCGCGTCCGCCGAAGCAAAGCGGATGGTAACCCTCCGGAGGCGTACCGAAACGGAACGTATTGTGCCGGATTCATTACACCTGTGATGTGCCCTCAGCCTTACGGGACAGGGGTAGGAGGGCCTTAACCTTTTCTCTGGCCCCTGCCCGAACTCCTCCCCCGGCTCCACTGGGAGGACCCTCCGGAACGCGAGATTCATGACCGGCACAGACGATGTACTGCTTGTCCACGGCGGAGCCCCGCTGGAGGGCGAGATCCGCGTCCGCGGCGCCAAGAACCTGGTGCCGAAGGCTATGGTCGCCGCGCTGCTCGGCAGCGAGCCGAGTCGGCTGCGCAACGTGCCCGACATCCGCGACGTGCGGGTGGTGCGCGGTCTGCTGCAGCTGCACGGCGTGACGGTGCGGCCCGGGGACGAGCCCGGCGAACTGGTGCTCGACCCGACGCACGTCGAGAGTGCGAACGTCGCGGACATCGATGCCCACGCCGGTTCCTCCCGCATCCCGATCCTGTTCTGCGGCCCGCTGCTGCACCGGCTCGGGCACGCCTTCATCCCGGGCCTGGGCGGCTGCGACATCGGCGGCCGGCCGATCGACTTCCACTTCGACGTGCTGCGGCAGTTCGGCGCGAAGATCGAGAAGCGGGCGGACGGGCAGTACCTGGAGGCTCCGCAGCGACTTCGCGGATGCAAGATCCGCCTGCCGTACCCGTCGGTCGGCTCCACCGAGCAGGTGCTGCTGACCGCGGTGCTGGCGGAGGGCGTCACGGAGCTGTCGAACGCGGCGGTGGAGCCGGAGATCGAGGACCTGATCTGCGTCCTGCAGAAAATGGGCGCGATCATTTCGATGGACACCGACCGGACCATCCGGATCACCGGTGTGGACCGCCTCGGCGGCTACACCCACCGGGCGCTCCCGGACCGGCTGGAGGCGGCGTCCTGGGCCTCGGCGGCGCTGGCGACCGAGGGCAACATCTACGTGCGCGGCGCGCAGCAGCGCTCGATGATGACCTTCCTCAACACCTACCGGAAGGTCGGCGGCGCCTTCGAGATCGACGACGAGGGCATCCGCTTCTGGCACCCGGGCGGCTCCCTCAACGCGATCGCCCTGGAGACCGACGTGCACCCCGGCTTCCAGACGGACTGGCAGCAGCCCCTGGTGGTGGCGCTCACGCAGGCGGCGGGCCTGTCGATCGTGCACGAGACGGTGTACGAGTCGCGGCTCGGCTTCACCTCGGCGCTCAACCAGATGGGTGCGCACATCCAGCTGTACCGGGAGTGCCTGGGCGGCTCCGACTGCCGCTTCGGCCAGCGCAACTTCCTGCACTCGGCGGTGGTCTCCGGCCCGACGAAGCTCCAGGGCTCGGATCTGGTGATCCCCGACCTGCGCGGCGGTTTCTCGTACCTGATCGCGGCGCTGGCGGCGCAGGGGACGTCCCGGGTGCACGGCATCGACCTGATCAACCGCGGCTACGAGAACTTCATGGAGAAGCTCGTCGAGCTCGGCGCGAAGGTCGATCTGCCGCGCGGCGCGGTCGTCTGAACCCACCCGCTTCTCCGAGCGCCGGTCCGGCCGCCCAGCGGCCCGGACCGGCGCTCGTCGCGTTCCCGTACGCGACGGAGGCGGGCGCCCCGTCCCTGCGCGACCGTGGTGCCTGCCTCCGCACACCACCGCGCACCGGTGCCCCCGTCACACGGCCGCAGGCACCACCCCCGGCGGGCCGCACCGAGCGCCCACGGCCGGGCGCCGCGCACCGGCGCCACGGCCCTCACCCGCACCGAAGGCCGTGCGCGTCGGCTCGGCGGGGCCGCCCGCGGGGCCCGTGCGCCCTGCCCGCCGCCTCTCGGTGGGCCACACACGCCTCCAATGCCGCCCCGAGGCGGTACGGACCCCCGACACAGCACGAGGGCGGCCACCCCCCGACGGGAAGTGGCCGCCCTCGCGCTCTGAGGCTTACTTGCCCTTCGCGGCTTCCTTGAGCTTGGAGCCCGCGGAGACCTTCACGCTGTAGCCGGCCGGGATCTGGATCGGGTCGCCGGTCTGCGGGTTACGAGCGGTGCGAGCGGCACGGTGGGTGCGCTCGAAGGTCAGGAAACCGGGGATGGTGACCTTCTCGTCGCCCTTGGCGACGATCTCGCCGACGACCTCGGCGAAGGCGGCCAGCACAGCGTCGGCGTCCTTGCGGGTCACCTCGGCACGGTCGGCCAGCGCGGCCACCAGCTCACTGCGGTTCATGTTCTTACTCCCGTGTTCTTCTTGCCTGTGAGGCGTGAGATCGAAGCCGATGCTGCCAGGGCCCTCGGACAGTTCCCCGGACCCGGGTCTGCTGTCAGACCCTCGCGCCCAATTGAGCATCCTGCCCCCACCAGCGGCGGGAAAGCCAATCCGGCACCCTCCGGAGTCACACGAAAAGCGCCACTGGCTCGTTCCGGTGACGTTCCGTCGACTCCCTGCGGACTCCACGGAGCCGAAACGGTCCGAAAGAGCCTCCGGAGGACGGATCCTCCGAAGTCGTGCGGCCCGTAGCGGGCCCATGGTCCGCCACCCTAAGGGCGGTTTTCCGGGCCCGCGACTCGCGACGCGCCGGACTCAGTACGGGGTGGGGCCCGTCACAGCCGCGCCCGCCGCCCTCGCGGCGTCCCGGACGGCCCCGGCGACGGCACCCGCGACCTTGTCGTTGAAGACGGACGGGATGATGTAGTTCGGGTTGAGCTCGTCCTCGGTGACGACGTCCGCCAGCGCCGTTGCCGCGGCGAGCATCATCTCCGTGTTGACGGTGCGCGACTGCGCGTCCAGGAGGCCGCGGAAGACACCCGGGAACACCAGCACGTTGTTGATCTGGTTCGGGAAGTCGCTGCGGCCGGTGGCCACAACTGCCGCGGTCTGCCGGGCGATTGCCGGGTCCACCTCGGGGTCGGGGTTCGCGAGCGCGAACACGATCGCGTCGTCCGCCATCCCCGCGACGTCCTCCGCACCCAGCACGTTCGGGGCGGAGACGCCGATGAACACGTCGGCGCCGCGCACCGCTTCCCTGAGCGTGCCGGTGACGCCGTCGGGGTTGGTGTTGTCGCCGATCCAGCGCAGCGCCGACCCGGGTGCGGCGTCCACGAGGTCCTCGCGGCCGGCGTGCACGACGCCGTGGATGTCGGCGACGACGGCGTGCTTGACACCCGCCGCGATGAGCAGCTTCAGGATGGCCGTACCGGCCGCGCCGGCGCCGGACATCACGACCCGGACGTCCCCAACCGCCTTGCCCACCACGCGCAGTGCGTTGGTGAGGGCGGCGAGCACGACGATCGCGGTGCCGTGCTGGTCGTCGTGGAAGACCGGGATGTCGAGGGCCTCGCGCAGCCGTGCCTCGATCTCGAAGCAGCGGGGCGCCGAGATGTCCTCCAGGTTGATGCCGGCGAAGCCCGGGGCGATGGCCTTGACGATCTCGACGATGGCGTCGGTGTCCTGGGTGTCCAGACAGATCGGCCAGGCGTCGATGCCGGCGAACCGCTTGAAGAGGGCCGCCTTGCCCTCCATGACGGGCAGGGCGGCCTTCGGGCCGATGTTGCCGAGACCGAGCACGGCGGAGCCGTCCGTCACGACGGCGACGGAGTTGCGCTTGATGGTGAGGCGGCGGGCGTCCTCGGGATTCTCGGCGATGGCCATGCACACGCGGGCCACGCCCGGGGTGTAGACCATGGAGAGGTCGTCACGGTTGCGGATGGGGTGCTTGGACTGCATCTCGATCTTGCCGCCGAGGTGCATGAGGAAGGTCCGGTCGGACACCTTGCCGAGGGTGACGCCCTCGATCCCGTTCAGCTTCTCGACGATCTCGTCCGCGTGCGTCGTGGAGGTCGCCGCGATGGTGACGTCGATCCGGAGCTTCTCGTGGCCGGACGCGGTGACGTCGAGACCGCTGACCGAACCGCCGGAGGACTCCACGGCGGTGGTGAGCTGCGAGACTGCGGTTCCGCTCGCGGGCACCTCCAGCCGGACCGTCATCGAGTACGAGACGCTGGGCGCCGTTGACATGGCCGAGTTCCTCTGCTTTCCCTAGCTTCGTTGCCGCACCGCCCGGTGGTGACCGGGCGGGGCCATCCGATGGTCGCACCTACCTGCCAGTAGCAGGTAATACTGGTCGTTTTAGTTTTGGAAAACTTTTTCCACCATACGAGAAGTCGCGGAGAAGCAGAAGAGCGGAGAAACGGAAGAGGTCCGCGTCACCGTGGTGACGCGGACCTCTTCCCGACGCTCTGGTGACACCGACCCGCCATGCTCGCCTCGCGGCAAGTGGTCCCTCTGAGGGACGAAGGTTGGGCCCGGGGGCTTGGATCGGGCCGGTGCCACACACAGGCTAACAAAGAGTCCCAGAAGGTGATTCCCCGCTCCGCGAGTTGACCCCGTTCGGCCGCCCGCCCGCCCCGTCCGGCCCGCAGTCCGTCAACGGGACCGGGACGTGCCCCGGCAGGTCCGGGCGGGCCCTCAGTCCCTCAGCAGGTCCGGGACCCCGTCCGCGTCCGGCTCGTCGCGCCGGCCCGAGACCACGGTGAGTTGCTGGGTGGCGCGGGTCAGCGCCACGTACAGCACCCGCAGGCCGGCCGGCGACTCGTCGGCGATCTCCGCAGGCGAGACGACCACCGTCGCGTCGTACTCCAGGCCCTTCGCCTCGAGCGAACCGAGGGCGACCGCACGGTCGCCGAGGCCGTCGAGCCAGCGGGCGGCCTCCGCGCGCCGGTCCATCGCGACCACGACACCGACGGTGCCGTCCACCTCGTCCAGCAGGCGCTGGGTCTCCAGACGGACGGTCCGCTCCAGGTCGTCGCGCGCCACCGCGAACCGGGGTCGCAGGCCCGTCGAGCGGACGGCGCGGGGCGCCGCCATTCCCGGCATGGCCAGCGTCAGCACCCGGGCGGCGAGCTCGGCGACCTCGGACGGGTTGCGGTAGTTCACGGTGAGTTCGAACCGCCGGCGCGGCCGGGTACCGAGGGCGTCGTCGCGGGCCTCGGCGGCCTCGTCCGGGTCCGACCACGACGACTGGGCGGGGTCGCCCACGATCGTCCAGGTGGCGTGCCGGCCGCGGCGGCCGATCATCCGCCACTGCATGGGCGTGAGGTCCTGCGCCTCGTCGACGATGACGTGGGCGTACTCGGTGCGCTCCGCCGCCAGCCGCTCGGCCCGCTCGCGCTGGGACTCCTCGCGCTGCGGCATCAACTCCTCCAGCCCGGTGAGCTGGTCCAGCGGATCGGCCTCGCGCTTCTTCTTCGGGCGGACCGGGGTGCCGAGGATCGCCTGCAGTTCGTCGAGGGCCGCGACGTCGTGCGCGGACAGGCCGTCGCGTCTGAGGCTGCGGGCGAGTCTTCGCACCTCGCCGGGGTTGAGGACCCGTCGTGACCAGCGGCCGAGCCGGCGCTCGTCGGCCATCGCCGCGAGCACCCCGAACGGCGTCAGCTCGGGCCACCAGGCGTCGAGGAAGTCGACGAACGAGTCCTCCGAGCTGACGTCGTCGTCGAAGGAGGAGCGCAGCTCGGCGGCCAGCTCGGGGTCGGTGTGCCGGCCGGCCGCGCCCGACTTCGCGTAGAGGGCGTCCAGGAGCAGTCTCCGGGCGCGCGGCCGCAGCAGGTTGACCGGCGCGGTGCCGCCCAGGACGTTGTGGCGGATGCGCTGGAGCTCGTCGGACTCCAGCTCCAGCCGGCGGCCGAAGGCCACCACCCGCAGCCGGCCAGGGGTCTCGCCGAGCTCCAGGGCTCCGCGGGCCGCCTTGCGCAGCACCTTCAGCATCCGCAGCGAGCCCTTGACTCGGGCGACGGCCGGATCGTCGTACGTGACGGCCTCGGCCCCGTCCACCAGGGAGCCCACCGCGCGGATCGCGACCTGCCCCTCCTCGCCCAGCGAGGGCAGCACGCCCTCGGTGTAGGCGACGAGCAGCGGGGTCGGGGAGACGACCAGGATGCCGCCCGCGTACCGGCGACGGTCCTGGTAGAGCAGGTACGCGGCCCGGTGGAGCGCGACGGCCGTCTTTCCGGTGCCCGGGCCGCCGGAGACCTCCGTGACCGAGGCGGCGGGTGCCCTGATCACCAGGTCCTGCTCGGCCTGGATGGAGGACACGATGTCCCGCATGGTGTGGGTGCGGGCCTGGCCGAGCGCGGCCATCAGGGCGCCGTCGCCGATCACCGGCAGTTCCTGACCGCCGAGGCGTGCGGTCAGCTCGGGGCGCATCAGGTCGTCCTCGACGCCCAGGACGCGGCGGCCCTTGGAGCGGATGACGCGGCGGCGCACGACACGGCCGGGGTCGACGGGGGTGGAGCGGTAGAAGGGCGCCGCGGCCGGGGCGCGCCAGTCGATGACCAGGGGCGCGTAGTCGGCGTCGAGCACGCCGATCCGGCCGATGTGCAGCGTCTCGGCGATGTCGGCGTACTGCCCCGTCCCGTCCGTCCGCACGGCGTCCTCGGCCGGCTCGACGGAGGTGTACGCCCCGTCGGGCCCCTTCTTGCCGTCCTTGCCGCGCAGCAGGTCGATCCGGCCGAAGAGGAAGTCCTCGAACTCGCTGTTGAGCCGGTTGAGGTGGATCCCGGCCCGGAACACCTGGGCGTCCCGCTCGGCGAGCGCGCCGGGCGTGCCGACCTGGCCGCGTTTGGCGGCGTCGTCCATCAGGAACTCCGCCTCGTGGATCTTCTCCTCGAGGCGGCGGTACACCTGGTCCAGATGGTCCTGTTCGACAAGGATCTCGCGGTCCCGGACCGAGTCGACAGCGGCTTCCTGCGCGGCCACCGTGGCCCCCTTCTGACGTGCACTGGGCAGCCGTCAACCGTACGCGAAGGGGGCCGTTATGTCAGGCGGAAGGTCCGCTGTCGTGCTCCGGGTGTCCGTGGTTCAGGCGCCGACCTCCACCAGGCGCTTCCCGTCGAAGGTGCGGACCTCGAAGTGATCGATCTGGTTGCGGTCCATGGCGGCGCCGCCGTGGATGTACAGGGGCTTCTTGGCCTCCTTGTTCGTACTGTCGGCGATGCCGTACCCGCGCTCGGGGACGGACCAGGAGGTCACGACCTCCTCCTCACCGCTCTTGGAGACGGCGACGAGACTGCACTTCTGGGGGCCCTTGACGTTCTTGAGCTCCAGGACCGCGTGGGTGCCCCAGCCCTTCTCCTCCAGGCCGACGGTGGCGGTGACCTTGGTGACCGCGTCCGTCGCCTCGACCTTCTCCGCCATGCCGTCGAAGAACTCGCTCTCCGCGGGGCTGGTCGGGTGCGGTGCCGCGACGTTGCCCGCCGTGGCGTCGTCCTGGGTGACGACCACCGCGACGGCGGGACCGCCGAGGATCAGCACGGCCGAAGCCGCAATCATGTACATGCTGCGACGGCGCTTCCGGGAGCGCTTCACCGCGACCTCGTCCACGAGCCGGTCCAGCAGCTGCGGACTCGGCGCCGTCGGAACCGTGACGGCGGGCCGGGACGGCGGCTGCATGATCCTGCTGTCGAAGGGCAGCACGGTGGGTTGCTGGGGCACGGCCGGCTGCACCGGGGCCTCGGCGAGTATCGCCAGCATCGGCTCCATGCCCGCGAACTCCTCGAGGTGGGCGGCACAGATGTCACAGCCGGCCAGGTGCGCCTCGAACGCGGTGGCTTCCGCGTCGTCGAGGATGCCGAGGACGTACGCCCCTGCCGTCTCGTGGACCGACCCCTCTTCGGACTGTCCGAACTGTCCGAACTGGTCCTGCCTGTTCATGCCGTGACCCCCCTCTCCTCCAGAGCGAGCTTCATGGAACGCAGTGCGTAGAACACACGGGACCGCACGGTCCCGCTGGGTATGCCGAGTTTCTCGGCCGCCTCATTGACCGTACGCCCTTTGAAATACGTCTCGACGAGTACTTCCCTGTGAGCAGGGGTCAAATCATCGAGCGCATCGGATAGCGTCATCAGCCACAACGCCTTGTCGATCTCGTCCTCCGCGGGCATGACCTCCAGCGGCGACGGATCGACCTCCTGCGGCCGGGCCTGCCGGCTGCGGTGACCGTCGATGACGATACGCCGTGCGACCGTCACCAGCCAGGGTCGGACAGAGCCGGTGGCCCGATTGAGCTGACCGGCGTTCTTCCAGGCACGGATGAGCGTCTCCTGTACCACGTCCTCGGCACGCTGGCGGTCGCCGGCCACGAGGCGGAGCACATAGGCGAGGAGAGGTCCGGCGTGCTCCTGATAAAGCACGCGCATCAGCTCCTCGTCAGGGACGGATGTGCTGGTGCGCGACGAGTCGGCGCGATGCCGGGCCCTGCCTGAACGGTCATCGGCCACGGCGGCATCCTTGCGCACCTGAACCTCCCGGTCGAGACCCTGTCTGATGTCTGACTGCTTGTCTGTCGTCCATCACTACGGAGGGGCGCGCCGATCGACTCAACGCGACCGGGAAAAACTTTCAAGATCTTTTGGGATGCCGACCGGTGACTCGCCGATCCGGCCGGTGATACCGGTCATAGCACCGCGAAATGATCGCCTGTCAGGCCCTGGAGAGCGCCGCGCGACGCCGGTGCCGCGCCACGCGCTCCCGATTGCCGCACACCTCGCTGGAACACCAACGACGGCGCCGGCCCCGGGATGTGTCGAGATACACACGGCGGCAGCCGTCGCCCTCGCAGCGGCGGAGCCCGGCGCGGGCCTCGGGATCGGTGAGCAGGTCCACCGCGTCGCGGGCGACGGCGGCGAGCAGCGCGGCGCATTCGGGGCGGGCGAGCGGAGCCCGGACGAGCTCGCCCTCGTCGTCGCGCACGGCCGTGACGGCGGGCGGGGCGGAGGCGGAGGCGAACGCGTTGAGCCGTACGAGGGCGCCGTCCGGACCACCGTGGCGCCCGGGAGCGGGTGCGCCCGGACGGTGGTCGATCTGGGCGTCCACCAAGCCCTCCACACAGGCGCGCAGTTCACGGAACGGGGGCACCCACCGCGCGGTCACCGCGCCCAGGGGAGTACCCGGCGGCAGCAGTCCGGCCGCCATGAGCCACCGCCCGAGCCCCCCGGGGTCCTCCGGCCCCGCCGCCACGAGATCCAGGCAGACGCGCCCGGAGTCGAACCGCCCGTCGTACGAGCCGATGCCCATGAATTCAGGGTGCCCGTGCGAGCGCGCCCCGGGAACCCCCCGGGGACGAACCCCGGGCGTCGGGCGGGTCCCACGTGCCACGGACGTGCCCCGATCCCACGCGGGACGACGGGGCCCCTTCGGCGGGTGTCCCCGCGCACGGCCCGCCGGCGGCGGCGTGGCCGCGGGGGACCACCCGCCGCGACGTGCCGGCCCGGGCGCCCGGGCCGGCACGCCCGCCCCCGCGCGCGGGGGCCGCCCTCGCGCCCCGCAACCCCGTCAGGTGTCCGCGTACTTGGTGTCGACCGCCGGGTCGAGTGCCAGCCGGTAGCCGCGCTTCACTACGGTCTGGATGAGGTTGGGGACGCCGAGGGCCGTGCGGAGGCGGGCCATGGCCGTCTCCACGGCGTGCTCGTCACGGCCGGCGCCGGGCAGGGCACGCAGCAGGTCCGCGCGGGAGACGACCCAGCCGGGGCGGCGGGCCAGGGCGTTGAGCAGCGACATCCCCGCCGGAGGCACCGGCCGTACGTCGCCGTCGACGAGGACGGCATGGCCTCGGATCTCGACCTGGCGGCCGGCCACCGGCAAGGTCCTCGCCCGCGAGGGCAGTTCGAGGCAGAGCAGCTGGACGAGCGGGCCCAGCCGGAAGCGGTCGGGCTGGACCGTGTCCAGCCCGCGCGCCTGGAGCGGAAGGGCCGTGACCGGTCCCACGCAGGCCGGCAGCACGTCGTGGGCGAGCGCGTCGAGCAGCTCCGGCAGCACTCCGCGGTCCTCGGCACGGGAGAACAACGACGCCGCGGCCGGGGCGCTGGTGAACGTCACGGCGTCCAGGGACCGCCCCACCGTCGCGTCGAGCAGCCGGTCCAGCGGAGCGAGGTCCTCCGGGGGCATCCACCGGTAGACGGGGACGACGACGACCTCGGCGCCCCCTGCCCGCAGCGCCTCCACGAACCCGGGAAGCGGTTCACCGTGCAGCTGCAGCGCCACCCGGCGGTCCGCGACGCCCTCATCCAGAAGCCGGTCGAGCACCTCGGCCATCGACTCGGACGTGGGCGACCACGCCTCCGTCAGCCCGGCCGCCCGGATCGCGCCCTTCACCTTCGGGCCGCGGGCGAGGAGCTCGACGCCGCGCAGGCAGGCGAGCAGTTCCTCGCCATGGCCCCAGCCGTCGGCGGCCTCCACCCAGCCCCGGAACCCGATCGCCGTGGTGGCGACCACCACGTCCGGGGCGTTGTCGATGAGCTCCTTGGTGGCGGCGAGCAACTCGCCGTCGTCCGCGAGCGGCACGATCCGCAGGGCGGGTGCGCGGAGCACCGTCGCCCCGCGGCGCTGCAGCAACGCGCCCAGTTCGTCCGCGCGCCTGGCCGCCGTGACCCCGACCGTGAAGCCCGAGAGCGGGGCGACCGCGGCAGCGGCGTGCTGTTCGTGGTACATGCCGGCCGAGCCTGGCAAGGACGCGTGACAGGCTCGGTTCGGCTGCGTTTCCCCGTGGTTACGAGGCACTCCTGCTCACACCTCGGCGTAGCTGAGCTGCGGCTTCTTCTCGGTCGTCGCGGCCGGTGCGGCGGTGCGTGCGGGCTTGCGAAGGTATACCGCCCAGGTGACCGCGAAGCACAGCACGTAGTAGCCGAGGAAGACCACGAAGGCGCTGGTGCCGCTGCCCGAGGTGAGGAAGGACTGCCGAAGGGCGAGGTTGATGCCGAGCCCTCCGAAGGCACCGACCGCGCCGATCAGGGCCATGGTCGCCCCCGACAGCCGTCGGGCGTAGATCTGGGCCTCCTCGCCCATGAGGCCCTTGGCCTGCGCCTTGGTCCGGTAGATGCCGGGGATCATCTTGTACGTCGACCCGTTGCCGATGCCGGTGAGAATGAACAGGATGATGAATCCGGCGATGAACAGGGCCAGCGACTGCTGCACGGAGGCGGCGACGACCACGCCGACCGCGACGGTCATGAGGGCGAAGTTCCACAGCGTCACCCTCGCCCCGCCGAGCCGGTCGGCGAGGTGGCCGCCGACGGGACGGATGAGCGAACCGAGCAGCGGGCCGACGAAGGTGAGCGAGGCGGCCTGCAGCGGGGTACGGCCGAACTGGTTCTGCAGGACGAGTCCGAAGGCGAAGCTGTAGCCGATGAAGGAGCCGAACGTGCCGATGTAGAGGAAGGACATGATCCAGGTGTGGCTGTCCCGGACGGCCTCCTTGGCGGCGCCGGAGTCGTTCTTCACCGGACCGAGGTTGTTCATGTACGTGGCGCTGAGCACGGTGGCCAGGATGATCAACGGAATGTAGAGGCCCACCAGCAGCCGCGGCTGCGTGGCTCCGGCGGTCGCGATGACCAGCAGACCGAGCAACTGCACCACGGCCACGCCGATGTTGCCGCCGCCCGCGTTCATACCGAGCGCCCAGCCCTTGAGGCGCAGCGGATAGAAGCTGTTGATGTTGGTCATGGAGGAGGCGAAGTTCGCCCCGCCGACGCCGGTGAGAATCGCGACCACCATGAAGGTGGTGTACGAGGTTCCCGGTTCCATGACGGCGAACAGGGCGGTGGTCGGCACCAGCAGCATGCCGGCACTGACGATCGTCCAGTTCCGGCCGCCGAACCGGGCGACCGCGAATCCGTAGGGCACCCGCAGCGCCGCGCCGACCAGAGAGGCGACGGCGACCAGGAAGAACTTCCCTGCCGGGTCGATGCCGTACTGGGGCCCCATGAAGAGAGCCATCACCGAGAACATGCTCCATACGGAGAACCCGATGTGCTCGGAGATCACCGAAAAGATCAGGTTCCGCTTGGCGATGTGCTTGCCTTCCGCCTCCCAGAAGGTCTCGTCCTCCGGGTCCCACTGCTCGATCCACCTGCCGGCCATGGCGTGCCTCCACTGATGCTCCGGGTAGTGGACCCGACGCTAGGCATGGCGGGTTTCAGCTCCGTGGCGCGAGATGACCGCGGTGGAACCTTGCCCTCACCCGGTGCTCAGGCGCGGTGTGAGCGGCCCCGTCCGCGGACCGACCTGCCCCACGACGCCTTCTCGCGCGTCGCGCCGTTCGGCCACAGCCGGGCGGGGCGCTTGGCGGCGACGTCCTCCAGCCAGCCCACAGCCATGATCATCAGCCCGATCAGCGGGAAGACGACGATCAGCATGAGGACGGGGTACGCCCGCTCCAGATAGCCCGAGTACGTCGGCCCGAGGCCCGGGATCCTCCAGAGCAGATCGATGACCGGGATCGTCGCCATGATCAGCAGGTTGTGCCAGAGGTAGATCGTCACGGCCCGGTTGTTGGACAGGGTGACCAGGCTGTCGAAGTGCGCGAGCCTCCCCGGGAGCCGCTGCCAGGACGGCGAGTACGCGAGCAGGATCACACAGAAGCCGAACGACCAGGTGGCCTGGGCGAGCGGGATGTCGTTGAGGTCCCAGCCGTCCGGGCCCAGGTGCCCCGACGCCCACCACAGGCCGAAGGCCATGATCAGCGAGGACACGGACACGAAGACGTACCGCGGGAGCTTCTCGAACATGCCCTCCTGGTGGGCGAAGCCGAGCACCCAGCAGGATCCGTAGGTGGCGAAGTCGGTGATGACGTTGCCGGTCTCGCCGGGGATCTTGAACAGCCCGGAGCCGACGACCGCGGTGAGCGCGAGCGGGGCGAACAGCGTCGCCCACGGCAGCCTGCGGAAGGCCCACAGCAGCAGCGGCGAGGCGACCACGAACCACAGATAGGCGCGGATGTACCAGAGCGGACCGGCCGCCTGGACCGCCCAGGTGTCGTCGAGCAGTCCCGAGGCGTCACCGCTGTGCCAGGGGTACGGCGGTGCGCCGACCGGAACGATGTACCAGGCCAGCTTGAGGAACCACCAGATCCCCTCCTCCTTCACCGGCTTCCAGCCGAAGTAGAAGATCACGGGGAGGACGAAGGCCGAGAACGCCCACATCGGCGGCAGCAGCCGCCGGACACGGCCGCGGATGACACCCCACGCGGGCCGCGCCAGCGAGCGGGCCATCAGCGAGCCGGCGAGCGCGAACATCACGCCCATGGACGGGAAGAGCACCGTCAGCCAGGCCCAGCCGAAGATGTGGTAGACGATGACGCGGACCAGGGCGATGGAGCGCAGCAGGTCGAGGTAGCGGTCCCGGCCAGGCCGCTTCGGAGCGGCGGCGGGCTCGGCCGGAGAGGCCGCGGGCGCGGTCGCGCCGGCCCGGTGCCGTGCCCCGGCCGGTGGGGGGCCGCCCATGTCGAGCGAGGGCGAGGTCATCCGACCGGCCTCCGCTCGTCGCTGCCCTGGCGCTGGTTCGGTATCGACCCCGGCGCCTCCACCACTCCGGTGCGCCGCAGTTTCTGCCAGCGGAGCCGGCCTCCGGTGAGGGCGGTGATCCAGGACTGGAGCAGCACCACGTACATGAGCTGCCGGTACAGGAGTTGCTGGAGGGGCAGGGAGATCAGATGCACCATGCGTTCCTTGTCGAGCCGGAACGCGTAGGCGGCGCACACGGCCTGGATGGCGAGGACGCCGAGCCAGGCGACGACCGTCTTCTGCGTGGGCCCGAAGACGAGTCCGTAGAGCAGGAAGACGTCGATCAGCGGGGCGAGCAGCGGGAACAGCACCATGAACAGCGAGACGAGGGGCAGGCCGACCCGGCCGAAGCGGCCGGAGGGGCCGCTCTCGACCACAGAGCGGCGGTGCTTCCAGATCGCCTGCATCGTGCCGTACGACCAGCGGTAGCGCTGGGACCACAACTGCTGCACGGACTCCGGGGCCTCGGTCCAGGCACGGGCCCGCTCCGCGTACACCACACGCCAGCCGTCGCGGTGGATGGCCATGGTGATGTCGGTGTCCTCGGCGAGGGTGTCGTCGCTCATGCCGCCGACCCGCTCCAGGGCCTCGCGGCGGAAGGCGCCGACCGCGCCGGGGATCGTCGGCATGCACCCCAGCACGTCGTACATCCGGCGGTCGAGGTTGAAGCCCATGACGTACTCGATGTGCTGCCAGGCGCCGATCAAGCTGTCCCGGTTCCCGACCTTGGCGTTGCCCGCGACCGCGCCGACGCGCGGGTCACCGAAGGGCTGGACCAGCTCGCGCACGGTGGACGGCTCGAAGACGGTGTCCCCGTCCATCATCACGATGATGTCGTGGCGGGCGTTGCGGATGCCGTTGTTGAGGGCCTCCGGCTTGCCCGCGTTGGCCTGGCGGACGACCCGGACGTTGGGCAGCCACATGTCGTCGACGATGTCGGCGGTACCGTCCGACGAGCCGTCGTCGATGACGATGACCTCGATCGGGTGGTCGCTCTCCATCAACGAGCGCACCGTGTTCTCGATGCACTCCTTCTCGTTGTAGGCGGGGACCAGTACCGTCACGGGTTCGGTGACGGCCGGGCCCCAGCGGAAGCGGCGGCGGCGCACCTTGCGGGCATGGCCGAAGGAGAGCAGCAGCATCAGGCCGAAGCGGAGGAAGACCAGGACACCGATCGCGGCGAGGCCGACGGTCAGCGCCGATGTGGTCCGCTCGGAGACGGCGACGGCACCAACCCACGCCTTGCCCTTCCACAGCTCCGGTCCGGCGACCGGTGTGTGGGCGCTGGGCGCGCCGAGGGCCTCGGTGAGGTTCACGAACCGGTAGCCGCGCTCCTTCATGTCGGGCAGGAAGCGGCCGAGGGCGGCCACGGTCTGCGAGCGGTCACCGCCGGAGTCGTGCATCAGCACGATGGAGCCCTTGGTGCCCTCGGGAGTGGCGCGCTTGATGATCGCTTCGACGCCCGGGCGCTTCCAGTCCTCGCTGTCCGTGTCGTTGAACGCGGTGATGTAGCCGCGGCTGCCGATGTACTCGGTCACGGGCCAGGACTTGTCGTCCAGGGCGGCCGAGAACGACGAGTACGGAGGACGGAACAGCGAGGTGCGGATGCCGGCCGCGCCCGCGAGCGCCAGCTGGTTCTGCGAGAGCTCCCAGTCGATCCGGCTCTGCGTCTGGAGCGCCAGATCGGGGTGGTTGAAGGTGTGCAGGCCGAGTTCGTGGCCCTCCGCGACCATCCGCCGCACCAGGTCCGGATGCCGGGAGGCCATCGTGCCGGTCACGAAGAACACCGCGTGGGCGTCGTGCTGCTTCAGCTTGTCGAGGACCTTCGGCGTCCACACCGGGTCGGGGCCGTCGTCAAAGGTCAGCACCAGGTTCTTGTCGGGGACGCTGAGCGCCTTGGGCGCGCCGGGGGTGCGGGCGTCGACGACGGGGCCGCCGTTCAGTATCTGCTCGGGCACCTGGCCGCTGGAGACCGGGGGGCGCACCCGGTGGTCGGCGAGGATCTCGCTGTGCACATAGCCGCGCAGCATGAGCATCGCGAGGAGCGCGACGAGGAAGAGCGAGGGCAGCAGGTAGCGCATGGGAAGCCTGCGCCGAACGGCGGACCGGCCTGCGCTCTTCTGTCGCCGGACGGCCCGTCTGCCGGAGGCGGTCATCTAGCCGGCACCTTCCCCGGCCAGCTGCTGGCCCTGTGCCACCGGTTCGCCGGTGGGTTCTTCCGTCGAGGTCTCGCTGGGTGTGGGTTCGACCGGGTCCGGTGGCGGCTCCTCGCCGCCAGTGCCGCCCGGGCCCCCGGCGCCTCCCGGGCCGCCCGGTGCCGTGGACACGACGGGCTTCGGTTCGGTCGTCGCCCCGCCGGTGCCGGCGCCGCCGGTGGTGGTGGCCGCGCCGCTGCCGGAGGCGCCCGACGGGCTGCTGCTCCGGCCGCCGCCCGGCTCGCCGGCGGACCCGGCGGACTGCCGCGGCACCGCTGCCGGGCTGCCGGAGGGCGAGGGGACGCCGGCGACGACCTCGGCACCGGCGGGGGCGGAGGGGGCCTCGGAGGGCCCGGGGGTCTCCTCGGCGGTGTCCGCCTTGTCGTCCGCCGGCCCGGGGATGAGGAGCGACGGGGCGTTGGAGTTGCCGCCGATGAGGGCGACCACGAGGGTCACGGCATAGCCCGCGCAGACGAGCGCCAGCACCCATCCGATACGGCGGAACTTCTTGCTGCGACGGCCGCTCTCGTCGACGAACACGGGCCCGTCGGCGTCTTCCTGAGGGGCCTCGGGGTTCATCCGGGCAGCCTGGAGGTTCCTGAACTCCAGGCTGTCGATCTGGATCGTGACCTCGTTGGGGTCATGACTGTGCCCTATTCGGGACTTTTCTCGCCTGTTTTCCACTGCTGTACGCTCTTCCCCCACTGAACGGAGAGGTGGGAGCGCCGGCGGAACCGGACGCCTGCCGTCGGACCGGGCCCCCTAAACCCGGGCCGAGCACCCCTACCACGTTGCACCCGGACCACGAATGTAGCGCACGCGGCTGACGGCCGGACCGCGGAGTCAGGTGTTCCGCGCCATAGCGGCCCGGTCCCCGTCCGGCAGCCAGCCGTCCGGCGGCACGTCCAGCCACCCTCCCGACGCGGCGAGTTCGGCCACGACGGAACGCAGCACGCCGAGGCCGGGGTGGCTCAGCCCGCGCCGCCGGACCAGCGAGACCGGCGACAGCGGCACGGGGTCGACGAGCGGCCGGACGACCATGCCCGGCACGGGGAGGAACTCGGTGCTCGCCAGCACCGACCAGCCCTGTTTGCGCACCACCCGGACGAACTCCTCCTGCCCGGCTATCTCGGGGAAGGGGGCCGCCATGCGTATTCCGCGGCCGGCGAAGAGCCGGGCGGCGAGGTCCGTCCACTCCGCGGTGGCCGGGTTGCCCGCGCCGGCGTACAGGGTCTCCCCGGCCAGGGCGTCCACCGGCACCGCGTCGAGCGCCGCGAGCGGATGGGCGTCGTGCAGCAGTACGGCCATCCGCTCGTAGCGCACCGGCTCGTGGGCCAGTTCGGAGCGCAGCGCCGCGTCGATCCCGGCGATCCTGCCGAAGGAGACGTCGAGCCGGCCGGCGACGATCTCCGCGGCCGCGCCGGTGAGCCCACTGAGGTAGCGGGCCACGAACTCCAGGCCGGGAGCCGCGCTGCGGGCCTCGCCGAGCACCCGGTGGGCCGTCCCCACCGGGGCGCCCACGTCGACGAGCAGCGGCCGCTCCGCGTCGGCGAAGGCGGAGGCCAGGGCATCGTGGGCATCCAGCACCCGTCGTGCGTACGGCAGCAGCCGCTCGCCCTCGGCGGTGAGCCGCACCTGCCGGGTGGTCCTGACGAAGAGCTCGGACCCCACGGCCCGCTCCAGCCGCCGGATGTCGCGGCTGAGCGCCTGCTGGGCGACGTACAGCCGGGCCGCGGCCCGGGTGAAGTGCAGTTCGGCGGCGACCGCGAGGAAGGCGCGGAGCAGACGGGGCTCGAGGTCCTGGGGCACCCCGAGAACCTACAACAGGAGTGCGTCAATGGGGTTCGAACAGGTGTTGGACCCCCGAGGGGTCCCGAAGCGAACCTTGATCCATGCCACAGTCGAACTCCCCCCGGATGACCACGTCCGGCGGGACCCTGGTCCTGGTGTCCCGGAAGCGGGAGCCGGACCCCTCCCGCCCGCCGGGCCCGTACCGCCGGCTCTTCGCCGTCCCCGGGGCCCGGGCCTTCACCGCCGGGAACCTCCTCGCCCGGCTGCCCATGGGCATGTTCAGCGTCAGCGCCGTGATCATGATCGCGGGACAGCGCGGCTCGTACGCCCTCGCCGGCGCCGTCACGGCGACCGGCCTGGCCGCCACCGCGATCGTCGCCCCCTGGACCGCGCGGCTGGTCGACCGCCACGGGCAGGCCCGCGTCGCCGTCCCGGCCACCGTGCTCGCCGTGCTCGGCTCGCTCGCCCTGGTGCTGTGCGTCCGTCACGACGCCCCCGGCTGGACGCTGTTCGCCGCGTACGCCGCGACCGCCACGACGCCCAACACCGGCGGGATGTCCCGAGCCCGCTGGGCGCACCTGCTGAAGGACGACCCGGCCGCCCGGCACACCGCGAACTCCTTCGAGCAGGCCGCCGACGAGCTGTGCTTCATGCTCGGGCCGGTGCTCGCCGCGTGGCTCTGCGCGGGACTGTTCCCGGAGGCCGGGACCCTGGTCGGTGCGGGGCTGCTGCTGACGGGCGTGGTCCTGTTCGCGGCCCAGCGGTCCACCGAGCCGCCCGTGCCGGACAGGACCGTGAAGCCCCGCTCCCCGCTGCGTACGCCCGGCATGGTCCCGATGCTCGCGGTCTTCCTCGCCACGGGAGCCGTCTTCGGCTCGATGGAGGTCGCCACGATCGCCTTCGTGGACGGTCCGGCGGCGGGTGCGGTGCTGGCCCTCCAGGCCGCCGGCTCGTGTCTCGCGGGCCTCGTCTACGGCCGGGTCCGCCGTACCGCCCGGCTGCGGACCTGTCTGGCCGCGATGACGGTGCTCATGGCTCTGCCGCTGCTCGCCGCGGCCGGCACGGGCTCCCCGCTCACCGTCGCGGGTGCGCTCCTGCTCGGCGGAATGGCGACGGCGCCGACCATGGTGACCGGCATGACCACGATCCAGCGCATCACTCCGGCGGGGCAGCTGAACGAGGGCATGACCCTGGCCGTGACGGCGCTGCTCGGCGGGATCGCGGCCGGTTCGGCGGCGGGGGGCTGGACGGTGGAGCACGCGGGCGCGGCCCACGGCTACGCGATCCCGGTCACGGCGGCCGCCCTGGCCCTGGCACTGGCGCTGCTGCCGGCCCGCATGACGAAGGCCCGGCTGTCATGACAGCCGGGCCTCGCCCACATGGGGTGCGGTATCCGGGGGCGGGCCCCCGGATGTTCCACTGGTGGAGATGGCGGGAATCGAACCCGCGTCCAACGGTGCGGAATCAGGGCTTCTCCGTGTGCAGTCCGCTGCGATTTTCTCGGCCCCGGAGATCACGCGGACAAGTCTCCGACGGGCTCAGTCACTGTTTGTTTTCCCTCTACACCCCGTGACCGGGCCTAGAGGTTCAGTTCCCTAGCTGATGCCAGGATCCGGGTCGGGAACAGCCCCGGGCTGACACTTCGCAAGTCGCTACTTAGGCAGCGAGGGCGAAGGAATCGCGCTTGGTGTTGGCGATTATTGGTTGCGACATATGGTTTACGAGATCATTGCCGCTTCCTCGACACGCTTCCCCTGCTTCGACAGCCGCTGTCGAAACCGATCATCCCCATGTTGATTTTTCAAGACCTGCCCCCTCGGGGAGGGCAGGAGCCATCGTACGTGACCAACGCACGACCGTGCCAGCGTATTCCGTCCGTCCGGCTCAGGCCCGCTGCCGCCGCCGCGCCGCGGAGATCGCCCGGTCGGCCTCGCGGCGGTCCTGCTTCTCCCGCAGGGTCTGCCGCTTGTCGTACTCCTTCTTGCCCTTCGCCAGGGCGATCTCGACCTTGGCCCGGCCGTCCTTGAAGTACAGGGCGAGCGGCACGATCGTGTGCCCCGTCTCCTGGGACTTGGACTCCAGCTTGTCGATCTCCGCCCGGTGCAGCAGCAGCTTCCGCTTCCGCCGGGCGCTGTGGTTGGTCCAGGTGCCCTGGCTGTACTCCGGCACGTGGACGTTGTGCAGCCACGCCTCGTGGCCGTCGATCTGGACGAACCCGTCCGCCAGCGAGGCCCGCCCCTGACGCAGCGACTTCACCTCGGTGCCCATCAGCACGAGACCGCACTCGTAGGTGTCGAGGATGTGGTAGTCGTGCCGCGCCTTCTTGTTCTGCGCGATCAGCTTGCGCCCTTTTTCCTTAGCCATAGTGCGGTCATTTTCGCACTACGACCCCGCCCCGAGGCCACTCAATACCGTCTGGGCCCGCTCCTCCGCCCGCTCGCTCACGGCCAGGTCCGGGGTGATGCCCCGGCCCTCGACGTCGTGACCGGACGGGGTGCGGTAGTGACCGACGGTGAGCTCGGCGACGGATCCGTCGGGCAGCCGTTCCGGCATCTGCACCGACCCCTTGCCGAAGGTGCGGGCACCGACGGTGACGGCGCGACCTCGGTCCTTGAGGGCGCCCGTGACCAGCTCGGCCGCGCTCATCGTGCCGCCGTCCACGAGGGCGACGACGGGGCGCTCGGTGTTCCCGCCGGGCCGGGCGTAGAGGGCCTTCTGCTCACCGCGCACGTCGTACGTGGCGACCAGCCCTCCGTCCAGGAAGGCGGACGCCGCCGTGACGGCCTCGGAGACCAGACCGCCGCCGTTGCCCCGCAGGTCCAGCAGGACCCCGGCGCCCTCGGGAGCCGACTCCACCGCCTGCCGCACCCGCTCCCCGGCGCCCTTGGTGAAGGCGGCGACCTTGATCAGCACGGCCTCGCCGCCGAGCTCGCGGACGGTGACCGCCTCGGTGGCGAGCCGGGCCCGCTGCAGCGTCCGTTCCCAGGTGCGGTCACCGCGCTGGAGACCGAGCACGACGGACGAGCCGGCGCCGGCGCTCTTGCCGTCACCGCGCAGCAGCCGGACCACCTCGCTGACCGGCCGGCCGTCTATCCGGGCGCCGTCGACCGTGCGCAGCTGGTCGCCGACGCGGATGCCGGCCCTGTCGGCGGGACCGCCGCGCTGCAGGCGGGCGACCTCGACCCGGCCGTCGGCACCGCGCCTGGCCCACAGGCCGACACCGGTGTACGAACCGTCGAGGGCGCGCGCGAACTCCTCGTACTCGCCCTTGTCGTACACGGCGCCCCAGCGGTCCCCGCTGCGGCTCACGACCTCTTCCGCGGCCTTGGCGCCGGACTTGCCGTCCGCGGCGGCCTCGGCGGCGGCCCGCGCGATCTCCTCGCGGTCGACCGTGGCGGCGGCGGCCCGCACGCGGGGCTCGGGCGGCTCGCCCTCACCGCTGGGCAGCAGGCCCGTCGCGGAACCGGTGACGAGGGCGCCGGCGAACACCAGCGTCAGGACCGCCCCGTGGCGCAGGCCACGGGGCACCTTGCGTGATCCGGGGCCCAGCATGGCGCCCACTCTAGGACAAGCGAAGGGCGCCGTAGGGTCGTTGACCCGTACGGCGCCCGGGGCGCTCGTCACACCTTCAGGTACTTGCGCAACGCGATGAAAGCGGCCATGGAGGGCATCAGCAGCCCGATCACGAGGACGAGCGGCAGTACCGCTATCACGGCGTCCCAGCCGATGAAGTTGACCAGCGGCATCTTCTCGGAGAGGGCCAGCCCGCCGTCGATGAGGAAGTACCGGCCGACCAGGAGCATCACGCAGGCGACCAGACCGCCGAGCAGACCGGCGAAGGCGGCCTCCATGATGAACGGCATCTGGATGTAGAAGCTGGACGCTCCCACGAGACGCATGATCCCCGTCTCACGCCTGCGGCTGAACGCCGACACCCGCACGGTGTTGACGATCAGCATCAGGGCGATGACGAGCATCAGTCCCATGATGAAGAGGGCGGCGACGTTCATGCCCCGCATCATGTTGAAGAGGTTCTCCAGGATGCCGCGCTGGTCCTGGATGGACTGGACGCCGTCACGGCCGGCGAAGGCGGTCGCCACGACCTTGTACTTCTCCGGGTCCTTCAGCTTGACCCGGAACGACTCCTGCATCTGGTCGGGCGTGATGACGGTGGCGATGGCCGTGTCGCTGTACTGCTCGCGGTAGTGCTTGTAGGCCTCGTCGGCGGACTCGTGGTGGACCTTCTCGACGATGCTCATGTCTGCGAGGTCGGACTTGATCTGCTCCCGCTGCTCAGCGGTGACCGCACCCTTCGAGCACTTCTCGTCCGTCTCCGCGTCGTTCTTGTTGCAGAGGTAGATGGA
The DNA here is from genome assembly GCF_030056615.1 of Streptomyces sp. HNM0645. NCBI lineage: Bacteria > Bacillati > Actinomycetota > Actinomycetes > Kitasatosporales > Streptomycetaceae > Streptomyces > Streptomyces sp. HNM0645. The sequence continues at coordinate 30,596 of NZ_JASHLT010000022.1, read as the reverse complement.
GACGTTGACCTTGTCGTACCAGAAGTCCTTCATGGTGCTGACCTGTTCACGCATGAGCAGGGCGCCACCGAAGAGGGCGAGCGACAGGGCCACGGAGACGATCACTGCGAAGGTCATCGTCAGATTGCGGCGGAGACCGACGCCGATCTCCGACAGTACGAACTGGGCGCGCATGGCGAGTGTTTCAGCCTTTCCTCTACCTGCTCAGTACCTGCTCAGTGCTGGTAGCCGTAGACACCGCGCGCCTGGTCGCGTACGAGCCGGCCCTGTTCGAGCTCGATGACGCGCTTGCGCATCTGGTCGACGATGTTCTGGTCGTGGGTGGCCATCACCACCGTGGTGCCGGTCCTGTTGATCCGGTCCAGCAGCTTCATGATGCCGACGGAGGTCTGGGGGTCGAGATTGCCGGTCGGCTCGTCGGCGATCAGCAGCATGGGGCGGTTGACGAAGGCCCGGGCGATCGCCACGCGCTGCTGCTCACCTCCGGAGAGCTCACCGGGCATCCGGTCCTCCTTGCCGCCGAGACCGACCAGGTCGAGGACCTGGGGAACGGCCTTGCGGATCTCACCGCGCGGCTTGCCGATGACCTCCTGCGCGAAGGCCACGTTCTCCGCGACGGTCTTGTTCGGCAGCAGACGGAAGTCCTGGAAGACGGTGCCGAGCTGCCGGCGCATGTGGGGCACCTTCCAGTTGGACAGGCGCGCGAGGTCCTTGCCGAGGACGTGCACCTGGCCGTGGCTGGTGCGCTCCTCGCGGAGGATCAGCCGAAGGAAGGTCGACTTTCCGGAACCGGACGAGCCCACGAGGAAGACGAACTCCCCCTTCTCGATCTCCAGGGAGACGTCGCGCAGGGCTGGGCGGTTCTGCTTGGGATAGCTCTTGGAGACGTTGTCGAATCGGATCACGAGTGCACCACGGTCGGCCGGGAGTATGTGTGCGTGACCATACGCGAACGAGGATGGCGCGTGCAGTCACCGCCCGGAGTTGCGCGATATGTCGGATGGATACCCCTCGCTTGCCGCGCACCCGAGCATCCCGGAACGGGTGTAACCCGACGGGGCGCGCCGAATCGCTCGCGAGCTGGCACAGTGGTACCGGGAACGGATGCGGTTCCCGGAGCGTTGCGCGGAGAGACACGCGGAGAACCACCGAGGAACGCCGGAAGTACGGACTCCGCCGCGCGGGAGGAGGAGAGCGCATGACCTACGACCGACTGGTGTGCGCCAACTGCGCCGCGCCCGTCGCGGAGGGCCGCTGCCCCGTCTGCCGGGCCAGCCGGGAGCGCCTGCAGCAGCAGGGCCCCTTCGCGGGCCTGAACCCTGCGGCGCTGGTGGCGCTACTGGTGGTGCTCGTGGCGGCGCTGGCACTCCTGGCGCACCAGACCGCCTGACGGGCCGGCCGGAGCCGGACCCAGGCACCGAAACCCCACGGGATCACACAGGAACGCACAGGAACACACAGGGGCCCGGAGAGCTTTTCGGCTCTCCTGGCCCCTGTCGCAGGATGCGACGGATCGCTACCGCGCGTCACGTCCGATCACGTGGATCAGAGACGAGCAGGCCCGATCAGACAGCGGCGCGGCCGCCGACGAGGCGGGGCAGCATACGGAAGCCGATGCCGCCGGCGATCATCGTCGCGGCGCCGACCAGCAGGAACGTGGTCTCGGCGGCGCCGGTCTCGGCCAGCTCCTCCTTGGCCTTGCCCTGCTCGACCGGCTGGGAGCCGGCGGAGTCGGTGTCGGTGTTGTCGACGCACTCGGCACCCTCGACGCTCACGGTGCAACCGTCGGAGCCGCCGTCGCCGCCACCGGTCGCGACGGAACCGCCGGTGGTGGAGGAGCCGCCGGTGGTCGCGGAGCCCTCGGTGGAACCACCCTGGTCACCGCCGGTGGCGCCGCCGGAGTTGGCGTTGCCACCGGAGTTGGCGTTACCGCCCGAGTTGGCGTTACCGCCCGAGTTGGCGTTACCGCCGGAGTTGGCATTGCCGCCGGAGTTGGCATTGCCGCCGTCGGTCACACCACCGTCAGTCGCACCACCGTCAGTCGCACCACCGTCGGTCGCACCACCGTCGGTCGCACCACCGTCGGTCACACCACCGTCAGTCGCACCACCGTCAGTCGCACCACCGTCAGTCGCACCACCGTCGGTCGCACCACCGTCGGTCGCACCACCGTCGGTCGCACCACCGTCGGTCGCACCACCGTCAGTCGCACCACCGTCAGTCGCACCACCGTCAGTCGCACCACCGTCAGTCGCACCACCGTCGGTCGCACCACCGTCGGTCGCACCACCGTCGGTCGCACCACCGTCGGTCGCACCACCGTCAGTCGCACCACCGTCAGTCGCACCACCGTCAGTCGCACCACCGTCAGTCGCACCACCGTCGGTCGCACCACCGTCGGTCGCACCACCGTCGGTCGCACCACCGTCGGTCGCACCACCGTCAGTCGCACCACCGTCAGTCGCACCACCGTCAGTCGCACCACCGTCAGTCGCACCACCGTCGGTCGCACCACCGTCGGTCGCACCACCGTCGGTCGCACCACCGTCGGTCGCACCACCGTCAGTCGCACCACCGTCAGTCGCACCACCGTCAGTCGCACCACCGTCAGTCGCACCACCGTCGGTCACACCACCGTCCGCGGTGCCGCCGCTCGTCTGACCGAGGCTGGTCCCGGCGTCATCGCCTTCCTGGATACCGAGACCGATCTCAGCACCCTCCTGCGTCACCTCAGCGCCGACGCCGAGGGCCTGCGCTGCGCCCGCAGCGGTCAGGGAAGCACCGGCGGCGATCACCGCGCCGGCGGCTATCCGCGCGACGCGAACCCGCGTCTTCTTGGTCATCTGTTGCTACCCCCAGTAGCTGATTCGTTTGTAGTGCAGCGTCAGGGGCGGTGACCGCTCAGGGCTGCGCTTCCGCTTCCCCGCTCACGTCCGCCCCACACGTACGCATGCCGCGCGCCAGCCTTCCCAGTTTCCGCGGACGCGTCAAGTTTCATTGCGCCTGCGATGCCCGAAATAAGGCCAGTTGACCGAGGCGGGGCGCATAACTGTGACGTAAGAGGGGAACTACGCCTCGCCTGCGGCCAGTTCCCTTGTCGACAAAGCCAGACGCCGGCGGATTTCCGCTTCCCGCCCGCGAATCACGGCAACGACAACCGCGGTCACGCAGGGTTGCACGGGTGGACCTTGAGGGAGCCGACGAAGGCCGTCCAAGCGGACGCGCCGAAAGCGACGACGGGACCACGGGGGTTCTTGCTGTCCCGGACGGGGAGAGTGGAGGCCCACGGCGAAGGGCAGGACATGCGCGCGGATCCGATAGACCTCGCCCAAGTCCGCGATGTGCCTGAGTTGTTCGCACATGATCTCCGGATGACCAGCCCCTCGACGCAGCACCGCTTCGCCGAACAGAGCCCAGAACACCGGAGAATGGAAGTCGTCGAGAATGCGGGCGCGTTCAAGCCGTGCACCGAGCAGCTTGTCCCGCTCCTCGGCCGTCTTGGGCGGGAATCCGGAGCCGAGCACCTCCCGGGCGTACGCAGCCGTCTGAAGGACGCCCGGAACCAGTTTCGGCGCGTACTCCCGGATCACCTTCGCCCGGCGCTCCAGCTCCAGCGCCTCCGCGAAGCGCTCCGCGACCTCGCCCTCCTTCAGCGACGGCAGGAACCGCTCGAAGAACCCGCCGCTGTCCAGCACGCCGTCCAGTCGCCGCGCGTCCGCCACGTCCGGTCTGCGCCTGCCCGCCTCGATGTGCGCGATATGGGTGCGGGACATGACCACGCGCCGGCTCAGCTCCTCCTGGGTGAGACCGGCCGCCTCACGACGGCGCCGGAGCTCCACGCCGTACGTGCAGGGCCGCCGTCACCTCTCGGTGGCCGCTACCGAACGTAGAGAACTTCGTCTCTTTCCGTGACCGGAACGAGTCGACGGACCGTGCGGACCCCGGTGCGGACGGAAGAGACGGAGACCGGCCCGGCGCGACAGGCGGGGAACGTGACACGCGCCGGGCCGGCCATGAGCCCCCGCATCCACCGCGGAGGCCGGGGAGGGGCGACCGGCCCGTGCCCACGAGGGCCGGGTCGGCCGCCCCGGCGGCCGGGACGTCCTCAGGTGCCGGGCGGGGGCCCGTTCACCGGCCGTCCGTCAACGGCCTGCGGGATGGCAGGCGCTCACACGCTGCTTGCCGTGCCCGCGCTGCTGAAGCATCCCGACGGCGTGGAGATGGAGCTGCCGGTTCCTGCGCAGCCGACGGTGCTGCCGGGCGAGTGGGCCGCCGGCAGCACCTCCAGTTCCGGCGCCTCCTGATCGAGGCGCAGGTCGAGTACCGGGCCGGAAGTCGGGGTGATGTCGTTCATGTTCTCCTCCTGTACGAGGGTCCGTGTGGGTGTCCGCCGGGCCGACGGCGGCGGTGCGTTCTCGGAGCCGCCGCGGCTCGACGGGGGGGCGAGCGGCGCTGGTCCGTCGCCGTACCGTCGTCCTGCTCAGTGGCTGCTGGCGGTCGACGCGCTGCTGATCGAGGCGGCGGGGCAGGACGCGCAGCTGATGCTCCCCGCACTCCCGAGGGTGCTGCCCGGGGCGTAGCCGGCCGGCAGCACCTCCAGCTCGGGGAGTTCGCGCTCCAGCACGAGCTCCAGTACGTCGGTGTCGGGCAACCTGTCCATGCGTCTCCTTGCTCGTTATTCGTGTGACCGGCGTGTCCGCCGGCTCGTCTGCTGGGGTCGGGCTACTTGGAGCTCAGGGTGCTCGCGGTCCCCCAGGTCATGGCCGGGCAGGAACCGGAGCCGACGGTGGCGGCGCAGGACACGTTCCCGGCCGAGTACTCCTCGGGGAGCACCTCCAGTTCGGGCATCTCCTGGTCCAGACGCAGGTCGAGGTCGTTCATTGCGGTCTCCTGTCGTGTCGAGGTTGGCGCGGCTCCGGGGTTCCGGAGCCGCAGTCGGGTCCGTGCGGACCGATGCGGGCGATCCGTCTCAGCCGGCGCTGCTGGCCGAGCCGACACTGCCGATGGAGCCCGCCGGGCAGGAGAAGGACCCGGCCGTGCTGGCACAACCGGCGCAGGAGCCCGCGGACCGGGTGTCGGGGAGCACCTCGATCTCGGGGTGCTCCTGCTCGATGCGCAGATCGAGTTCGTTCATCACGCTGTTCCTTTCGCGATCTTCATGCTGCGGCCCCGGACGGGGCCGCTACGGCGCCCTGTCGTGCGCCGGGTCTCGGGGCCCGCTAACGGGCGGTGGTGCCGGGGGAGGCGCCGCGAAGCGCCTGAGGGGGCCCGGGGGAGGCGGGACGCTCCGCCCGCGCCGCCACCCGCCCGAGCACGGCCTCTTCGAGGGGGAGGAAGCCGAGCCGGTTGAGCGTCATGTGCAGCTGCATCAGCAGCAGCCGCGAGGCGACGGCGGAGGGGTCCGCGAGCAGGGCCCGCCGCACTCCGTCCGCGAGGTCGCGGCCCAGCGCGTCCGCTGCCGCGGGCAGGTCGGCGGCGGACCCGGCACCGGCGGAGGCGGCGACCGGCTGCGCGGCCTCCCGGACACCGGCGGACGGTCGTGCAACCGCCGGCCACCGTTCGGCGATGCGCTCCGTCTCCCGGAGCGACTCCGGGTCCCCGGCGAGGACGCCGGTCCAGTGGCCCCAGTGCAGCCGCCAGACCCGCTCACGCTGGCGCAGCCCCAGCGAGCCCATGCAGGACCGCATCACCCGTACCGCGAGATGCGCCCTGGCCGTGCGGTCCGCACCGGTCGCCCGGACCGCGTCGAGGCACAGCTCGCTGCTGGTCTGGAAGACCTCCTCGGCGATGTCGACGGCCGGAGGCGATCCGTAGTAGTGGTGCTCCCGGCCGTAGAGGCCCAGGCTGAGCCGGCGGCTGCCGCGACCGGGCAGACCCTCCTCCGCCAGCGGGTGCAGCCGGTGGACCTCCCCCCGGTCAGGCGGGCGGACGTGCTCCTTCCACAGGGCGCGGCCGGCCTCCCAGCAGCCGTCGAGCGCGTCGGGGGTGCCGCGGAAGCGCACCCGCAGGTGCGGGCCGCTCGCATCGGCGTAACGGAGGAAGAACCACCGCCGGACGCCCGCGTGCTCAGCCGCCTCGACCCAGCTCGGGACCAGGTCGGTCAGCAGGAGTTCGCCGTCCCGGTGTCCGGAATGGTGGACACGGGCGTAGAGCCATTCTTCAGCGGCCATCTCGGCGCCCTTCCGGTTCCGTGCCCCGCACCGGGCGGGCGAAGTGCACGCAGTGCTCGACCACATGGGCGCCTGGTCCCTCCCCGACGGGGCGCCGTGGAAGGCACTCGGTGAACACCACCACCGTTCCGGGCCGTTCGGTCAGGCGGTCCAGCAGGTCCAGCCCCGTGGGGGAGGCGAAGGCCAGCCACAGGGGTTTGCGGGCCCTGTCCCCGCGCTGCGGGGTGCCGCTCTCACCCCTGACGTACACCTCGGCGGGCATGCCGTGGGCGCGCCGCCAGGCGTCCACCCGTTCGAGGAAGACCGCCAGTTCCTCACCCCGTTCCCGGCGCGGTACCTCGGACGCCTCCCACCGCCAGTGCGCCCGCCGGACCGCCGCGCCCGCCACGACGCGCCGTGCCGACACACCGCGTCCCGTCCCCGGCGGGTCGTCGGGGCGCGTGCCGTCGGCGAGACCCGGGGGCAGCCACCAGGGGTCCGCCAGGACGAGCAGGAACCGGGCCGCTCCGCCCACCAGATGGCGCGGGACGGTGCCGAGGTAGACGGGGGCCACCGGTGTGCCGCTCCGGCGGCGCAGTTCCAGGGCGTTCCGCCCGCCGTCGTGCACCAGTGCCAGCTCCTCCACCGGTACGCCCGGGCCGAACCGGCGCGGCGCGGTGGGCCAGTGCAGCGCCGGGAGAAGGCCGCAGCTGTCCCCCTGCAGGGGATTGGCCTCGCGTGCCGGGACGAACTCCAGGCATTCGGCATCCGGATGAAGGGTGCGCACCCAGGCGCGGAGCCGCTCGGCGAAGCCGGCCGAACCCGTGCCGTCGGCGGAGTCGTACAGCCGGTGGAAGCGGGCGACCAGCCCTCCCGTGCCCGATGAGACCTGGTTGACGACGAGGTGCGGGCCGTCACCGTCCGCCTCGCACTCCTGGACGACGGCCGCGACCGAGGGGAGGCAGCTCGACCGTCCCGGACGGGCGGGGCGGGCCGTGCGGGCCATGCCGGGGGCGGGGCCGAAAGGGGCTCCGGGGGCTCCGGGCCCGCCGGGGATTCCGAGCGCGGCCAGTTCCTGGCAGAAGCCGAACACGTCGTCGCAGACACCGCCCGGGCCGAACCGCGCCACGAACGCGTCCGTGAGGGCCTGGTACTCGGGGGACACCCGCAGGCTGTCGCACGCGGCCCCGGCATGGCGCCGCAGCAACGCGGCCCGCTCGGCGTCCAGCGGGCGGGCCGGCGGGTTGCCGGCCCGGTCCTCGTAGACCAGGGTGACGTCGTTCAGCGGCCAGTCGTCGGCGGCGCCGAGCGCCCCGAGGGCGTCCCCCAGCGCTTCACGCAGCCGCGCCAGCGCGTCGGCACGGACCGACGGGCCGCCGCCGGCGATGACCGACAGCTCGCCCGCCGCGGTCCGCAGCCGCATGGCCGCCCGGAGGTCCGACGGGTCACGGGACGCGGCCAGTGCCGTGGCGAGCCAGTCCAGGAGCCCGTCCTGAGGGCAGGGGTCGTCGATGTCCAGCAGACCGGCCTCCAGGTAGCGGGCCAGCCGGACGGCGGGCAGCCTCCCCGGCTCGCGCAGGGCGGCGAACAGGTCCTCCCTCCCAGTGGCGTCGAGGACCTCGTCGTCCGACCACGCCCAGCCATCGGTCACCGATTGCCGTGGCTCGCTCAGCCGGGCGGCGGGACCCGCCACGCGCAGGGAGCCGTTGACCCGCCAGCGGACCAGGCCTCGTACCCCGTCCCGGACGGCCGCGGCCCGCAGCAGCACCCGGCCGGCCAAGGGGTGCAGGCCGACCCGGACCCGTGCGCCGTGGTCCTCTCCCGGGACCGAGACATGGGTGAGCGAGGACAGCGGACTGGCCTTCAGCGCGGACCGTACGGCGTACCCGTACGCGGTCAGGCGCTCCCCCCGGTCCAGCGGCCGCCCGTCCGGCCGCCGTACACGACGGGAGAACACGGGCGAGACGAGTGCCAGCGCGCCCGAGACGGCGGGCAGGCTCACGAGGTGCCGCAGTGTCTGCTCCTCGGCGGCCTCCGCGGCCCCGGCACGCCGGCCCAGCAGCTGCCGCAGCTCGGCCAGGGCCCCGGACCGTTCCACCCAGCGTTCCAGTGCCGAGGCGTCCCTTGCCGCGAGCGCCTCGCGGACCTGCGCGAGCAGCTCCGGTGGCACCGGATCCGGTCTCCCGGCGTGCGCGGCTCTCCGCCAGCGCAGCACCGACCGGCGCGCGCCGGTGGCCGACATCAACGGCACGGCCTCGTGCAGCAGACCGGTCACCGTTGGTGCGAGGGCGGCCAGCTCCCGGCGGGCCGCGGCGATCCCGTCCAGCACCTCGGCGACCTCTTCGGCCGCCAGCGGTGCCACGGCGGCCGCCGGGAGTCCGGCGACCCTGCTCAGGGCCGGGCCCACGGCCAGGGGGTCTACGGCGGCGGGCCCGTCCACGGTTCGCGTCGCGATCGAGGACTGCCTCGTGGTCGAGGTCGTCATCACGCGCCCCCGAACAGCAGCAGCAGAGAGCGTGCGCAGAAGACCGCGACGAGCAGCGCGTAGGCGAGGCAGACGAGTCCGAACACCTGGTAGTGCAGTTGCCGGGAGCGGCTCCGGACGGCGAGCCAGCTCGGCGGCGGCTGCCGCAGCACCCGGCACCGCAGAGCGGTGAAGGCGCGCGAGCGCAGGTTCAGTGCGCCCATGGCCGATTCCAGCGCGTGGTACCCGTCGGTGGGGAGCAGCGGGTTCAGGTTCGCCAGCAGCAGGCCGATCTGCAGCCAGACCATCAGCAGGCAGATCTGCCCGGCCCGCCCCTCGGCGTACAGCGACAGCGCCGACCAGCCGCCCAGCCACAGCACGTCCTGGGCCACTCCGGCCAGGGCGATGACCACCCGGGAGCCGCGTCCGGGGAGCCGGTGGGCGTCGGTGCGGTCCACATAGGCCACCGGGACCAGGTAGAAGAGAAGGCCGACGCCGATCTCCCGGACGGGGACGCCGTAGTAGCGGCATGCCAGTCCGTGGGCCAGCTCGTGCAGGGTCGTCTGCAGCAGCATGCTGCAGACGACGACCGTCCAGCCCCACACCGGGAGGGACAGATCGGGACCGCCGGCCGCGAGCGGAGCGGCGAGCACCGACCCCGCCCCCCACACCGCGAGGACCGCCGCGGCGAGCCACAGCGCGCCGAACGGCCCCGGGGCGCGGCGGAGGAGCGAGGCGGCCGGGTCCAGCACGGCGCGCACCCCGGCGCCCACCAGCGGCAGACGCGGCATGTGGCCTCGGCGTGCGAAGCGCACGGCCGAGGCGTCCCGGCCACGGGCGGGCGGCACGGTCAGCAGTCCGGCGGCGCGCAGTTCCCCGAGGAAGTCCAGCACCACCTGCTCGCCGGAGCCTCCACCGGGACCCCTCCCCGTCACCCGGGCGGCGAACTCCCTTCCGGTCATGGAGCCGTCGAGGGCCGTGAGGATCGCGGCCCCGCTGCTCGACAGCCGGGTGTAGTGGCCGCTGACCGGGTCGTAGGCGAGCGGTTCCCGGTGCAGCCCTTCGGTGATCTCGACGTCGGGGCGCATGGCCGGGCGCTCGGTGTCCAGCCAGGACGGCTGAGCGCTGCCGGAGGCCACATGGGTGGACGAGCCGGCCATCACCACTCCCCGATCCGGTCGCCCGGCGCCGGGGCCGGCCGCGCCCGGCGGGGGGAACCGAGCGCCAGGCCGATCAGCTGTGCCCGGCCGGACCCGTCGAGGCCCAGATGGGTGCGTCCCGCCGCTCCGAGCACACCGGCGAACACGGAGCCGACGGCTCCGAGGGAGAGGGCTGCGAGCCATGCGGAGTGGGCCAGCGCCGCGCCGCGTGCCAGCAGCAGCCGGTGGCCCCCCGCACCGTGCCGCTCGAGTGCCGCCGCCAGATCGCCGTGCACCACCACCAGGGCCGGTGCCTCGGCGAACTCCAGTTGCAGCACCAGGTCCGCGAGCGGCGGCAGGGCACGCGGCTCGGGCACCAACCGCCGCCCCTCGGGCTCGTAGCGGTGGCAGCCCTCAGGAACGTCGAGGACTCTCTGGACCAGGACGGTCGCGGCCGGCGTCGGCAGCGTGGGGAAGGCCGGCCGCCACAGCTGATCGTCCTGCTCGAAGGCGTACGCGAGGGCCTTGACGAGGACCTCCCCGTCCAGCGGTTCGGGCGCCCAGTGCCGTTGCGCGCTGCGGCGGCGCAGCGCGTGGACCGGGTCACCGGGCAGCGGGGGTGCCGCGCCGGGCCGGACGTCGGCGGATGCGGATGCGGTGGGCGGTGCGGCCAGCAGTTGCTCGGTGAGGCCGGCCGTGTCGATCAGCGGCACGAGCCGCTCCCTTCGTCCTGGAACCGCACGGCGGCGGTGATGAGCGCGGGACCGCCGGCACCCACGAGGAGCTCCCGGTGCCTTTGCAGGGGGTGGGGGTCCAGCAGGCCGTGTGCCAGCCCGATCGCCCGGGCCGTGAGGGCGAGCTGGGCCAGGGCGCACCCGGTGTCGAGGTTCCCCACGCGGTAGGCGAACGGACCGTACTTCCGGGCAACGCGGGCGACGTCCGAGGCCAGGACCAGGTGCGCGCCGGGCCGCTCCCCACCGTCGGCGGCGTCCCCGCCCAGTGCCGCGAGGAGCGTGCCCAGGTGGTCGGTGTGGGGGTGCATGGCGGTGAGCGCATGGTCGGCGGCGTCGTAGTAGTGGACGCCGTCGGGGAGGCCGGGGACGCCCCGCAGCAGCGCGTAGACATGCGGCGAGCCCAGGTTGCCGCCGGTCGGAGCCCATCGGTTCACCCGCCCGGAGTCGCTGGACTCCCCCTCGTCGCCGGGGCCGCGCAGCCCTGCGGTGAAACGCATCACGGCCGCCAGTGCGTCCGGCCACGGTGGTGGCTCCGTACCCGCGGCGAGCTTCTCCAGGTCCGCCAGGGACGCCTCGGGCAGTGGGTACCTCGGATTGTTGGGGTACCTCAGTCGCTCGAACTGCAGCCCGACGTTCTCCGGGCGGAAGTGGTGCTGGTGCGCCTTGGGGTTGACCAGGTGCCGGGGAGGGAAGGCCACGGCGTGCTCGTAGTGCAGCGGTCCGTCCTCCGGCGGGGGGCCGGTACGGCCTGCGACGGACGGGTAGCAGGTGCGGCAGCCGGCCTCGGGGGTCAGCTTGTACGTGGTGGTGGACATGTCCACCAGGTCCACGACGAGCTGCCCTCCGAGGGACTGGACCGGCTCCCCCCGCAGCAGCAGGGCGCGGAGCTCCTCTGCGATCAGTCCGGCCGCGGTTGCCGCACCCGGGGTGGGGGCCGCCTCGCGGAACCACTCGGGTGGACCGGGCCGGGGCGCGACGGCGGTGCGGGCGCAGTGTGCGCAGGCGGTCGCCGAGGGGTCCACCAGCGGGCCCACGGCGACGCGTTCGTCCCGCTCGTCCGCCAGCAGCAGCCGGATGCCGCGCCGGGCGCTCTCCTCGACGATCCGGTCGACCGTCGCGCGGGGCGCCGCGAGGTCGGCGACGACCAGTGCGTCCTCCGGTGGTCCTTCGCCGGGGGCGAGCGGGAGCACGTCGGTGATCCCGAGGTCGGCCAGCGCCGTCCGCAGGGGGCGCTGCCAGGACGCCCGTACGCTCAGCCGCACCCTGGCCCGTGCCGCGGCGAGCGCCGCATGGCTGGAGTGGGGGTGCACACGGGCGCAGTCCAGCGTCCGCGACATCCAGACCGCGGCCGGCTCCGACGGCCCGTCACCCCCCGGTGGCGGTACGGCCTGTGCCGCGTCCTCCAGCACCCCGGCGAAGTACAGGGTGGCCACGGCCTGGTGGACGGCCGAGTCGTTCCACCCGGTCGCGTGGGCCAGCGCGGCGAGATCCCTGCTGCCGTCCAGGAGGGGCAGCAGGCTGCGCCGGAGGACCGCGGCCGAGGCGCCGCGCAGATGCTGGCGTTCGGCGCCTCCGTCGATGACCACGCCGTCCGGCGTGTCGACCACGTGGAGCCCCCGGCAGAGCTGCGGGCGGACGGGAAGACGGAACTGGGGATCGTGGCGCACGGCCGCGGCGACGGCGGCGGCGGGCATGCCGCGCTGTCCCGGAACGCTGACGAGGGAGCTCACCGTTCACCTCCCGCCACGGTGCCCGTGGTGAGCGGCAGTTCGGCGGCCAGTCGCCGCCAGCCGTCGTCCGGTGCCACCGGCGGCCCGCACTCCTCGCAGCCGTGGACGCCGATGACCGTGTCGGAGAAAAGGGACCGGCTCAGCACGTTGTAGAACGCCACCTGCCCCGCTACCGCGCCCTCCCCGGTGCGGTAGCGGGTGAGGAGATCCACGGCGAGGCCGGCCGCGATCATGGCCTGAGCGTCGGTGAACCCGGCGATCCCGTGCCCGGGGTCGGCCTCCCGCGACTCCTGCAGGGCCCGGGAGACCTCGCGTCCCCTGTCGTGCTGGGCCCGCCGTCGGGTGTAGCAGGAGTGGCAAGGGCCCTGGCCCGGCACGACCAGGGGGCCGATCCGGATGAGGGGGAACTCCTGGACGACGGGGAGCCAGGTCGTGCGGCACACGCTGTGCAGCCGGGAGACCGCCGTCAGGAGGCGGGGTTCGTCCCGCCAGAGGGCGAGCACGCGGAGCTCGGTGTGGGGCCACTCGGCGGACCGGCTCCCCAGGGCGTCGGCGGTGGCGGAGGGCCAGTCGGTCAGGGCGGTCAGGTGGTCGGCGACCCTCCTGCCGAACGTCCCGGTCCACAGGACGTGTGCGGGTGCGGTGGTGAACGGCACGGCGGTTCTCTCCTAGGCGAAAGGCTGCGGGTGGGGGTTGAGTTCGTGCTCCGGGTGGCTCGTGAGCCCCATCGCGACCGGTGCCCGGTAGAGCCGGGGATGGGCCAGGTACCGGTTGCGGTGCACGAAGGACAGCGGCATCAGCTGGGGCACGACGACCCGTACCGAGCGGAGTCCGGCGCGTCGGGCCTCGTCCGTCGTCAGCTCCACCGCGATCACCTCGGCGTCCACCGCGGCCAGCCGCTCCACCAGCCAGGCGAGACGCCGCGCGGGAGGGCCGTCCGGTGCCCGTGGCAGATCCGCGGGCACCCGGGTGGTGCGCGGCCGTCGCAGCAGGAACCCGAAGGCGTCCCGCCGCTCCGGGCGGCCCATGTGGAGGGCGCCGTGCAGCACGCTGGTGAAGTCGCGCGGGTCCTCGGGAACGGAGTGCGGGGCCTGAAGGGCGATGCGCGAGGAGGCCGCCTCCCGGTAGATCTTGCGGATGACCTCCGCGGGGTCGGTCCCGGTCGCGCACATCACGAGCTGGCCCAGCGTGTCGTTGTGGTCGCTGAGCACGACCGCGTAGACCGTGGCCACGCCCACGTCCGTGGTGGCGTCGTAGAAGCGGTACTCCACGAAGCCGTCCCTGGCCCGCCGACGCTGCTCCCGCAGGGACGGCTCGTCCGCGACGTCGATCTCCGGCAGTTCGAGGCGCTGAAGCCACACCAGTGCGATCGCATCGCGTTCGATCGCTTCGCAGATCCCGTTCACCAGGGCCTGGTGAAGATCCGAGTGGATCGCGCAGCCGGTCGAGATGGGATTGGCGATCCGCTCCCCGATCGCCTCGTGTGCGGTGAACAGCCAGACGTAGGACGCGGGGATCCAGACCGGGCGGCTCCGGGTGAGCGACCAGCCGCGCACCCAGCGCTGCGGCAGCGACCTGTCGGGGCTGATCAGCCAGTTCGACTCGTCGGAGAGCTCCGCGTCCGAGCAGCGCGGGAGCGCGTCGAGGTCGACCGCCTCGTCTCCGAGCTCGTCCGCGGTCGCCCAGCGCACCAGATGCGGCTGGTAGAAGGAGTTGGTGTAGCGCTCCAGCGCCTCGGCCACGCTGATCAGCCGGGCCCGCTCGGCGTCGGTGCCGCCTCCGGCGCCGTCCAGGCCCTGGGGCTGGGCGGGGCTGTCGGACCAGAGGGCGGTGGGGTCGCCGATGGACGAGACGAAGACCGAGTAGGGGGGCTCGCCCGGCAGGGTGGGGAGGAGCTGGGACCCCCGCACCGGCCGCCCGGCCGGCCCGACGACGGCCTCCAGCCGCCGGAGCCCGGCGAGGTCGTCCTCCGTCGCGCCGTCCCCCCGGTCCGCGGCGGCGGTCCGGTCACCACTCGCACGTGCATCCAGCACTGGCTGCCTCCTGTCCTCTGCGTGCACAGCGATCGACTGAAGCCAACCGGTGGGCCGGTGGAGGAGGCATCACGCGTCGGGGGTGAAACGCGGTCTCGGTCCGGACGGCGAGAGGGTGACGGCGTATCACCCCCCGTGCCGGGCACCGCCCGCGGCGCTCCGGGGCGCGTGGTTCCCGCCACGGCGGCGGGCGCACCGCTCAGCCGCGAGGACCGATCAGACCGCACTCCGTGGCGACCCGGACCGCGTCGCGTCTGCGGCCGACCTGCAGCTTGCGGTAGATGGCCTGTACCTGCGTCTTGACGGTGTTGAGGGACACATGCCGGCGAGCGGCGATCTCGTCCAGCGTCAGACCCAGCGGCAGCAGCCTCAGGACGTCGAGTTCACTGCGCGTCAGCGAGTCGGCGGCCACGGCCGACCGGTGGCCCGGTCCGGCCGGCTCACCGGGGGATGACGGAGCGGGTGACGGGGCCGCGTCACCCGCGGGCACCCGCGGGGACACTTCCCCACCGGCGCGGCCCAGCCCCGGCGGGAGGATGATGCCGCCCCCCGGCGCGGGCCCCGCCCCGTAGGCCTGCGCGGCCGCCGCGTACCTCCGGGCCGCGGAGGCCGCTCCCAGGTCCTCGTACCAGCGGGCCGCCTTGCCCAGCAGCCGGCTCACCTCGAGCCAGCCGTACCTCTCGGTGAGCTCCCGCGAAAGCACGCCGCGCATCAGCGGATTGGGCAGCCGGTAGGTCCACTCGTCGTCGCGCACCAGCAGGTCGTGCTCGGTGGACAGCCTGCGCAGCACCCGGTTGAGGTCGGCGCGGCCCGTCAGAGCGCGCACCAGGGACGCGCTGAACTCGCCGAGCAGACTGGTGCGCAGCAGCACGTCCTGGTCGTCCGCGGGCATCGGGTCGAGCAGCTCCGACAGCAGGAAGTCGGAGCAGTGGCGGATGGCCTGGGACCAGCCCTCCAGACAGGAGCGGGGATCGTCTCCCCGGACCGGGTTGGCCGAGGCGTAACGGACCGCCAGGGCCCAGCCTCCCGAGCAGCGGACCACGGCGGCGACCTGGTCGCCACCGGGCTCCGCTCCCTGCGCCCGGAACAACTCCGCCGTCTCCTCGTGGGTGAACGCGAGATCGGCGCCTCTGACCTCGGTGAGCTCACCGCCCGCGCGGAGCTTGTGGAGAGGCAGGTCCGGCTCCCTGCGCGTGGCGAGCACCACCCTCAGCCCGTCCGGTGCGTAGCGGGCGAACTGCAGCAGGGCGCTGCGCGCCGGCCCGGGCCGCAGTTCGTGGAAGGCGTCGACGACCAGCACGAGCGGATCCGGGAGCCGGCCGACCTCGCGGAGCAGGGTCGGCACACCCACCCCGTCGGGGAAGCGGAGCGTCCCTTCCCTCTCGCCTCCCCGGGAGGCGGCGGCGCGGGCCAGGGCCGCGGCGAGGTGGGTGAGGAGCCGGGGAGCGTGGTTGTCGTCGGCGTCGAGAGTGAGCCAGGCCGGCTCGCCCAGGGGCAGCGATCTGGCCCAGGAGGCCAGCAGCGCGCTCTTGCCGGCCCCCGGCGGACCGACCACGAGGGTGAGTCGTCTCGTCACTCCCTTGTCGAGTGTCCGGAACAGTCTGGGGCGGTCCAGAAGGGGACCGAGCAAAGGCGGTATGAGTCGTGTGTGGAGCACGGAATGGGCGCCTTCTTCGGAGGGCCCGCTGCCGCTGTGCCCGACCATCCTTGCCTCTCTTGCGAATAGTGGCAGTGCTTGGCGGAACGTCCGTCGTCAGCTGCTTCCGGCCGCCCATGGGTGTATGACTGCCGATGACGCTGCTGCCGTACCGAGAATAGGCAAAACAGCCTGCCGCGGCGGCCTTTCCTGAACTTCTCTTTGTCAGCCGGAGGAACTTCGCTCAAGGAACCAGCCCACCGGTTCAGATTTCATCTATTTCTTGCTCCGAGGGAACCGAGGAGTAAACGTCATTCCCACCCGCCCACGCCTCTGCAACCGGTTTGGACCGGGACCGGATGCACTACAGAACGTGTTCGGCCGGAAGCGCGGCGTGCCAGACGGGACAACCGGCGGCCCGATTCACCCTGAATGAACGGGCATCGTTATGGATTCCCTGTGAATCTATCAATTCCTCAGACGCTCGGACGCACACCCAATACCATCCGGCTCCCCATCGGAGCGACGGGATCCCGGTCGGCGACCGCACCGTTCGGACCTCCGGGCCGCCTTCCCCCCAAGGGGATCGCATCAGCAAATTCCTTATGAGGCGCCATACATGACGGCATGCCAGTTCGGGCCGTGCGGCACCGGGAGGCGGTCGGTAGTGAATCCGGCTTTCATGTACATCACGGAATCTCGCACCGCGGTACGGCGAAAGCCAGTTGCGGTGCGCATAAGTGATGGCGAGTGCCCCGGGCGGATAAGGAAGCGGACGCCCGCACCCCCCGCCGGGTCCGGGCGGGACCACACGGGGGCGCCGGCCGCCCCGAGCACCTCTGCATGGATCCGCGTGAATCCGCGTGAATCCGTATGAAGGGTGAGTGGACGCGCAGCCCGGCGCAGTGGACCCGCGGTCGCGCAATCAGCTTCCGCCCCGGATTCGAGAATCTATCCCTGCCCGTTCGGCTGCGCATGCCGAACACCGCCTTCTTGAGGAGAAATTGAGCCTGCGCAAGCGGCCTACCGGGATGGGCCGTCGGCGCCTCCGTCGGGGCGGGCCCGGGCGCGGATCTCGCGGAACCCGTGGAGCCGGGGGTGGACGGCGCCGTCACCATCGGCCCCGAGGGCGAGCTCCCGCCGGAGGCGTCCGGTGGCCGGATGAGTGCCGCCGCGCCTGGGGCGGATCCGCGTCCGGCCGCCGCTCCGACGCCGTCGGGAACCGCCTGACCGTCCTGGTCCCGTCCGGACAGGACCGGGACGGAGAAGGCGAACGGCCGCGCCCCCGAGGGGGCGCGGCCGTCAGTCAGGTACGGCTGTGCCGTTACTTCTCCTGCTGCTTCCGCCAGCGGATGCCCGCCTCGAGGAAGCCGTCGATCTCGCCGTCGAGCACCGACTGCGGGTTGCCGACCTCGAACTCCGTCCGCAGGTCCTTGACCATCTGGTACGGGTGGAGGACGTACGACCGCATCTGGTTGCCCCAGGAGTTGCCGCCGTCACCCTTGAGGGCGTCCATCTTGGCCTGCTCCTCCTGGCGGCGGCGCTCGAGGAGCTTCGCCTGGAGGACGTTCATCGCGCTCGCCTTGTTCTGGATCTGGGAGCGCTCGTTCTGGCAGGAGACCACGATGCCGGTCGGGATATGGGTGATGCGGACCGCGGAGTCCGTCGTGTTGACACCCTGGCCGCCGGGACCGGAGGCGCGGTAGACGTCGACGCGCAGCTCGGACTCGTCGATCTCCACGTGGTCCGACTGCTCGACGACGGGCAGGACCTCGACGCCCGCGAAGGACGTCTGGCGGCGCCCCTGGTTGTCGAACGGGGAAATGCGGACCAGGCGGTGCGTGCCCTGCTCCACCGACAGCGTGCCGTAGGCGTACGGCGCCTTCACGACGAAGGTGGTCGACTTGATGCCGGCCTCCTCCGCGTACGAGGTCTCGTAGACCTCCGTACCGTAGCCGTGGCGCTCGGCCCAGCGCAGGTACATGCGCTGGAGCTGCTCGGCGAAGTCGGCGGCGTCCACACCGCCGGCCTCGGCCCGGATGTTGACCAGCGCCTCACGCTCGTCGTACTCGCCGGAGAGGAGCGTGCGGACCTCCATCTCGTCCAGCGCCTTGCGGACGGCCTCCAGCTCGGTCTCGGCCTCCGCCCGGGTGTCCGGGTCGTCCTCGGCCTCGGCGAGCTCGAAGAGCACCTCGAGGTCGTCGATCCGCCCGCGGAGCGCCTCCGCCTTGCGGACCTCGGCCTGCAGGTGCGAGAGCTTGCTGGTGATCTTCTGCGCCGCCTCGGGGTCGTCCCAGAGGGACGGCGCCGCCGCCTGCTCCTCGAGCACGGCGATGTCTGCCCTCATCCTGTCGAGGTCCAGGACGGCCTCGATCGACCCCATGGTCGAGGAGAGGGACTTCAGCTCTTCGGATACATCGACGACTGCCACGCGTCCAAGGGTAACGGCATCGCGCGACACGCCCGTCGCACCTGTGGCCGTCCGGCCGTCCGAGAGGGGTCCCCGGCCCCGGGGAGGGGTTTCGCCACACGCCCGCCCCAAGGCTGTCCCGCGATCCCGGCGGGCGCACGACGACGGCTACGGCTCCTCGCCGCGTTGCCGACTCGCCCGAATGCGCCCGGTGTGAGGGCGGCTCTCCGCCTCGCGATGCACCGCATCGGCGCCACGCGCCGGTCCCCCCGGGGATTGCGGGACAGAACACCTAGGGCTGGGCAGGGGCCGACTGCTTCGAGTCCTCGGGGGGCGCGGAGGCGTCGTCCCCGCTCGTCGCGAGCCAGCCGCCGACACCGGCCGCCGCGGCCAGCACCAGGCCGGCCACGCCCAGTGTGATCCGGCGTCTGCGGACGGCACCCGCCTTGTGCCGGGCGGAGCCGGGGCGGCGCTGGCCGGGAGTGCGCGGGGCACGGGCCGTGCCGCGGGCGCCCCCCGCCAGCTCGTCGGGGCCGGGAACGCGCATGGAGGTGTGGGTGTCCCGGTTGGAGTCGGTGGCCGAGCCGCGGACCAGCGGAACGGCCCCGCGGCGCCGCGGTTCAGCCGGCTGCGTCGCGTACTCGGGATCATCCTCGTACGCTTCCACGGGCTCGGCGTCCGGCTCGTCCACGTCGAGCGGGGGCATCCCCGCGAGCAGCGGCAGCAGATCGTGCAGGCGCGCCGCCAGCTCGGAGGCGCGCAGCCGGGAGGCGGGCGCCTTGGCCAGGCACTGGACGATCAGCCGCCACAGCTCGTCCGGGATGCCGGGGAGCGGGACGACGGTCTCCGTGACATGGCGGCGCAGCACGGCGCCCGGGTGCCCGCCGCCGAACGGGGTGAAGCCGGCGAGCAGCTCGTACAGCACGGTCGCGAGGGCGTAGATGTCCACGGCGGCGCGCGGCGGAAGGCCCTCGACGATCTCCGGGGCCAGGTAGTCCGGAGTGCCGATGATCTTGGTGGCCTTGGTGCGGCGCGGTGTGTCGATCAGCTTGGCGACGCCGAAGTCGGTGAGCAGGGCGGGGTGGGCACCGCCGGGACCCAGCCGGCCCTCCATGTCCAGCAGGATGTTCTCCGGCTTGACGTCGCGGTGGACGACGCCGGCGGCATGGGCGGCGGCCAGTGCCTCGGCGACGTCCGCGACGATCGCGACGGCGGCCGCCGGGGCGAGCCGGCGCTCCCGGTCGAGCCTGGTCCGCAGGTCGGTACCCCGGACCAGGTCCATGACGAGGGCCAGGTCGTTGCCGTCCACGACGAGGTCGCGCACGCCGACGACGCGGGGGTGGTCGAGTCCCAGGAGTGCCGTGCGCTCCCGGACGAAGCGCCCGACCAGCTCCTGGTCGGAGGCGAGGTCCTCGCGCAAGAGCTTGACGGCGACGGGGCCCTCGGGGCCCTCGCCGAGCCACACCGTGCCCGCACTGCCCCGGCCCAGGATCTGATGGGCCGTGTACCGGCTGCCGATATTCCGTGCCAAGACTGCTCCCTCAGCGGCTGGCGTTGCCCATCAAAGTACGCGGGTGTCGGGGTGCCTCGTGCCCCGGATGGCGCCAACCGTCACTTCTGCGGGGCTTTTTCCCCCGCAGAAGTCGACATAACGACAGAGCGATCGCGCGCAGCGGTCCTACTGGCCCGCACCGGTTCCGGTACCGGCTCCGGGGTCGGACGAGCTGCCGCCGAGCTCCGAGACCCAGTCCGAAACGCTCGACACGGCGTCACCGATGGCCTCCCAGTAGCTCTTGCCCTGGGCGATCCAGTCCTGGAGCGGCGTCAGCTCCCAGATCAGCCAGCCCGCCACGAAGAACAGGACCAGCGTGAACAGGCAGCCCTTGAGGCAGCCGAGACCCGGGATGCGCATCGGGTTGGCGTTCCGCTGCCGGGGCGGACGCGGCTCGCGCGGCGGGCGCTGGGCCGGCTGCCGGGGCGGCGGCTGCTGCGGCGGTGCGCTCCTGCGCTGGGGCTGCGGCGCGTACTGCTGCTGTGGCGGGGCGTACGGCTGCGGCTGCTGCCGGCCCTGCTGCTGGTAAGGCTGCGGCTGTTGCTGCTGGTAGGGCTGTTGCTGCTGTGGTGCCGGGCGGCGCTGCGGGCGGCGGCGCAGGGGGTCCTGGCTCGGGTCGAGGTACTGGACCTGGGTCTGCTCGTTGCGGTCCCGGGCGGCCTGCAGCTGGGACTGCCAGGGGTGCGGTCCGTCGGACTGCGGCGGGCCGTCGGGGCGCGAGGGCACGGGGGGCATCATCGCGGTCGGGTCCGCCGCACCGGCCGGGCCCGACTGCGGCAGCACGCTGGTCGCGGCGTTCGGGTCGTGCGATCCGTCGCCGCCCTGGCGGTAGGAGGCGGCGTTGTTCGGCAGCACCTGGGTGGGGTCGGCCGCGCCCGGCATCCCGGGGACGGTGGCCGGCGACGGGTCGGGCGCGAGCAGGGCGCCGACGCCCTCCGCCGCCTCGATCTGCGCGGGAGTGGAGTGCACTCCGATACCGGCGGCGACGACCCGGAGACCCCGGGCCAGGCTCTCGGCGCTCGGCCGCTCGCCCGGCTCCTTGCGCAGACAGTGCTCGATGACCGTCCACAGCGGGCCCGGGACGGTGGAGGGGCGCCGGGGCTCCTCGCTGAGGTGGCGGTGGAGCACCTCGAGCGCGGTGCCGCCGGCGAACGGCGGACGGCCGGTGACCAGCTCGTACAGCATGATCCCGGCGCCGTAGACGTCCACGGCG
This sequence comes from Streptomyces sp. HNM0645, assembly GCF_030056615.1. Classification (NCBI taxonomy): domain Bacteria; kingdom Bacillati; phylum Actinomycetota; class Actinomycetes; order Kitasatosporales; family Streptomycetaceae; genus Streptomyces; species Streptomyces sp. HNM0645. The sequence goes on along the minus strand of NZ_JASHLT010000022.1, from coordinate 9,536 downwards.
GACGTCTGCGGGCGGCCCTCGGCGGACTCGGGCGCGACGTACGCGGGAGTGCCGACGAACTCGTGCGTACGGGTAAGGCCCGGGGAGTCGGCGAGGCGCGCGATACCGAAGTCGGTGAGCATCGGGTGCATCTCGCCGCCCTGCTCCGCGAGCAGCACGTTGGCCGGCTTGAGGTCGCGGTGGACCACGCCGTCGTCGTGGCTGGAGGCGAGCGCGTCCGCGATCTGGGCGGTGAGCAGGGCGGCCGCGACCGGGCTGAGCGGCCCGTTGTCGCGGATGTAGCGGTGCAGGTCCGGACCGTCGACGAGGTCCATGACCAGGGCCAGGACGTCGCCCTCCACGACCAGGTCTCGGGTGCGCACGATGTTCGGGTGCGTCAGCCGGAGCAGGACGGACCGCTCGCGCAGGAAGCGCATCACGACGTCCGCGTCGTTCGCGAGCTCCTCCTTGAGGACCTTGATCGCGACGGTCTCGCCGGGCTGGCCGGGCACGGCCGCCTCGGCGCCCGCGGTCTCACGCTGGCGGGCTCGCCAGACGGTGCCCGTGGCGCCGCGGCCGAGCGGCTCCTCGAGCAGGTATTTGCTCCCTACCGGCCGCACGTCATGCGCTCCCTGCTGATCGTCGGTGGAACGTCGTTCCTCGTGGTTCCGCTTCCCCGGTCCATGGTCGGCTCCGTCCGGGTGTCCGACCCACTGTAGTGCCGCCGATCGGGTCGCCGGAGTGATCAGCGGATCGGCGGTTAAGACGTCCGGAACGCCCCGGTGGTTGCCGAACGGCCGTGCGCCGAACGGCAGAGACGATCCCAACCAGGCACTTTTGGGCCCAGAGCCGACCAATCAAGATCACTTGCGGGTGGGCCCCGGGCGCGTTGTCCGCGGCGGATGCGAGGATGCCTCCAGCACGGAGCCGTGGGGTCGGGAGAGCCCCCGTCCGTGCCGACCTGCCGGGTGGGGGGAATCACAGGGCGGCTCCCCTGCCGGGCACCCCGCGCAGAAGGGACCGCCGACGGCGATGCAGATCCGGCTGACCGTCCTCGCGCCGCGCAGCGGCCAGTCCTCGCAGGGCGCCGCGCGCGCGTGCGACGTGCTCGTCACGGCCCCGGCGGGCACGGCGCTGGCGGCGGTCGCCTCGGCGCTGGCCGCGGCCGTGTCGGGGCCGGAGGCGCCGTCGTCCGGGACGGTCGTGCTCTACGCGGGCCGGGAGCGGCTGGACGCCCAGCGGTGCGCGCTCGGCGAGCCGCCGCTCGTCGACGGGGCGGTGCTGTCCCTCCAGGCGCCCGCCGAGGACGAGGCGGCCGACCACGAGGGCGCGGCGGCGCGGACGCAGCTCCATGTGATCGCGGGGCCGGACGCGGGCGGGGTCCATCTGCTGCACGAGGGCCGCATCCGGATCGGGCGCGCCGCGGAGGCGGACGTACCGCTGGACGACCCGGACGTCTCGCGGTTGCACTGCGAGGTCACGGTCGCGGAGGACGGCGGCGTCACGGTCGCGGACCTCGGCTCCACCAACGGCACGACGCTGGACGGCACCGCGGTCGGACGGCGGCCGGTCCGGCTGGGCCCCGGGGCGCTGCTGCGCATCGGCGAGTCCACGCTCCGGCTCGCGGCCGCGCAGGCTTCCCCGGACTCCGGTTCCGGCCCGCCGGTTCCCGATTCCGGCCCGTCGGCCTCGGGCTCCCCGGCCCACGAAGTCCGTCCGGTCACGGCACCGGACGGCGAGGGCCACCTGCGGGTGCGGCGTCCCGTGCCGGATCCCGCCCCGGACGCCGACCGCGCGGACCGGGTCCCGTCCTGGGCAGGTGCGCGCGAGGCGGGCGAGCAGCGGGCGGCGGCTCCCGGCACGGCATCGGCATCGCTTCGGGACGACGGCGGCCCGTACCGCGGGCGGGCGGACGGGCAGGGGCCGGCATCCACGGCCGGGGTCCGGGGCGATCACGGCGATGCCGGAGGGCGACCGGGCATACCGGACCCGCGCGGTACCGCGCCGGGCGGACGCCGTCCCGCGGGCGCCTCACCCACCGCGCACGCGGGCGGCATCACCCGTCCGGACGGACCGGACAGCGGCGACGCCCGGCAGGGCCGGACCGGAGCGCCGGGCGGGCACCCGCCGGACGCCGCCGCGGCCCCGGGCACCGCCGACGCCGACGTCCCCGGCACCGGGCGCGCCGGCGCTTCTCCCTACGGCGGACGTCCGGCCACGGGCGGCGGGGCCGGTGCCGGGAGCGGCCGCTTCGGCACCGGTGGCCCGGACCCGTACGGCGGGGACCGGACGAGGCGCGACGGGCACCACCCGGGCGCGCGAGACACCGCCGCAGCAGTCCCCGCGTACGGCACGGCCCCCCGCACGGACCCGACGCACGATCGCCGGAACGCGGACGTCCCCGGTGGCCCGGACCCGTACGGCCGGGACGACGGGTCCGGCCGGGACCTGCACGGCGTCCGGACGGGCGGCGGCTCCCCCGGCCGGGCGCCCGCCGCCGACGGCGCCACCACGCACGGCACGGGAGTGGTGGACGGCCTCGGGTCCGCCGGGAGCCGCCCGGAGGGCCCGGACTCCGAGCGCGGCGGGCGGCGCAGACGCGGGATAGGCGCCTGGGCGCGACGGCTCGCCGGGGCCCGGGACGAGCCCGGCGCCCGGGAGGCGGGCGGCGGCGGGAGCCCGTCCCCCGCCGCGGAGCCCACCGCCGAGATCTGGCCCGATCCCGCCGCCGTGCTGCTGACCGCCCTCGGCCCGGGACCGCGCCTGTGGGAGCGCGACGCGGGCCATCCCGAGAACCTCGTCGTGCGCCTCGGGACCGCCGACCGCTCGGACACCCCCGCCGTGCCCGTCACCGTCGGCCTGCGCGAGGCGGGGTCCCTGGGGCTGGCCGGGCCGCGGGCCCGGCTCATGGGGCTCGTCCGTTCCGTCGTCGCCCAGGCCGCCGCGCTCCACTCGCCCGCCGAGCTGGAGATCGTGCTGATCAGCACCGACCGCGCCAGGCCGCTGGAGGAGCGCAGAAAGGCGTGGGGCTGGCTCGGCTGGCTACCGCATCTGCGGCCGGGCCACGGCCAGGACTGCCGGCTGCTCCTCGCCTACGACCGCGACCAGGCCACCGCCAGGGCCGCGGAGCTGACCCGGCGGCTGGACGACGGGCCGCTCGGGCCCGGCTGGCCGAGCGCGGACCGCCGGGCGGTCGAGCAGGCGGCGGCCCGCCACACGGGACCGCGCACCCTCGTCGTACTCGACGGCGACCCCGGTTCCGCCGCACTGCGTGAGACCACGGCACGCCTCGCCGGGGGCGGCGCGGCCGCCGGCATCCATCTCGTCTGCCTCGCCGAGACCCCGCCCGCCTCCCCGCTCTCCCCGGTGGCGGCGACGTACGAGGAGGCCTGCGCTGCCTCTCCGGCCTTCCGGGAGTGCGGCGCCGTCGGACTGCTCAGCGGCGACGTGGCGACGGCGCTGCGGCTGCTGCGTACGGCCGGGGGGCACCCGGCGGGCCACGGCACGGTCGGGGTGGTGGACGCGGTCTCGGAGGCGTGGGCCGAGCGGTTCGGCCGTGCCCTGGCGCCGCTGCTGGCCGACGGGGAGGCCCCGGCGCACGGCCGGGCGATGGCGGCCCCGCTGCCGCGGTCCGCGCGGCTGCTGGACGAGCTGGGTCTCGCCCGGGCCACCCCGGCGTCGCTGATGGCCCGCTGGGCGTCGGCCGCTCCCGGTACCGCCGTGCTGGGCGCCGGCCCCGGGGGACCGGTCGCCGTCGACCTCACCTCGGAGGCCCCGCACCTGATCATCGAGGGCCCCGCGGGCAGCGGCCGCACGGAACTGCTCCGCGCGATCGCGGCCTCGCTGGCGGCCGGCGGCCGTCCGGACCGGCTCGGGCTGCTGCTCGTGGACGGCGCGGGAGGCGAGCGCGGTGAGGGCCTGGCGGCTCTGACCGACCTCCCCCACGTCACCGAGCACCTGGTCGCCTCCGACCCCCTGCGGATGCGTGCCTTCGCCCAGGCGCTCGGCGCGGAGCTCAAGCGGCGGGCGGAGCTGCTGGGCCGGGAGGCGTTCGAGGAGTGGCACACGCGCCGCGAGGTCTCCGAGCGGCTGGTCGGCCAGCGCCCGCCCAGCGCCGCGGAGTCCCGCCCGGAGAGCCGGTCCGGGACCCGTGCCGACGCGCGCGGCGATCTGGACCCGCCGCCCAGCGGCATGCTCAGACTCCGCCCGGCCGGCGGCCGGGCGAGGACCGACGCCACGGGCACGGGGACACCCCGGCCGCTGCCCCGCCTCGTCGTCCTCGTCGACGACTACGACGCCCTCGTCGCCCCCGCGCTCGGCAGTCCGGGCCGCCCCGCGGCGGGCTCCGTCGTCAGGGCGCTGGAGGCGGTGGCCCGCGACGGGCAGCGCCTCGGCGTCCATCTGGTCGCGACGTCCGCCCGCCCCGACCGCACGGCGGACACCGAGCTCGCCCGCAGCACCCGGCTGAGGGCGGTGCTGGACACGCCGCCCGCGGCGCCCGGCCTGGAGGACCCCGCACCCGGGCGCGGCAGGCTCGGACACCCGGACGGACGGGTGACGCCGTTCCAGAGCGGTCGCGTGACGGGCCGTATCCCCCGGACGGCGACCCTGCGGCCCACGGTCGTGGAGCTGGCCTGGGAGCGGATGGGCGACCCTCCGGCCCGCCGGCCCGTGCGCGAGCTGGGCAACGGCCCCACGGACCTGGCCCTGCTCGCCAGCGCCCTGGACCGCGCGGCCCGCTCCGTCGACGCCGCTCCGGTCCCGCCGTTGACACCCGCACGCCCCTGACACCGGAGCCGCGGCGGGCGGGGCTGCCGAGGGCAGCCTGACAGCACGTCACGAGCCCATCACGATCACCCAGTTGACGGCGGAGGCGGTATTGCCTCGCCCCTTCCCCGGGCGTAGACCTGAGCGCACGGACGGAACGGGCGTGGCCTGCGTCACAGCTGCGCCCCTTCGCAGGCGCGGGAGAGACGGGGCAGTGATGCGCACAACTCGCACAGCTCGTACGGCTCGGACGACTCGCAGCTCCGCCGTGGTGGCCCTGGCCGCACTGGGCGCACTCACCCTGGCCGGCTGCGGCGGCGGCGAGGACGGCGACGGGAGCGCGGACGCGACCCCGGGCTCCGAGTCCTCGGCGACCGTCGAACTGCCGAGGCTGGACGGCCAGAAGATCGAGGTGGCGGCGGTCTGGACGGGGCCGGAGCAGGAGAACTTCACGAAGGTCCTCGACGAGTTCGAGAAACGCACCGGGGCGGCTGTCACCTTCGTGCCCGCGCAGGACCCCATCGTGAACTTCCTCGGTACGAAGATCGCCGGTGGCAGCCCGCCGGACGTCGCGATGCTGCCCCAGGTCGGCGCCGTCAAGCAGGCCGTGGACCAGAAGTGGGCCAAGCCCCTGGGCCCGGAGGCAGAGGCGCAGCTCGCCGAGAACTACACCAAGGGCTGGCAGGACCTCGGTTCCGTGGGCGGCACTCCGTACGGCGTGTACTTCAAGGCCGCCAACAAGTCGCTGGTCTGGTACAACACCGCGGTCTTCGAGAACGCCGGCGCCTCCGTGCCGAAGAGCTGGAAGGACTTCCTGACGACGGCCGAGACGATCTCCGCGTCCGGCGTCACCCCGGTCTCGGTGGGCGGTGCGGACGGCTGGACGCTCACCGACTGGTTCGAGAACGTGTACCTCTCCCAGGCAGGACCCGAGAAGTACGACCAGTTGGCCAGGCACGAGATCAAGTGGACCGACCCGTCCGTCGCACAGGCCCTGACGACCCTCGGTGAGTTGTTCGGCAAGCCGGAGCTGATCGCGGGCGGGGCCAGCGGCGCGCTGCAGACGGAGTTCCCCAAGTCGGTCACCCAGACCTTCACCGGCGGCGACCAGCCCAAGGGCGCGATGGTCTTCGAGGGCGACTTCGTGACCGTCAACATCGCGCAGACCGAGGCGGAGATCGGAACGGACGCCAAGGTGTTCCCGTTCCCGGCGGTCGGCGACCGGGCCCCGGTGGTGACCGGTGGCGACGCGGCGGTGGCACTGAAGGACACCAAGGGCGCCCAGGCCCTGCTGACGTTCCTGGCCTCCCCCGACGCGGCGCGGATCTGGGCCGGGGCCGGCGGCTTCATCTCGCCGAACAAGTCCCTGGACGTCGCCGCGTACCCGAACGACGTGCAGCGGGACATCGCCAAGGCACTCATCGCCGCCGGGGACGACTTCCGTTTCGACATGTCGGACCAGATGCCGCAGTCGTTCGGCGGAACGCCCGGCAAGGGCGAGTGGAAAGCCCTCCAGGACTTCCTGAAGAACCCGAAGGACATCGCCGGCACGCAGGCGCGGCTGGAGGCCGACGCCGCCAAGGCGTACGGGAACTGACGCCGCGATGACGTCCCCCGAGACGTCCGCCGGCAAGGCGGAGGGCTCCGTCGTGCCCTCCGCCGCCGGGGGCGGCCTGCGCAGGAGCGTGACCGGCACCAGGGGTCTCGTCGCGGCCGGCTTCCTGCTGCCCGCGCTGGTGCTGCTCGGCGCGCTCGTGGTCTACCCGATCGGGTACTCGGCGTACCGCTCCTTCTTCGACCGGTCCGGCGACGGCTTCGCCGGTCTCGGCAACTACGTCGAGATCTTCACCGACGACACCATCCTCACCGCCGTCAAGAACAACGCGATCTGGGTGGTCGTGGCTCCGACCGTGGCGACGGCCCTCGGTCTGATGTTCGCGGTGCTGACCGAACGGGTCCGCTGGGGAACGGCGTTCAAGCTGGTCGTCTTCATGCCGATGGCGATCTCGATGCTCGCCGCGGGCATCATCTTCCGGCTGGTGTACGAGCAGGACCCGGAGCGCGGAGTCGCCAACGCGGTGTGGGTGGGCGTGCACGACACCTTCTCCGAGTCGGCGAGCTTCCCCAAGGCCCGCCCGAGACTTAACCATCCGCTGAAGCCCGCCGAGGGCGGGGCGTTCGTCACCGAGCAGCCGGTCCGCGCGGGCAGTCCGGTGCCGTTGCCGCTGGTCGGCGTCCCGGCCGACAGGATGCCGTCCGACGCCCGGCCCGCGAGGACGGCACCTGCCGCGGCCGACGGCCGGATCACCGGAACCGCCTGGCTCGACTTCACCAAGGGCGGCGGCGGCACGGTGAACGCCGTCGACGCGGGAGAACCGGGCCTGAAGGGCATCGCGATCGAGGCGGTCAAGGACGGCCGGGTCGTCGCCACGGCCACCGCGGCGGCCGACGGTACGTTCTCGCTGCCGGAGGAGGCGGACGGCGCGGTCCTCAGGCTGCCCGCGAGCAACTTCCGGGAGCCGTACAACGGCGTGGACTGGCTGGGCCCCTCCCTCGTCACCCCGGCCATCATCGGCAGCTACCTCTGGATGTGGGCGGGCTTCGCCATGGTGCTGATCGCCGCCGGGCTGGCCGCGGTGCCGCGCGAACTCCTGGAGGCGGCACGGGTGGACGGCGCCAACGAGTGGCAGGTCTTCCGGCGGGTGACCGTCCCGCTGCTCGCACCGGTCCTGGCCGTCGTCCTGGTCACCCTGATGATCAACGTGCTGAAGATCTTCGACCTGGTGTTCATCATCGCGCCCGGCTCGGCGCAGGACGACGCCAACGTACTGGCGCTCCAGCTGTACCGCTCGTCGTTCGGCACGGACGCGCACCTGGGCGTCGGCAGCGCCATCGCCGTACTGCTCCTGCTGCTGGTGATCCCGGTGATGGCCTTCAACATCCGCCGGATCCGAAGGGAGACGCGCCGATGAGCACCGACAGCGCGGGCACCTCCGTCAGCACCGGTCCCGCCGCCTCCGCCGGCCCCGGCGCCGGTACCGGCCCCGTGCGGGCCAGGCCGTCGCTCGCCTCCCGCATTGCCGCCCGCACGGGCGGCGGGGTACTGCGGGTCGCCCTCGTCCTGGTGGGTCTGCTCTGGCTGCTGCCGACCGTGGGGCTGCTGTTCTCCTCGCTGCGTTCGCCCGCCGACATCAGCGCGAGCGGCTGGTGGGAGGTGTTCACGGCGCCGGCGCAGCTGACCACCGAGAACTACGCGCGGCTGCTGCAGAACGAGACCATCACCGACTCGCTGCTCTCCACGATCACGATCACCGTGCCCGCGACGGTGCTGGTGGTGGTGATCGGGTCGCTCGCCGGATACGCGTTCGCCTGGATGGACTTCCCGGGACGCGACTGGTGGTTCCTCGCCGTGGTCGGGCTCCTCGTCGTCCCCGTGCAGGTGGCGCTCGTACCCGTGTCGAAGCTGTTCGGCACGATCGGCATCTTCGAGACGACGACGGGTGTGGTGCTCTTCCACGTCGCCTTCGGACTCCCTTTCGCGATCTTCCTGCTGAGGAACTTCTTCGCGGAGATCCCCAGGGAACTGCTGGAGGCGGCGCGGCTGGACGGCGCCGGCGAGATCCGGCTGTTCACCCGGGTCGTCCTGCCGCTCGGCGGGCCGGCGATCGCGTCACTGGGCATCTTCCAGTTCCTCTGGGTGTGGAACGACATGCTGGTCGCGCTGATCTTCGCCGACTCCGAGTCGCCGCCGATCACGGTGGCGCTCCAGCAGCAGGTACGGCAGTTCGGCAACAACATCGACGTCCTGGCGCCGGGGGCGTTCGTGTCGATGCTCATCCCGCTCGCGGTGTTCTTCGCCTTCCAGCGCCAGTTCGTCTCGGGGGTGATGGCGGGCGCGGTGAAGTGACGGCACCGCCCCCCTGGTGGTACAGAACGGCGCACAACGGGATCCACCCCATGGGGCCGCACACACATCGCCGTGTCGACCGGGAGTGCGGCCCCGGGAGCGCGAGCCGCCCGCACCACATCCGTGCCCCACCCGCTCCACATCTGCCGGCCAACGCCCCGACACCTTCGGGCACTAGGACCGGGGTGGCAGCCTTCGTCGTTCCGAGAGAGAAGACGTTCATGTCCCAGACGGGCGCACAGGTGCATTTCCCCGACCGGTCCACGACGCCCGGCGGGGACGAACTGCCCCGCCCCGCCCGGCTCGACGATGTGAAGGGGTGGTTCCGACCGGTCGACCAGCTGCTGTTCGACTGGTTCCTGGGCCATCAGCGGGACCACGGGCACGCGGGCGATCTGCTGGAACTCGGGGCCTACCTGGGCAAGAGCGCGATCTTCATGGGTTCGTACCTGCGGCCCGGCGAGGAGTTCACGGTCTGCGACCTCTGGGACTCTCCGGCGCCGGACGCGTCCAACAGCGCCGAGATGGACCGCTCGTACGCCACGCTCACCCGTCGCGCCTTCGAGGCCAACTACCTGTCCTTCCACGACGAGCTGCCGCGACTCGTCCAGGCACCGACCTCGGTGATCACCTGCCGGGTCCGCGCGGCCAGCTGCCGCTTCGTCCACGTCGACGCCTCACACCTGTACGAGCACGTCCACGGCGACATCCGAGCCGCCGAACGGCTCCTCACCTCAGCTTGGCGTTTAACCGCGCGGGTCACCCGACCTGCTGATCTGCGGTTCTTTCCGGGACAGCGGAGGCGGCCGTTCTTCACGCTTCGAGGTGTCGAGCAACGAAGCATCGAGGAACGGCCGCTGTGTATGAGTGTCCCTGCCGGAGC
>NZ_JASHLT010000021.1:0-116958 GCF_030056615.1 Streptomyces sp. HNM0645 | reverse complement strand
CAATGCCGCCGCCGAGAGCTTCTTCGCGCTGCTGAAAGCGGAGATCGGCCCCCGCCGCTGGCCCGACCGGATTACCGCCCGCGCTGAGATCTTCACCTTCATCGAGACCTTCTACAACCGCAAGCGGCCGCGGAGGCATCCAGTCTGGGGCTACCTCACCCCGCTGGAGACCCGGCAGCGACACGAACAAGAACACGCCCTCGCAGCGTAAGCATCGAGTGTCCAGCATCACGGGGAAACTTCACTGGAAAGCGGACTCGAGATCACGGTCTGTCACTTCCCACCCGGAACATCGAAGTGGAACAAGATCGAGCATCGGATGTTCTGCCACATCACCGCGAGCTGGCGCGGCAGGCCCCTGACCAGCTACGAGGTCGTCATCGAGACGATCGCCGCCACGACCACTCGCACCGGGCTCAGAATCGGAGCCGAACTCGACACCGGCCGATACAACCTGGGCACCACAGTCTCACCCGCCGAGTTCCAAGCTCTGCCGATCACACCCCACGCCTTCCACGGGGACTGGAACTACACCCTGGCACCGGTCGCACCCCGGCTCCTCGAGCCGGCCCCCAGCCGACAGCGGATCGATCCCGCCCTGACCACGATGCTCACCGACCCGGCCCTGACCGGCACGTCACGCTCCGCCTTCGACCACCTGGTCGCCACTTCGGAACCGTACTGGGACGCCCTGGCCGAGGCGGCATTCCAACGACGCTTCCACCGCCCGCGCAGCTACCTCCACCCGCAGACCAGCAGCCTCGACCACCACCGCCTGCTGACAGCCCTGTTACGCCGCCGCAGAGCCGCTAACAGCACACTTCTGGCCCAGCTCCTGAACGTCACCCGCACCAACCTGTCCAACCAGTTCCAAGACGGCCACCGCCTCCTGGACCTGCACCGCGTTGTGGTCACTCCACTACCAGGAACCCCAGCCCGGACCCTCGCCCAACTACAAGCGCGCCTACCGTCACACGAGGACACCTGCACAGATCAACTCTGACAGTTATTCAGCTACAAGCCCCCGGCCGCACCGAGAACTGCCAGATCGGCACGTTCCTCGCCTACGCATCCGCCAAAGGGCGGGCGCTGATCGACCGGGAACTCTACGTTCCGAAGTCCTGGACGGACGACCGGGACCGTTGCCGGGCGGCCGGGATCGACGACACAGTGCCGTTCGCCACGAAGATCGAGCACCTCAAGTGGATGCAGCAACGCGCCATCGACGCCCGTGTTCCCTTCGCCTGGGTGACCGCGGACGAGGCATACGGACAGGTCAAGCACTTCCGCGCCTGGCTCGAAGAGCGGCGGGCCGCCTATGTGCTGGCCACCAAGGTCAACGACACCGTGATCACCGCCGACGGCCAGGACGCCCGCGTCGACGCTCTGATCGCGGCCCTGCCGAAGCAGGCGTGGAAGCGGATCTCGGCCGGAGCCGGAGCCCATGGCCCGCGGATCTACCACTGGGCCCGCGTCGCCGTCCGGCCGTCCTGGGAGGGCGGGTACGGGCACTGGGTGCTCGCCCGCCGCAGCCTGGCCAACCCCGGCGACCTCGCCTATTACGTCTGCTACGGTCCCGTCGCTTCCCGGTTGAAAGACCTGGTCAGGACCGCTGGGGCGAGGTGGGCGGTGGAGGAGTGCTTCCAGATCGCCAAAGGCGAGTGCGGGCTCGACCACTACCAGGTCCGGCTCTACCGGGCCTGGTACCGGCACGTCACCCTGGCCATGGCCGTCCTCGCCTACCTCACAGCCATCCGCGCGCAAGAAGCCTCAAAAGGGGCAGCGGAGATGACGAGCGAGACCTCATACCCCCCTGAGCGTCCCGGAGATCCGCCGGTTGATCGGGCACGTCGTCGTCACGCCCCGCTGCCACAGCAACGAGCACCGTCTGCGCTGGTCACACTTCCGGCGCCGCAGCCAGGCCCGAGCCCGCCGCTGCCATTACCGACACCGAGGCCACGACCCACACATGCGGTTGCAGTACTAGCCGGTCCCCACGTGAACCGTGACCGGCAGTAGGCTCGCGGTCGGCCATGTGAGGGGGGTTGCTGTGTGGCGCGTACTTGCGCACATGATCTCGGGTGCGGCGAGGTACATGATCACGCGCATGATCCTGGGCCTCGTCATCGCCATGTTCTTCGTCTACTGGGTCTACGACAGATGAGCCCGGGAGCAGAACAGCGGCTTCCCGAAGGGAGCCGCTGTCCTGCGAATCCTTTCCGAATGGAGAGGTCAAGGGGCCTGTGGCGTGCGCCCGTTGTGTGGCCACCGTGTGGCCGGACTGCTCTGGAGTGGTCGGCACCGGCTGACACTCGAACGTGCAGTGAAGCCTTCTGACCTGCACGTTTCGACACTCACCGGTACCGACTGGAACCCCCCCCATCATGAACGATCTTGAGCTCGTAATGCGTAGGTCTCGGGTTCGAATCCCGAAGGCGGCTCCACTGAAACCCCAGGTCGGATCCAATCCGACCTGGGGTTTTCTCGTTCGGCGGATGCGACGGCGGCGCAGGGAGCGAGTCGTACGGGTGTCGGCGGTCTCAGTCGTGGTCTCAGTGGGGCCCGGAATCGGGGCCGACTGGTCCTTCTCCCGCAGCGTGTTCAGGGCATCGATCCGGTCGACGGTCTCAGCGTTCGCAGCGATCAGGTTCGCCAGCGGCGTGCGGTCGACCAGATCCTCCAGCCGCTCCTGCCCGCTTTGATGGTTGTCGCCATGCTGCTGCTCCGTGTGGGTGTCGAGGAGCTGGCCGTTACGTCTGCTTCGCCCGGTTGTTGGGTAGTGCCGGTGTGTTGCTGTGGGCAGTCTTGATCGGCTTATCGGTCGCCTTCGTCGTGGACCGCCGCACCCAGGACGGGCCTCCGGCAAGGTGAGCCGGCGACCAGGTGCCGTCGCGCTCGCCACGTCAAGCGTGCCTGGGCGCACCAGCCGTCATGAACGCGCCCTTCCGGGTGCGTTGATCCTGCGTCTCGGTCGGTCCTCGGGGGATGCCGAATGAGGTCGCGGGGTTCCGATCGGCGCCTGTGAGCCTTGTCATGCAAGATCGTTCTTTACCTCCCCTTTGCGATATGTCAGGGTCTGTGTCCGTGATCATCTTCCCGGTGCTGAGGGTGATCGCCACAGGCCCGTCTCCCTGACCTGGAGGCGGGGTGTCGACCATTGGGGATTGAATCAACGATGCGCAAAACCACGATGCGCCGCATATCGCTGGCCGGGATCGCCGCTTTCACCAGCGGCGCTCTGCTCGTCACCGTGGCTCCCGCTGCCACGGCTGCCGACGCCGGGCGGGGGACGACCGGCACGGTGACTGTCGGGGCTGAATCGAAGGCTCCGGCGCTGACTCCGGAGCAGCGCGAGTTCATCGAGAAGGAGATGGGCCCTGAGGCTCTCGCCGAGATCGAGAAGGGCATGAAGTCCCGTGGCTTCGCCTTCCCGATCGCCGCGGCCGCCATCGGCGCTGCGGCATGGTGTGCGAAGGGGGCGCTTGCCAGCATTCCGACCTCGGTGCTCAGTGACATCGCGGCCGGCAAGGCATCAAGCAAGAAGACCTACGTCCGGAACGCCGTCATCGGCTGCCTCGGCGGCGAGATCGGCGGTGTCGTCTGGAAGTTTCTGCCGGGCTGGGTCAAGAACAAGGCCATCAACATGACGATCGCCTTCATCATCAAGTACATCCGCTAGCCAACGACGAGTGGGGCAGGCATGGCCTACATCTTCATCTTCGGCTGCTTTCTCCTGCTGGGCGTGGTCAGTCTCCTGGCGGCCCGTGTCGGCTATCGGGGCAAGGCCTGCGACAGATCCGACGGGTACGAGGTCCCCGAAGAGGTGAAGTCCGATCCCGCCCTGCGGAAGCAGGCCAACGGCTTGGTGGCGTTCTGGTGCACCGGGGCCGCCGCGCTGAGCTTTGCTCCGCTGGTGCCGATCGGTAGCGTCATCCTGAGTGACGGCGGCAAGTCGGTCTCCACCTGGGGACTCGTGGCCTTCGCGCTCTACGGCTTGGTCGTGGTGACCGTAGGGGCCTACCCATTCGAAAAGATCAAGCGCCTCGGCAACTCCGCCGGACGCTGAACGACGGTGTCTCGGGGCCGGCAAGCCAGCGGCCCCGAGGCGCCGGGCGATGTCGTCGCGTGCGCCGTGGCTGACGTGGCGGCGGTTCAGCAGGCTGCGGCGAGGTGCCGTTGTTGATGTCCTCGTCGTGAGGCTCGTGGAGGCCGTCGGTGTACAGGACGAGGTCGCCGGGGTGCTTGGGGGTGCCGGCGTCCAGTCAACGGCTGATCTCGGTTGTTGAGGGTCAGCGGCTGGTGGTGGGGGTGAGGCGGCCTTCGAAGGCGATCTGGAACGCGTTCAGCGGTGCATTCCAGCGCATCGTCCAGCGGCGTCGTCCCTTGCCGGTCGGGTTCAGGCTCATCAGCGCCATGTAGACACACTTGAGGGCTGCGGCTTCGTTGGGGAAGTGTCCGCGGGTCCGGACGGCCTTGCGGATGCGGGCGTTGACGGACTCGATCGCTTTCGTCGAGCAGATCACCTTGCGGATCTCCACGTCGAAGGAGAGGAAGGGCACGAACTCGGCCCAGGCGTTCTCCCAGAGCCGGATGACCGCCGGGTACTTCTTGCCCCAGGCTTCCTGGAACTCTCTGAACCGCTCGGTCGCGGCGGCCTCGTCCGGGGCCGGGTAGACGGGCCTGAGCGCCTTGGCGATCTTGTCCCAGTCCTGACGGGCCGCGTGCCGGAAGCTGTTCCTCAGCAGATGAAGCCGTAGAGAATCAACCCGTTGCTTTCATAGGACAAGAGCGTTGACCTGGTATGAGCTTCGCCGCCGACGTTCTGGATCAGCTTGCGCTGCGGGTCCAGGTCGTCTTGACGCATCTGAACGAGCGTCAGCGGCGTCTGATGCCGGCCCAGGAGGCGCGACTGGGTTCTTGCTCCAGCTGTAGATCGTGATCAGGCGTCGTGAGACGCTGCCCTTCATGATCGCCAAACTGCAGTGTGTGGTGTTGGACTGTGCCGATGTCGCTGAGCTGTCCCGGTTCTACCAGTTGCTTCTCGGCGGCGTAGTGAACCAGCCGGATCCGCGGTGGTCGCTCGGCGACGGCTGGGCGACGCTCCACACGGACGGTGGGTTCGTGCTGGCCTTCCAGCGCGTGGAAGACCATCAGCCGGCGCGGTGGCCGGACCCTGCTCACCCCCAGCAGCTCCACCTCGACCTGAGGGTCAAGGACCTGGACCAAGCCCAGGAGGATGTCATCAATCGGGGCGCCACCCTGCTCGACGGGGGTGACGGCAAGCGGAGTTGGCGCATCTTCGCGGATCCCGCAGGACACCCGTTCTGTCTCGTCCGGGACTGACAGGAGACACCGAAGGGGTGCGACCACCGTTGATCACCGTGAGTTGTGGGGACCGACGTTGAGACGGTGGCCGCAGGTCACCGCATAGGTCCCGCGCGTTGGCGTGAGGCGTTCATGGTGGCCATGGGCCGCATTGCGGGCCGGTTCGCGCGGGTCGAACCCCGGCTGCGGGCCGGCCGGTTGGTGCTGGGCCTGCTGGCGGACCTGCCACGCAAGAACACGGCCGAAGGACCTCCTGCGCCGACGGCGACAGATGCCGCGCGTCCCCCACCAGATCGCTCACACCCCACCAACGACCCAGGGTCCCTTGCCTGATCGAGATCTGTCCGTATTCATCCGGTGAGGCCGAGGGCGGCCAGGGGCCTTTGGTAGTCGCGGGCGGTGCGGCGTAGGGCGGCGGCGATGTTGACGTGGCCGTCCTGGCGGTGGACGCCGATGGCGAGGTTGCGCAGGCCGGCCATGATGCGCGGGAGACGGCCGACGTGGATCTTGGAGTCGTCCTCGCGGAAGGTGCGGTCGCGGACGTGGTGCAGAAGGTTCTCGATCTTCCAGTGTCCCCTGATTCAGGCGGCGAGCTGGGTGCCGGTGACCGCGCCGGGCGGCAGACTGGTGATCAGGTAGACGCGCTCGATGGTGAGCTTCCCGCTGGTGAAGTCCTTCCTCCAGCGCACGACTTGGAGGGCCTGGCGAGCGTCGGGGTAGTCGAGGTGGGCGAAGGCGGCCGTCTTCAGCCGCCGGATCTCCAGGCGGTGATGGGCTCGGGTGCGGTCGTAGTGGTCGAGCGTGATCTCGCGCCAGGGCAGGCGGCGGACACGGTCGAACAGGCCTGGGTGGTTGGCCTTGACCTGGGCGATGTAGTGGGCACCGCGCTCACGCAGGTACGCGCCATGGGCGTGCTGGGTGTGCAGGGCATCGGTGGTGATGACCGTGCCGGTCAGATCGATGGTGGACAGCAGGGGCTGGAAGGCGGGGATCTCGTTGCTCTTGTCGGCGACTTGACGCTGGGCCAGGACGTGGCCGCTGTGGTTCATCGCGGCGAGCAGGGTGACGTGCGTGGTGGTGGCGGTGCGTGAGCCGCGCAGGGCCTTGCCGTCGACGGCGATCGCCCGCAGTTCGGGGCCGGCTGGGGCGGCGCGGGCGGAGAGGAAGGCCCCGATGGCCCGGTCCAGGGCGTCACCGTCGAGCTGGACGAGGAGGCGGCGCAAGGTGTGGGGGTGCGGGACGGACACGGTGCCGGTCAGCGGATCGACAGGGAACCCGAGAGCCCGGCAGGCCCACGCAGGGGCGTCGCTGATCCATTCCGTGATCGCGGTGAGTGAGCGGGCGCCGGCCATGACACTTGCCGCGGCCGCCGTGACCAGAGCAGTCAGTCGGTAGCGGCGGCCGCGAACGCCGCGCGGGTCGGGCACCAGGTTCAGGAAGTCGGACAGAGCAATCGCGTCCGCCAGCGGGACCGGCGCGGAAGTGCGGCCCAGTTGGGCCAGCGCGGTGGGCATAGGAGAAGATGAAAAAGCAGGCACGGACTCGCCAAGTGATCATGGGACTTCGACACTCACATGATCACCGAGGCCGTGCCTGCACTGCGTCCACCCCTGCCCGAACCGGCACGTCCCCTCCAAGTCAGGGCCAGCGCGGCAATCCGGACGGAACGTGATCACGCAACGGCCCCTGACCAACGACCCAGGACCCAAACCAGTTCGGATCAATAACTGCCGGGCCGGCTTCGTGTTCCTTCCGTTTTCCTGTTGCCTATGAGATGACGGCTCACGGGGACGGAAGCCGAAACGGGTAGTCCGAGCTGCCCGAAGAGGTGGTGAATGTGAAAGGAGGCGGTTATCTCCAGCAAGTACTGGGGATGCACTTTCAACGGGGTCTTTCGGCGCCCTTGGCACTCAAGCCGGGTACGGGCTCCTCGCACCTTCCGCTGGAGGCGGACCGGTTTCGTGGGCGCCTCGGCGGAGCGCTTACCGAGGGGGGAGCCTGCGGATGGCCATCGGCCGGATCAGCGCCGGTGGGGCGCGGGTTGTCGCCCGCACCCCACCGGCTTCTCGCGTTGCGGACGGTCGAGCCCGCCTCGAGAAGCGCTCGAGAGCCGGGGGCCGGCACCCGGAACGCGTTGCGTGGCGCGGACTTCTCGCCGCATGCTCTTGGCGCGTCCGTCAGGGCGGCCACACCTTGCTCACTGAGCCTACAACTCCCTTCGCCATCAACGATGTTGATGGTGAAGGGAGTGATACTCAAATTGGAGTACCGGGTGGTACGGTGTGCCTCCCGGCGGACGGAGAGAGTGCATGGAGGAACAGGACGGGGTACTCGACAGCCCCACCGGCTGGGTCGCAACGCATGTACGTCGGTACTTGGCGAGCGACGGCGAGAGCGGGCACATCTGGTACGGCAAGCCCACGTTGCTGCTGACCACCCGGGGACGTAAGTCCGGGTCTCTGCGGCGTACCGGGCTGATCTACGGGGAGGACCAGGGGAACTGCGTCATCGTCGGATCCAACGGCGGATCCGATCACCACCCCCACTGGTATCTGAACCTACTGGCGGAGCCCCGGGTACGGGTGCAAGTGGCCGCCGAGGTGTTCGAGGCGGTCGCCAGGGAGGCGGAGGGGGAGGAGCGGGCGCGCCTGTGGGAGGCGATGACCGCGATATTTCCGCAGTACAAGAGCTATCGGAAGAAGACCGATCGGAAGATCCCCGTCATCGTGCTGGAGCCCCAGGGGCCGGCACGAGCGTGACGATGTCCGACGCCTCCGATGGAGAGGCGGCGGCGAGCTCGGGGGAGTGCGCGTCGGTCGGGGCTCGGTTCGCCGGGACCCGTGCGCACGGCAAGGGAGCCGTGCCGCGAGGGGGACGTGTCATCGCGCCTTTCCACCCACTCGCTGTCTCATCATCGAAGGACCGGGTGTTGTGTCGTGGGCCGAGTCAGTCGCCGCGGGTTTCTGACAGCGACCGGCGTGGGTGCCGCGGTCGCCGCCACGGGTGCCGTCGCGGCACCGGCAGGGGCCGCCGGGAGGCAGGGGACCGTATGCGTGCCCGAGCCACCCGTCATCGCCGTCGGTGCCTCCGGCCCCCGGTACGGAAGTCGGTCGCCAGGGGCTTCAACGCCCGCTTCGCCGCGACCTCGACGTCGTGCACGTGGTCCACACGCCGCGGCAGATCGCCCGGGTCGTCACGGACGCCGTGGCGGACGGGAAGCGGATCGCGGTCCGCAGCGGCGGCCACTGCTTCGAGAACTTCGTCGATCATCGCGACGTCCGTGTGCTCATCGACACCTCACCGATGCGCGCGGTCTACTTCGGCCGAGCCCTCATCAGTGGCGGGTGCTCGGCAGGCCCGACCATCTGCGTCAGCAGGCGGATCTGAGTCTGCGCCGGCTGCGGCTGGAGTGCGTCGAATTCGTCCAACTGCACCGCTCGCCGGTCCTGCTGCCGATTCCGGGCACCTCCTCCGTTTCCCACCTCCGGGCGAACATGGCGTCGGCGGACATCTCGCTCACCGCCGAGCATCTGACCCTGCTCGACGAGGCGTGACCGGCCGGGCAGGCGAAGAGGGCCGGGGCATTGATCCCCAGCCCTCCAGCCCGTGGCGCGTGGATCAGACGGTGAGCTCGCCGGCCACGGCCATTCAAGGCAGAGATCGGCAACCGCCGTTGGCCCGACCGGACCACGGCACGCGCGGAGATCTTCGCTGAGAGTCGTTGCAGCGGCGCTGGACCGGTGGCGGTGCCCCTTGTCCGTTCCCACCCGCGCCCCGTGGAGAACAGCAGGTCGTGTACTACCGTGGGGATCAACCGGCGAGGACCGGTCGACGGGTCGCCGTGTGCGGGTCCGCGTCGTGAGGAGATGCAGCAGGGAGACCATGTCAGCCACGAGATTGCTCGTCCTGGGGGTCGTGCGGATGCACGGCCGGGCGCACGGCTATCTGGTCCGCTCGGAGCTGTTGTCCTGGGGTGCTGACGAATGGGCGCACATCAAGTTCGGCTCGATCTACCACGCCCTGCGGCAATTGGCCAAGGACGGGCTGCTGAAGTCGACCGACATCCCCGACTGGCCCGGCCGGGTCGACTATGAGATCGCGCCCCCGGGCGAGGAGGAGTTCTTCCGGCTGCTGCGTGACGCCCTGCGGCAGGGGAACAACCGTCCGGACATGCTCGGGGCGGCGCTGGTCCTGCTGCCCGCGCTGCGCCGCGCGGAGGCGATCGCGCTGCTGCACGAACGCATCGCGTCGCTCTCGGCCGAGCAGGGGGAGCTGATCGCCAAGGTCGACGAGACGGCGGGCGAGCTGCCGCAGCGAGCCCATATCCGTGAGCTGCTCGGGCTCTGGGAGCACAGCGCCGCAAGTCAGGCCGCCTGGACGAGGGAGCTGATCGAGCGTCTCGAGGCGGGTGCCTACGTCATGGCCGGTGAGCAGCAGGTCTCCTGACGGGGACGGCTTCCGGCCGTTGATCGGGATTCGGTGGATCAGGCCGTGAACCCCGTGAAACTCAAGTTTGTGTATCCATGATGCCCGTCCCAAGAGGACGACCGCCGCGCCGATCATGCTGACCTCGCAAGACGCGGACGGCGTCTTCGACGACGTGGCCTTCATGGAGGAGCGGTTCTTCGACGTCCAGCGACTGCTCCTCGGTCACGGACCGGTCTTCGGTCCCGAGAGCCTCTTCACGCTTCCCGTCACACGCTGCCGGCTGACTCCAGGCCCCCGGCCCCTTCGGCCGATGCTTCGCCCCGCACCTCGCCCCTTCCGTCTCCCTGCCCGACGCGACGGTGGAACTGCTCCTCGCCGACGACGGATTCCTCCTCGGCATCGCCGGCGCGGGGGCCCTCGACAACTGGCGCCGCGCCATCCCCTCCGGACTCGCAGCCCGCTACCTGGCCCCGCCTGCCCCCGCTCCCCCGGTCTGTTCGGCGTCGGCGATCCGGCCTGGTCCTGCCTGCTCGTTCTGCACCGTGCGCTGCCGTCGCTGTCCGAGGTCCACGCCGTCGGTCAGGGCCCGAACCGGGCCCGGCAGTTCGCTGCCGCGGCCGCCCCGCGCACCGGTCGGCGGGCCTGCGTGTCCGACGACGCGAGGCACCGCCAGGGGCGTCGGCATCGTCGGCACCGATCTGCAACATCGACGGCGGCACCCACCTGTCCGACCTGGAGACGGCCGGCCGCCTGCTCCCCTCTGCGGGCGCGACTGGGATGTCGTGCAACGGGTCGCGGACCGCAGGGGACACGACTTCCGGTGCGCGGTGGACGACACGAAGATCCGCCGGGAACTGGGCTACGAACCGGCTGGTTCCTTCGGGACGGGCTGCGCGAGACGGTCGACTGGTACGCCGCCCATCGCGACCACTGGGAGGTGCGTGAAGAGCCCGCGGGGCGGCGTACTAAAACTTGAATATCAGCTCCGGGCTCCCCGCTACAACATCGGGCTCCTCGGGCAGCACGCCGCGGTGGACGAGGATCTGAGTGGTCGCCAGAACCTCGTGATGTTCGGGCGCTTATGCCACATCGGCAAGCACAAGGCGCGGCGCCGGGCGGATGAGCTGCTGGAGCGCTTCGGCCTGGCGGAGGCGGCCGGGAAGCCGGCCAAGCAGTACTCCGGCGGTATGCGCCGGCGCCTGGACCTCGCCGCCAGTCTCATCCTGGCGCCGTCCGTGCTGTTCCTCGACGAGCCCACCACCGGGCTGGACCCGCGGGGCCGCAGCGACGTCTGGGAGTCCGTCCGCGGCCTGGTCGCCGAGGGCCGGACCGTCCTGTTGACGACCCAGCACCTCGACGAGGCCGACCAACTGGCCGACCGGATCGCCCTGATCGACAACGGAGGGGTGGTCGAGACCGGCACCCCGGACCAACTCAAGAGCAGGATCGGCGGCGACCGGATCGACGTCGTACTCCGCCGGGCACACGACCTCGAACCCGCCGTCCGCCTGATCGGCCCGCTGCTGCGGTCCGAACCCGAGGCCGACGCCGACAACCGGCGCCTCAGCGTCGTCGTCGAGGACCGGGTCGCCGCCCTGACCAGCGTCACCCGATCGCTCCACGACGCGGGCATCGAGGCGGAGGACATCGCCCTGCGCAGGCCCACCCTCGACGAGGTGTTCCTGAGCCTGACCGGGAACGGGACGGCCACGTCCGCCGAGCCGAGCCTCAAGGGGGTCGCCCGGTCATGACCGCGATCACCACCCCCGAAGTGCCCACGAACCCCGTGGTCAAGCTGGGCTGGGTTCTGGCGGACTCCTGGACCCTCACGCTCCGCGGACTGGCCCACTGGGTCCGCAACCCCACGCAGATCCTGGCCGGCCTCGCCTTCCCGATCCTCATGGTGCTGCTGTTCGGCGGCATCTTCGGCAGTGGGATGCAGATCGAGGGCGGCGGGGACTACATGGAGTTCCTGATGCCCGGCATGTTCGTCATGTCGATGGCGTTCGGCATCGGCGAGACCATGGCCGGGGTCACCGCCGACGCATCCAAGGGAGTCACCGACCGGTTCCGCTCCATGCCCGTGTCCGCCGCCTCCGTCGTCATCGGGCAGTCCATCGTCAACATGCTCTACAGCACCGTGGTCCTGGCGATCCTCGTGGGCTGCGGTGCCATCGCCGGCTGGAGCCGGCACGACGGATTCGCACAGGCGCTGGGCGGATTCGCGCTGCTGCTGCTGCGCTTCGCCCTCCTGTGGGTCGGCATCTACCTCGGCCTGATCATCAGCACCCCCGAGGCGGCCTCCGCCGTCTACACCCTGCTGTTCCCGCTCGGTATCGTCGCCAACACCTTCGCGTCACCGGAGATGATGCCCGCCTGGCTCGCGCCGATCGCCGCGTGGAACCCGCTGTCGTCCACCGCCCACGCCATCCGTGAGCTGTTCGGCAACCCCGGGGTCGGTGGCACGTCGTGGATCGCCGAGCATGCGATGCTCATGTCCTTCGTCTGGCCGCTCGCGATCCTCCTGCTGTTCTTCCCCCTCGCCGTCCGCAAGTACCGGGCCCTGAGCCGGTAGGCGGACGCCCCCGTCCGGGGTGTGGGCCGGCCTCCCCCGCCCCCACGTCGGCTCACACCCCGTCCCCTCGGGGCGCACCCCGCCCCCACCCCCGGCCGACGATCCGTCAGCGGCGCACGAGCGCACCGCGACGCGACATCGAGTGCGTCCGGACCGGGTGAACCCGTGCACGGCATGGCCCTGTTCGACATCGCCTTCATCGAACTGGTCGGCCGCACCGATCTGTCGGCCCGGCACCGGCTGCCATTGCCTGCTCATCGTCAACGTCGCCTCTCACTGCGCCCTCGCAGGCCACTACTCCGGTCTCCAGACGCTCGCCCGCCACCATCGCGAGGACGGGCTCGTCGTCATCGGAGTGCCGTGCAACCAGTTCGGCGAGCAGGAGCCGGGCACCTCGAGGAGATCGCCGGTTTCTGCGCCCGCCAGGACATCTCGTTCCCCCTCGCCGAGAAGATCGCCGTCAACGGCCCGACCGCCACCCGCTCCACACCGCCCTGACCCCCTTCGCCGCGCGGAGGGCCGTGCCGGGGACATGCGCTGGAACTTCGAGAAGTTCCTCGTCTCGTCCGCCGGTGAGCCCGTGGACCGACTCGGTCCCACGGTCGACCCCTGGACCCGCCCTGCTGCGGGCCGTCCACGCGCACCTGCAGTGAGTTCGACGAGTCACACCCCGCAGAGAGGATGATCGGTGAACCAGACGCCGGTAACCGAAACCGACGAGGGCATTCAGGTCGTCGGTGCCCGCGAGAACCTCAAGGATGTCTCCCTCGTCATTCCCAAGAACCGCATCAGCGTCTTCGTCGGCGTTTCCGGCTCCGGAAAGTCCTCCCTGGTCTTCGACACCGTCGCGGTGGAGGCCCAGCGGCAGCTCAACGCCACCTTCCCGTGGAACATCCGACACGACCTGCCCAAGTTCGAACGACCCCACGTGGACGCCGTCACCCGGCTGACCACCCCGGTCGTGGTCGACCAGCGCCCCCTCGGAGGCAACGCCCGCTCCACCGTTGGCACGGTCACCGACGTCTACACGGTGATGCGCGTCCTGTTCGCCAACCACGGCAACGGCGGCCTCGGTCAGACCTGGCTCTACTCCTTCAACGACCCCAAGGGCATGTGTCCCGAGTGCGAGGGCCTCGGCCGTGCCAGGCGCCCCAGCCCCGAGCTGATGATCGACCTCGGCAGGTCGGTCGCCGACGGCGCCATCCTCCTGCCCGGCTACACCGCGGACAGTGCCAACCGGCAGTTCTACGCCAAGTACGAGCGCCTGGACGCCGACAAGAAGCTCGCCGACTACACCGACGCGGAGATGCACACCCTGCTGTACGGCAGCGGCGGGACGGTCGAGGTGACCTACCCCAACGGCAACGTGCCGGCGCTCAAGTACGAGGGTCTGGTCGACAGTTTCGTCCGCCGCCATCTCAAACGGGACTCCAACGGCATGAGCAAGGCCGCCCGGGACAAGGCGGCCGAGTTCTTCACCGAGGGTGTCTGCCCCACCTGCGACGGCGCCCGGCTCAACCAGAAGGCGCTCGCCACCCGGATCGACGGCCGCAACATCGCCGACTGGAGCCGGATGCAGGTCGGCGACCTCATAGGCGTGGTCGCCGCACTGCGAAAACGACTCGAGACCCCGCTCGTGATCACCGTCCTGGAGACGCTGGGGCAGATCCAGTCCATCGGCCTGGGCTACCTCACCCTCGACCGCGCGACCTCCACGCTCTCCGGCGGCGAGGGCCAGCGGCTCAAGCTCGTCAACCACCTCGGCAGTGAACTGACCGGACTGACCTACATCTTCGACGAGCCCAGCGTCGGACTGCATCCCCGCGACGTCAACCGGCTGAACGACCTGCTGCGCGCCCTGCGCGACAAGGGCAACACGGTCCTCGTCGTGGAGCACGACCCCGACGTCATGGCGGTCGCCGACCACGTCGTCGAGATCGGCCCCCGGGCCGGCGTCCACGGCGGCACGATCGTCTTCGAGGGCGGCTACCAGGATCTGCGCGCGGCCGCCACGCTGACCGGGCAGGGTCTGCGGCGCGCCGGCGGTCTCAAGGACGACCCCCGCCGGTACGACCGGACGCTGCCGGTCCGCGACGCCGGCGTGAACAACCTCAAGAACGTCTCCACCGAGATCCCCGTCGGCGTCCTCACCGCGGTCACCGGAGTGGCCGGCGCGGGCAAGAGCTCCCTGATCGCCCGTGCCTTCCGGGCCCAGCACACCGGTGCCGTCTTCGTCGACCAGTCGCCCATCCCGCGCTCCTCGCGCTCCACACCGGCGAGCTACCTGAAGCTGATGGATGCCATCCGCAAGCTTTTCGCCAAGGCCAGCGGCGAGGATCCCAGTCTCTTCAGCTTCAATTCCAAAGGCGCGTGCGAGGAGTGCGAGGGCCGCGGCCTGCTCGTCACCGAGGTCGCCTACATGGACCCGGTCACCACGCACTGCGAGGTCTGTGAGGGTCGCCGCTTCAAGGAGGCCGTGCTGCGGCACCGGGTGGGCGGCAAGAACATCGCGGACGTCCTGGAGATGTCCGCCGAGGACGCGGCGGAGTTCTTCCCCTACGGACCGCTGCGTACCAAGGCGGCCGCCCTGATCGAGACCGGTATCGGCTACCTCGGCCTCGGACAGTCGCTCGCCACGCTCTCGGGCGGCGAGCGACAGCGGCTGAAACTCGCCGACCGGCTCTCCGGCTCGGGCACCGTCCACATCCTCGACGAGCCGACCACCGGACTGCACCTGTCCGACATCGACAATCTGGTCGGCCTGTTGAACCGGATCGTCGACCGGGGCAACACCGTGATCGTCATCGAGCACGACCTGGCCGTGATCTCCCAGGCCGACTGGGTCATCGACCTCGGCCCCGAGGGCGGCAACACCGGCGGCGAGGTCATCTTCACCGGCACCCCGGCCGACCTCGCGCGCGCACCGCATTCGCACACCGGCGAGCACCTGCGGCTCTTCCTGGGCCGGTAGTGCTTCCGCTCCAGGACGCCGACGGTGTCGTCGTCCTGGAGCGGCACGCGTACATCGGCGTTCGGACGCCGAGGACGAGCCTGCCGGGGGCGGCGCCGCTCTTGTGGATCTCGTCGATCGGTGTCGTTCAGCGTCCGTCGGTGAGGACGTCGCCGGCCCAGACCCAGTAGCCGGTGAGCGCTCCCGCTGTGATCTTGCACATGGGTCGGCCGTTGACGATGGCGCGGCGGTCGAAGGGGGCGTTGGACGGTTTGGCGAACCTGACGGTCCTGGTGCTGCCGACGGCGCCGTCGGTGCCGAACCTGAAGCAGGTGACGTTCTTGTCGGCGGGGAAGGTGAGGGTGCGCTGCGGGTGGTAGACGGTGGTCAGGTACTCGCCGCGGAGGAACGCCTTGGGGTAGTACTCGCCGACCCACCAGCCGGTGTACGCGCCTGCGCTGATCCGGTAGTAGATGCCGCGCCCCTGGATGCGTCGCCGCATGTCCGCCGGGGCCTGGGTGGCCCGGGAGAACGTGACCTTCTTGACGGCCAGTTGTTTGTCGGCCTTGGCGGAGGACCAGGTGCCGTTGGCGTTGGTGTCGAGCTTGTAGAGGGTGTGCGTGCCCGGGGGGCCTTGACGCGAAGGCGGGCAGGGAAGTCACGAGAGGGCGGGGTGCTCGCTCCCGGACGTTTCCGCCGGCAGGTGTCACGTCGCCGCTGCGTCAACCCGGTCGCGGAGCGGGGCTCCCGATCGGTTCCGGACGTTTCCGCCGGTTCCCCGTGGATGCGGACCGTCGCCGTCCGCGGGTGGCGAGGGGGTCGCCGCGTCCGGCATCGCCCGCTGTACCCTCCCGTCAGATATTCGAACAGGCGTATCATTCTAGCCGTGGCCGATTATGACTTCCCCGACGAGTTGCGCGACGCTCAGCTGCGCCTTCACCGGGCCCGTTCCGCGTACCGGGCGCTGTGCCGGGAGCTGCCGTGGTCCGTGGAGCCCGCCGAAGGATGGACGGGGGAAGAGGGGCACTACTCCAGCTACCGCCGCGAGTTCCCGGAGAGCCCCGGGTGGAGCGAGGAGCAGAGGGCCGAGGAGGCCCGGCTGCGTGAGCTCGTGCTGACGCTGTCGATCGAGGTGTCGACCCACCCGTACTGGGCGGCCCTCGAAGCACCGGACGTGGTGAAGGCCCGTATGGCGCTCAAGCACGCCGAGGACGGGAACGGCACCGTGCACGAGGACGGGAACGGCACCGCGCACAAGTCCGGCGGAGCCGGGTCCGGAGAGGGCGGCACGGCGCGCGACCCGGCCGGGGACGACTCCGGCGCCGCGCCGCCGGTGAGCTCCGCCGCGGCGTGAGCGGGGCAGGAACCCATGTCCGACCTGTCGCGCTCCGAGCGGATCAGACTCAACGAGGGCCTGCGCGACTGGCTCGCCTACCAGTTGCGGCAGACCGAGCGCACCCTCGACGAGCTGAAGCGCGAGGAGGAGGAAGACCGGAGGCGCCGTGACGTCGCCCGGATCGAGATGTCGTGGAAACTGCAGCCCGCTCGGGTGGAGGGTGCCCAGCCCATGCTGCACCGGGGCAACTGCGGTCTGTACCGGACGCAGCTCGGCTACCTGGACAAGGAGCACGTCGTGATCGCCCTGGAGGAGTTCCCGGAGCTGCTGATGTGCGAGGTGTGCGCGCCGTGGGGCAGCCTCGGCGTCCCCCGGCCGCCCGGGCGACCGGGGGAGTAGACACCCCGCGGTCCGGTGGGGGCCGCCCGCCGGCCGCGACCGGCTGCGATCACGGCCGGAGCGGCGCACCCTGGAGGCGTGGCCCCGCCGATCGTCGTGCACCGGCCGTCCCCGTCCGGCGGGCGGCGGGTGACCGTGCGCGGGAAGATACTCGGGCTCGCGCACGACGACAGGGACGTGATCGAGTTCCTACGCCGGGCGGGCCTCCCGGACGCCTGGGACCTCCTCGACGACCCGAACTGGGTCGAGTGGCGGGGTGGTCGGGCGCACCAGTGGCATGTGGCGTGACACGAGCCCCCGCCTGCCGTGTTCCTCACCGGGGGGGCGCCGCGTGGCGCGCCCCACAGCCATGTGCGTGGAGCCCGCCGAGAGAAGGGCGGCGGGGTCGAGCAGGTTGCGGCCGTCCAGGAGCAGAGGGTTCCGCATCAGACGGGCGGCGGTCGGCCGGTCGACGTCCGTCAGTTCGGGCCACTCGGTGACCAGGATCGCCGCGTCCGCGTCGGTCATCGCGCCGAGGGGGTCCGGTCGGCGGGTGGTCGACGACCACGGTTCCCACCGGTCGTCGGTGTGCGGCGCCATCGGGTCCCAGCAGGTGACGGTGGCGCCCTCGGCGAGGAGGCGGAGGCGATGATCGCGCTCGGGGCCTCGCGCATGTCGTCCGTACCGGGCTTGAAGGCCATGCCCAGCAGCGCGATCCGGCGGCCCTTCAGGCCGTCGAACTCGGCCTTGAGCCGCTGGATGGCCCGCCTCGGCTGGAGCTCGTTCACGTGGATGACCGCGTTGAGGGGTTGGAAGGGGTAGCCGGAGTTGCTGGTCATGGCACGCAGCGCGCGGGAGTCCTTCGGGAGCACGAGCCGCCGTAGCCGAGGCCCGCGTTCAGGAAGTGGGGCCCCAGGCGGTGGTCCAGGCCCACCGCGCGTGACACGTGCCCGATGTCCGCGCCGGTCGCCTCGCAGACGGTCGCGATCTCGTTGATGAAGGTGGTCCTCGTGGCGAGCAAGGCGTTGGAGGCGAGTTTGACCATCTCGGCCGAGGCGACGCCCATCAGCTCGACCGGCGAGTCCAGTACTTCGTAGAGACCCGCCCCCCCACGTGGCCACGGTGTCGTCCGAGGCGCCGATCACCACGTGGTCGGGGCGCAGGAAGTCCTCGACCGCCCTGCCCTCCGCGGTGAACTCGGGGTTCCGGTCGACGCGTATCCCACATGCCCCAGCCCCCGCTCGTCGAGGGCGGCCCGTACCCGCGCACCGGTACCGACCGGCACCGTGCCCTCGACGACGACGACGACGACGACAACGACGGCGAGGAGATGCGAGGTGTCACGCAGGGCGTCGACGACCGCCCACACGCGGGAGAGGTCGGCGTCTCCCGAGGCGGTCGGCGGGGTGTCCACGCAGACGAAGACCGCTTCGGCGTCGCTCACGGCCTCGTGCACGTCCAGCGTGAAGGCCAGCCGGTCCTTGTTCCGGATGATCAGGTCGCCGAGACCCGGTTCGAAGAAGGGCATTTCGCCGGAGTCCAGCAGTCCGATCCGCTCGGGCCGGATGTCGCGTACGACTACACGGTGACCCAGTTCCGCGAGGCACGCTCCGGTGACCAGGCCGATGTAGCCGGCGCCGAAGACAGCGATTCCGCGGGACGCGCGCCAGTCATCAACGGATTCCATTCTGTTGTCTCTCGTGGGGCGCCGTCCGACCCCGGGCCGGGTTCAGGCGCGGCGCCCCTGGTTCCTCGGGTGGTTGCGGGCGGTGCGCTCGTTGCCGAACTTGTACGAGCCCGTCCAGCGCGCCATCACCTCCTGGGCGTCGCCGGACTCCACCTCCTCGGCGAACCTCGCGGCGCGGTCGCCGCGCAGTGTCGCGGCCTTCCGCCGGCGGTGGGTGATGACGATGGTGCCGTCGGCGCGGGCTTCGTAGCTGAAGCCGGAAGGGCTCGGCATGAGTGGACCTGCCTCGTCTCTCGGGTCTCGGGGTGGTTCCGGGGCTTTCCGGGCCGGCCGTCAGGCCGTGTCGCCCGTTCTGGTCAGTGCTCAGGAGGTGCGCACCGGCAACACTCGAGGGACGGCGCCTTCCTCCTCCGCCAGCATGCCGCCGGCGAAGAGCCTGACCAGCGGGTGCAGCCGGTACGCGTGTCCGCCGGGCCCGCGGACCACGTCCGCCCAGTGGGCGGCGGCCAGGTCGGCGAGCAGTTCCTCGGCCTCCTCGGTACCGGTCCCCAGGGCGCGGGCGGCCGTGCCGGCCGTCACCGGCTGCGGGCCCAGCGCCGAGTGGAACCGCAGGGCGAGGCGGGCGGGAGGGCTCGAGCCGGTGGTACGCCTCCCTGAGGCGGTCGGGCAACGACAGGTCGGCGAAAGCCGGTTCGGCCAGCGTCCGGTCCGGGGCGGTGAGCCGTTCGGCGTGCCGGGACAACGGCCAGTGCGGCCGGGCCGCGACCTTGGAGCCGGCGACGCGCAGGGCGAGCGGCAGCCCGGCGCAGGCGTCGACGACGGCGGCCGCGGCGGCGGGTCGGCACCCGTGCGGGATCGGCCCGCCGGCTTCTCGAAGAGGAAGCACGACTCGGACGCCGAGAGCGGCGCCAGTACCGTACGGCTCACTCCTTCGAGCGCGTACAGCCCCGAGCGGCTGGTGATGAGCACCGCGCACCGGTCGGTCACGGGAAGCAGCGGTCGCAGCCGGCGTTCGTCGGCCGCGTCGTCGAGCACCAGCAGCAGACGTCCGTCCGCGGTACGGGTGCGCCAGGCGCGGACGGACTCGTCGAATGTGCCGGGGATCCGGACTCCGGAACGCCCGGCAGCCGCAGCAGTTCGCCGAGCGCGTCCGCCGTGTCCAGCGGCGCGGGGCCCGAGCCGCGCAGATCGAGATGGACCTGCCCGTCCGGGTAGGTTCAGATGCAGGGTCTCCGACGGTGCCACGGCGGTCACGGTCACCATGTGTTGCCGTCCTTCGCCGCGTCGCCGGGCTTGCCGTGGGAGCCGCCGGCCACGGCCGTGGCCCCCTGCCCCGAGGGCGCCTCGTGGGTCCCGTCGCCCGCGGCGACGACCGTCCCGGTCACCGTTCCGGCCCCCAGGAGGACGGCGGCGAGCCCGGTCGCCGCGAACGCCGTCATGTACGTGGTGCTGAGGAAGGTCTGCATGGTTCCCCTGGCCGCATCGGCTGAGCAGAGTGATCCGGGTACGCCGGCCGGTTCCGGGCGCCGTTCCCGTCGATCGGCGCTCTGTCGGGGTGAGACCACCCTGCTCGGAGCCGGGAGCCTTGCCCAGAGGTTTCTCGTGTCAGGGACCTGCAATGGCAGGACGAGGACACGTCCGCGGGCTCGGACACGTCTCCGGGCCAGGGTGGCTCCCGGCCGACAGCGGCACCCGACCGGAAGGGGCACCGGCCCGGGGACCGCGGCTCCCGCTCCCGCACCACGGCCGGTCGGCCGTGGTCAGCCCTCCACACCGAGCAGTTCCACCAGCAGGGGCAGCGGCATCGCCGAGAGCCCTCTGAACCGCAGGCCGCCGGCCCTGCAGCGCTTCAGCACCGTGTCGGCGGCCCGTTCCGACTCGGTCAGCGTGACGTGGGAGAGGAAGAGCACGACATCAAGGGACGGAGCCGTGCCCCAGGGCAGTGCCGCGACGGGCGGCGGCGGCTGTACGTAGATGTGCCCCACTTCGCCCGGACAGCCCGCCTTCGACAGCAGGGTCCGCACGTCGGCCGGGGAGAGGTGGGTGGCGGACTCCAGCCGGCCGTCCACGAGGTGCACGACCGCCCCGCCGCACCGGCCCGGGCCTTCTCCCCGGACACCGCGGTGCCCGTGTTTCCGGGGTCCGCACCGGGAGTAACAACCGTGTCCCCGAGGCCGCAAACGCCGCCGTCCTGTTTCGGCCATCGCGTAGAGTATGCGGCCGCATCCACGGGCGCGGAAGTGATGTGCGGTATGACCCACCGCCGCCCTGGGGGAGGGGAACCATGCTCGGCCGATTGGGGATCGGCCCGGATGAGGAAGCGGTCTACCGCGTCATGCTCAAGGGCGGGCCGGGGACTGTTTCCGGCCTTGCGGAGGCCCTGGGATGGCCCGAGGAACGTGCGCGATCGGCCTTGGACCGGCTGGCCGCCCTGTCGCTCGTACGGCCTTCGCCGGACGGCGGCACGGGCCGTCCCGTCGACCCGGAGCTGGGTCTGACGTCGCTGCTCGCCAGTCAGGAGACCGAACTCCTGGAGCGGGAGCGCCAGATCAGGGCGAGTCGGATCGCGGGGGCCGGGATGCTCGCCGACATCCGCGCCAGCGGCGGGCAGGACGTCACGGAGGTGCAGAAGCTGCGGTCCATGGAACAGATCCAGTCCAAGATCGAGCATCTGGCCGGGACCTGTAGCCGCGAGATAGCGGCGTTCGTCCCGGGCGGGGGCCAGAGCGAGGAGCATCTGGAGGCCGCCCGGCCGCTGGACACCTCGACCAGCGACCGGGGGGTTCGCCTTCGGTACATCTTCCTCAACAGCTGTCGCAACTCCCCTGCGACCAGGGAGTACGTGGCCTGGCTGGGGGAGCGCGGGGGCCTGGTGCGCACGCTGCCCCGGCTGCCGCTTCGCATGCTCATCTACGACCGCAGCAGGGCGATCGTGCCGATGGACCCGGCTGCGGCGGACATGGGGGCGCTGGTGCTGGAGGGCACCGGGGCGCTGACCGCGCTGCTCGCGCTGTTCGAGCAGACCTGGCAGCAGGCGAAGCCGCTCGGCGAGAGCGCGGCCGATGCCTCGGCCGTCACCGGAAACCCCCTGACCGCGCCGGAGCGGGCCGTGCTCGATCTGCTGACGGAGGGGCTGACGGACGAGGCCGTCGCCCGGCAACCGGGCGTGTCCGTGCGGACGGTACGGCGCGTCACGGCCGATCTGATGCAGCGGCTCGGGGCGCGCAGCCGCTTCGAGGCGGGCGTGCTCGCCACCAGCAAGGGCTGGGTGAGCGTGTGACCGCCGGCTCCCCACGGCCGTCGACACCCGATGCACCATGCCCGCTCCCGATCCGGTCGCTCCTGGGCCGAACGGTGCCAGAGGGTTCTACATTGGGGTTCTACATTTCCTCTGCACCGGCGAGCTGCAGGTCCTCCAGGGGGCGGCCGACCGGGTGCGGAACCAGTCGATCGTCGCGGTCAGTCCGCGTTCCGTCGTGAACCGGGCCGTCCAGCCGAGCTCTTCGTGAGCCTTGGCGGTGTGCAGCCGACGGACCGACGGGTCGTCCGTGGGGCGCGGCACGTGCACGATGCCGGAGGTGGAGCCGGTGAGCTCCCGGATCCACTCGGCGAGCCGGAGCACCGAGATTTCCTCCTGGTTGCCTGCGGGGCGGGCCAAGTGGTCGCTGGGCACGGCTCCAGCGCCACCCGGATCACGTGCATGTCCTCGGCCGGCACGATCCTCTGCATGGGTCCCCCCGTTGTCCGTCTGGGCCCGCCCCTGCTGGCCCGCCGTGACGGTTCTCCGGACGAGGGGCTCTTTTCCGACTCCGGTCGCCCTGTGCACCACCGGGGCGGGCGCCACCAGCGGGGCTCGTATAGCCGAGTGACAGCGGCGCCGGTGACGCTCTGCGGGTACCAGACGCGGAATGGGGGCGACGTGGCGCGGACACTGCCCGCACCGTCCGCGCAGGGGACGGCCTGCGCCGGCGCCGCAGGGGCCGTGTCCGCCGCCATGGCCGACGCCGACCGGCGCCGTGTCGTCGTACGGGAGCGGCTGAGCTTCGCCCGCGATCTGCACGACCTGCTCGGCCCCGGCTGCCGGCGATCTCGTTCCCGTGCGAGCTGGCGCTGCGTCTGATGGACCGTGCACCGGACTCGGCCCGGAGCCGGCTGGCCGCCCTCAACTGCCGGGTGGCGGTGGCCACACCGCCGGGTGAGGTGCTGCTGACCGTGGCGAACGACGGGGTCGGCGCCCCGGCCCGACCGGTCCCTACCGCCCCGGGCCCGGGCCTGGGCCTGGGCCTGGGCCTGCGCAGCCTCGCCGAACGGATCGCGGCCGCCGGCGGCAGGCTGACCCACGGCCCGTATCCTTCCGGGCACTACACGCTGGAGGCCCGCTTCCCGCTCGCCGCCCCCTCTCCGGACGGTTCGCGGGCGGCATGACGAAAGCCCCGGTCATCGCAGGTGACCGAGGCTCTCTCTGTCCTCGGATCCGGAGTGGCGGTGACACTCCCCCGAGTGTGGCCGTCCACGCCGAGCACCGTCTCACCGGATCCGACGAGGAGATACAACCAGCCTCCACCAACACATCGCTAACATGAGGCCAACGGTCAGCGCAGGAGGAAGGCAATGCGGTTCGGCCTGCTCGGTCCGCTGACCGTGCACGACGCCGCGGGTGAGATCCGCACGACGGGCAGCGCGAAACTCCGCGCGCTGCTCGGCGCCCTGCTGCTGCGCGCCAACCGGGTCGTACCCACGGACGCGCTGCTTGATGCCCTGTGGGGCGACGATCCTCCCGCCTCGGCCCGGGCCTCGCTGCACAACCACGTGGCCAGGCTGCGCAGGCTGCTCGCCGAGGAGGACAGACTGCGGGCGGTGGCGCCCGGCTACGTGCTGCGCGTGGAACCCGGTGAACTCGACGTCGACACCTTCGAGCGTCACATCGGGACGGCGCGTGCCGCCTACGTCCGCGCCGTCACCCGTACCACCTCCGTCGCCTCCGGCCCGGCCGTCCCGCACGAGGACTCCGGCGGGCCTCCCCAGGGCGGCCCGGGCCCCGTCGGAACCGGCGCACCGGGTGGCGCGGACGGCGGCCGTGAGGACTGGCAGACCGTCGTCGACAGCTCCCGCGCGGCACTCGACCTCTGGCGCGGGGACCCGCTGACCGGGCTGTACGACCCCGGGGACGGCACCCCCGCGACGGTGCGGCGGTTGCGCGAGTCGTGGCTGCTGCTCCTGGAGTGGCGGTACGACGCCTTCCTCCAGCTGGGCCGGCCCGACGGCCTCGGCCCCGAACTCGCGGCGCTGACCGCGCAGTACCCCCTGCGCGAGGCCTTCCACCGACAGCTGATGCTGGTGCTGCACCGGACCGGACGGCAGGCGGAGGCGCTGGCCGCGTACCAGTCGCTGCGCCGGAGGCTCGTCGGCGAACTCGGGATAGAACCCGGCCCCTCGGTCCAGCAGGCGCACCGGGAGATCCTCCAGGACCCCTGGGCCCCGGGCGGCGCCAGGCCCGCCCCGCCCGATGGGCCGGTACCGTCCGCCGACCCGATCGGGGCCGGTGAGCCCCCGCCCGCGGGGGCCTGCCCGGACGGCGCGCCTGTGGCGTATCCCGGGTCCTCGCCGAGACCGGCCCAGCTCCCGCCCGCCCCGGCGCACTTCACCGGCCGCCGGGCGCTCGTCGCCGACCTGCGCGCCGTGCTCACCCGCACCGGCCGCGACCGCCCGGCCGTGGCTGTCCTCAGCGGCATGGCCGGGGTGGGAAAGAGCGCCCTCGCCCTCCACGTCGCGCACAGCCTCCGGGAGGAGTTCCCCGACGGGCAGCTCCATCTCCACCTGCACGGCGCGACCCCCGGCATGACGCCCCTGGCGCCGTGCCAGTCGCTCACCGCGCTCCTGCGCGACCTCGGCGTCCCGCCGCGCGCCGTCCCGGAACGCCACGAAGCGGCCGCCGCCCTGCTGCGCTCCACCCTGGCCCCGACCCGCACCCTGCTGGTCCTCGACGACGCGGCCTCGGCCGCACAGGTGCGTCCGCTGCTGCCGGCCGGCGCGGGCTGCGCCGTCGTCGTCACCAGCCGCTCCCCGCTGACGGCCCTCGACGGGGCTGCGCGCTTCGCGCTCACCCCGCTGAGCGGGGCGGAGAGCGCCGCACTGCTGCGTGCCGTCTCCGGCCGAGAAGGCGCCGGGGCGGACGGCACCGACGACGCACGAGCGGGCGGCACCGACGACATGGACCGGCTCGCCGAGTTGTGCGGCCGTCTGCCGCTCGCCCTGCGCATCGCGGCGGCGCGGCTCGCCGCCCGCCGTGCCCTCACCCCCGCGGCCCTCGCCGGGCTCCTCACCGCGCAGGCCGGCCGGCTGGACCACCTGGAGTACGACGACCTCAGCGTCCGCCGCTCCCTGTCCGTGGCGTACGAGGCCCTCGACCCGGATGCGGCGCTCGCCCTGCGCCGGCTGGGCGCCGTCG
Source organism: Streptomyces sp. HNM0645 (assembly GCF_030056615.1). Taxonomy (NCBI): domain Bacteria; kingdom Bacillati; phylum Actinomycetota; class Actinomycetes; order Kitasatosporales; family Streptomycetaceae; genus Streptomyces; species Streptomyces sp. HNM0645. The sequence continues at coordinate 91,831 of NZ_JASHLT010000021.1, read as the reverse complement.
ACATACCCGAGTACGACGCGGCCCTCGTCGCGCAGCTGATGGCGGCCGACGGCGCCGGACCCCCCTTGGACGAGCGGCGCGCGGTCGCCGCCCTGGAACGGCTCGTCGACGTGGCGTTGCTGGACGAGGTCGCCTACGGGCGTTTCGTGCCCCACGACCTGGTCCGGGACTACGCGCACGAGCTCGCCGTGCGTCTGGACGGCGAGGAGGGACGCGCGGCGGCCGTCGAGCGCGCCCTGCGGTGGTTCGGGGAGTCGGCGCGCCAGGCGGGCCTGGCACTCGTCCCGGCCCATCTGGCGGGCAACCGCGTCCCGCCCCCGATCGGCGAGGTCCCTCCCTTCCCGGGCGAGGCGGAGGCCCTGGCCTGGGGAGACCGCGAACTGCCCGGTCTGGTGGCCCTCGCCCAGGCGTACGCGCCGAGGTCGAGCACCGCCCTGCGCGTCATCCGGGCCGCCTTCCCCTATCTCCAGCGACGCGGGCGCCTCCAGGAGCTCGGCCTGCTCAACGAGGCCGCGCTGGACGCCGCCCGGGCCGCCGGCGACGGGGAGGCGGAGGCGCACGCGCTCACCGATCTCGCCGCAGTCCACTTCATGCTCGGGCGGAGCGAGCGCTCGCTGGCGCTCAACGACGAGGCCGTCGGCCTGTGGCGGGGGCTCGGAGAGGACAGCTGGGTGCAGCGCGGCCTCGCCAACCGCGGCATGCTGCTGGAACGCCTCGAACGGTACGAGGAGGCCGCCGAGGCCCTCGAGGAGTCACTCGCCTGCGCCCGGCGCCTCGGCGACGACTACGGCGAGGGGATCATCCTCAGCCATCTCGGCAACCTCCACGAGCACACCGACGCCGCGCACGCCATCGCCTGCCACGAGCGCAGCCTCGCCGTCGGCGTGCGGCTCGGCAGCCCACTGCTGCGCCACACGGCCCACTGCAACATCGGCTACGCCCGTCTGACCCTCGGCCAACCGGGCGTCGCCCTGCGCCACTTCGAGGAGTGCCTGGCCATCATCGGCGAGGGCGACGAGGGGGACTGGCAGAGCCAGTCCCAGTCGCGCATCGGACTCGTGCGGGCCCTGCACGCGCTCGGCCACGGCACGGCCGCCGCCCGTGAGTGCGCCCTCGTCCTGGAGCGGGCGGTCTCCCGCGCCGACGGCTTCACCGAGGGACTGGCCCGCCACGAGCACGGACTGCTGCTGCGCGCGGAGGGCCGCACCGACGAGGCGCTCGACGAGTGGCGGCGCGCATACGCCTGCCTCGACGGCACGGACGCCAAGGTGCTCCCCGAACTGCGCGCGCTCCTGGGCGGGTCGCCCGGTACCTGAGACCCGGTCGTGGAGCCACGCCGACGCGCGGAGCGCGGCAGGCGCCTGGCCGGTGGGTCGGCCGTGAACCTGAGGGCCGCCGGAGCGGGCCGACCGGGGGACGGCAGTCGGAGCGGGTCGCGACCACGGGCGGTCAGGGCGCGGCACACAGGACGCACAGCCGGACGGGAAAGGTCACTTCGCGTCCGAATAGCGCTCCACCACCGCCGTCGTGAAGGGGAACCGCACCGGCGTCTCGCCGAAGGCGATCCGTCCGGCCAGCTCACCGGCGGCGCGGATCGCCCGCACCACCTCCTCGGCCTCCTCGGCAGGGCAGTGCACGATCACCTCGTCGTGCTGGAAGAAGACCAGTTCCGCGCGCATGTCCGCGGTCGCCCTGCGCAGTGCGGCGAGGAGCAGCAGCGCCCAGTCCGCGGCACTGCCCTGGACGACGAAGTTACGGGTGAACCGGCCGCGGGCCCGGGCGTCCGTCGAGGCGTAGCCCGGGGCGAACTCGTGCTGGGCGGGCGCCTCGCCGCCGTCCTGGGGGATGCCGGCCTCGTCGTCCTCCTGCCCGCCGGCCGCCGGCGGGCTGGTGCGTCCCAGCCAGGTGCGGACGAGACGGCCCTCCTCGCCCGCGCGGGCCGCGTCGTCCACATAGGCCACCGCGCGGGGGAAGCGGCGGCGCAGCGCCGCGAGGTTCTTCAGCCCGTCGCCGCTGGTCTGGCCGTAGACGGCGCCGAGCAGGGCGAGCTTGGCGTGCTCGCGGTCCCCGGAGAACGCCCGGTCCGACAGCCGCGTGTAGAGGTCGTCGTCGTGTCCCGCGACCTCCATCAGCCCCGGGTCGCGGGAGATCGCGGCGAGGACCCGGGGCTCCATCTGGTCGGCGTCGGCGACGACGAGCCGCCAGCCCTCGTCCGCGACCACGGCGCGCCTGATCACCTTGGGGATCTGCAGCGCACCGCCGCCGTTGGTGGTCCAGCGGCCGGACACGGTGCCGCCGGGCAGGTACTCCGGCCGGAACCGTCCGTCCCGTACCCAGTCCTGCAGCCAGCTCCAGCCGTGGGCCGTCCAGATCCGGTACAGCTTCTTGTACGCGATCAGCGGCCGTACGGCCGGGTGGTCGATCTCCTCCAGCTCCCAGCGCCGGGTCGACCGCACCTTGATCCCGGCCCGGACGAACGCCCTGACGACGTCCGCGGGCAGATCGGGACGCACCCGGTGCCCGAACGCCGCGGAGACCTCGTCGGCCAGCTCCGCGAGGCGGCGCGGCTCGCCCCCGCCCGCATACCGCTCGCCGAGCAGTTCGTGCAGCACGTCCCGGTGGACGTCCGCCCGCCAGGGCAGACCCGACCTGTTCATCTCCGCGGCCACCAGCATTCCCGCCGACTCGGCCGCCGTCAGCAGCCGCATTCGGCCGGGGTGCTCGGCGGCCTCGTGTCTTCGCTGCTGCTCGGCGTAGACCTCCAGCAGGCCCTCGAACGGCACGGCAACGGGCTCCGGTTCGAACAGCGACGACTGCGAGCCCGGCACGGCGGCGCGCGGCGGCGGATCGTCCGGGACGGGGGCGTGGCGCAGGCGTGCCCACGCCGCAGCCGCTGAACGCGGTTCGCCGTGCCGTCCCTCGTGCCCGAGCAGGAGCAGTTCGGCGTCCTCGACGTCGTAGCACCGCTCGACGCCCACGCCGGCCGCGAGCAGCCGCGGATAGACCTCGGCGGTCGACCGCCACACCCACCGTCCGACCTCCGGCCGGCTCCGCACCGCCTCGACGAGATCGGCCGCCCCGCGCACCTCTCCGGCGGGCAGCCCGTCCGGGCCGAGCGGCACGAGCACCGCTCCGCCGTCCTCGGCCGGGGCCAGGGCCCACCGTTCGCTCATGGTGGCGAGTCTGGCACTCAGGACTGACAACGCCCGTCCACGCGGGGCCGGCGGGGCCTCGTGGGCGTCGAGGTCCGTGGCGAGGGCGTCGTGCCCGGTTCCTCCCGGGCATCGGGACGGAGCGAGTGCGCGACGGAGGGGCGCGTACGGCGGCCGCGTACGCCGGTTCCGTGTGCCGGGCCCCGCGGCCGGCACCGGCCCCGTCCGCCGACGCCCGTGACCCGCGCCCGCCGTCACGCCGGGGTGCGGATCACCTTCGCCGGGTTGCCCACCGCCAGCACCCCGGCGGGCAGGTCCCTGGTGACGACGGCACCGGCCCCGACCACGGTGTCGTCGCCGATCGTCACACCGGGGCAGACGATGACGCCCCCGCCGAGCCAGACGTTGTCGCCGATCGTGATCGGGGCCCCCTTCTCCCAGCCCTCGCGGCGGCGTTCCGCGTCCAGCTCGTGGGAGGGCGTGAGCAGCTGGACGTTCGGGCCGAACTGGCAGTGGGCGCCGATCGTGATGGGCGCGACGTCGAGGAACACGGCCCCGAAGTTGACGAACGTGCCCTCGCCGATTCCGATGTGGTAGCCGAAGTCGCACTGGAACGGCGGCCGGATGCGGACCCCGGGGCCGACGGAGCCGAGGAGTTCGGCGAGGATCGTTTCCCGTTCGGGGAGCGCCGCACCGCCGTCGGCGTTGTAGGCCGTGCAGAGTGCGAAGCGCCGTTCGCTGTCTGCGGCGAGCTCGGGGTCGTCGGGGAGGTACCAGTCCCCTGCCAGCATGCGCTGCTTGTTCTCACCCATGAGCCTCACCGTAGGGCCCGGCGGCCGGGGGGCACCGGCGCGATTCCCGCCGTCACGGTGGCCGGCGCATGCCGAGCGGCGTCCAAGGCCCGCCCGGTCCCACCGGCGCCGGCGGCGGGGCACGGGATCAGCTGAGCGGGGGCGGGGCAGACCCCGCGCCGGCGGCGAGGGCCGTCCCGTGCGGGGCGCGGGGGAGGGCTCGCGTAGGCTCGATCGGCGTGGATGTGGTGGAGCGTGCGCTCGGCGGGGCGCTGTACGCCGACGACGACGACGCGCTCGACACCGGCGCCTCGCTGCTGGCCGCCGCGCCGCCCGAGGCCGACGCGGAGCTGGTCCGGCGCGGCGAGGAGTTCGTGCGCCGCGCCTGGGAGCGCGGCTGGCAGCCGGCGGACGTCGTGCGGTTCGTCCGTCGTGATCTCGACGAGCGCCATGTGGAGCTGGCCGCCGGCCTGATCGCGGGGGAGACCCGGCGGTACGGGGACGACCTGCCACCGCGCTGGCGCGCCCAGCTCGACGAACTGTCCGGCGGCGGTCGCGGGCGGCGCCCCGCGGACCGCTTCTCGCACGCGACCGCCGTGCTCCGGCTCTACCGGCTCCTCGTGCGGCTGCCGTCGGTCGAGCCGGTGGGTCCGGTGCCGGGGGAGCCCGTCCACCGGCGGTCCGCGGCCCCGCACGGCGAGCCGCGGACGCTCACCCGGATCCGCGCCCTCCTCGCGAAGGCGGAGGCCACTGGTTACCCGGAGGAGGCGGAGGCGCTGACCGCGAAGGCGCAGGAGCTGATGGCGCGCCACAGCATCGACGAGGCGGTGCTCGCCTCCCGCACCCATCGCGCGGACGTGCCGGTCGCCTGCCGCATCGGAGTCGACGCGCCGTACGAGACGGCCAAGGCGATCCTGCTGGACGCAGTGGCATCGGCGAACCGCTGCCGCGCCGTCTGGAACAGCGGCCTCGGCTTCTCGACGGTCGTCGGCTTCGACGCCGACCTGGAGGCGGTGGAACTGCTGTACACCTCGCTGCTGGTGCAGGGAACGACGGCGATGACCCGAGCGGAGGCGTCGCAGCGGGCGGGCGGGCGCAGGCGGACGAAGACGTTCCGGCAGTCGTTCCTGCTGGCCTACGCGCACCGCATCGGCGACCGGCTGGCGCGGGCGACGTCCCACGCGGCGGAGGGCGTGGCCGGGGGCGACCTCCTCCCGGCTCTCGCCGCCCGAGACGTCGCCGTCACGGACCACACGGAACGCCTCTTCCCGGACACGGTCCGCACCCGTGTCCGCGGCGCCACGGACGCGGCGGGCTGGCACGACGGCACCGCGGCGGCCGACGACGCCCGTATGCGCCCCCGCGACCACCGGGGCGAACTCCCGCGGTAGCGCCGCGTCTGCCGAGGTTCGCCCCGCCGCGACGCCCGGCACGGACGGAACGCCGTGAACCGAATGGTCGCCGGGACCGTAGAGCCAGGAGGGCACGGTGAACGTCTCTTCCTCGTGTACGAGGGATTCGCTCCTGGCGACGCGACGCGACGCGGCACGGACGGGGACGGGAAGGATCACGAGCGGCGGCCGCGCGGGCGCGTGCCGGAGGCATCGGGGGAGGTTCCGGGCAAGGTGCGGCTCGGGCTGTAACCGCGGAACCACCCCGTGTGCACGTGCATCTGCTCATGCATCTGCATACGAACCCGGCTATGATCCGAGGCAGTTGACACCTGCACCTTGTAACTCGGGGAGCGTCCTGTGCACGACGTGTACAACGGCATGGCGGCCACAGAGCTTCACGGGGTCGTCTGGCAGAAGAGCAGGCACAGCAACTCCCAGGGATCGTGCGTGGAGTTCGCGAAACTGCCCGGCGGGAACGTCGCGGTGCGCAACTCGCGCTTCCCGGAGGGGCCGGCACTCGTCTATACGCCGGCCGAGATAGAGGCCATGCTGCTGGGGGTGAAGGACGGCGAGTTCGACCATCTCGCCGGTGGCTGACGAGCTCGTCGGCGCCCCGGCGGGACCGGCTCCCCGCACCGCAGGAACGTTCATGCGCCTGGAGAGGGCCCGGATGCGCCGTCCGCCGGCAGGCTGCGGGCCTGCCGGCGGACGGTCATGCGGTGGCGGCCCGGCGCCTCGTCGCGCCGAGGAGGCAGGGCGGCGGGACCGTGGTTCGGGCGCCTCACTCCTGCGGCAGGCGGAACAGCGCCCAGACGACCTTTCCGGTGAGCGGTCCCGCCAGCGGGTGCCAGCCCCAGCTGTCGCTGAAGGAGTCGACGAGGAACAGCCCCCGGCCGCCTTCGGCGGAGTCCTCGACCTCGCCGGCGACCGGACTCTCCTCGCTGGGGTCGCGCACGGCGCACACCAGCCGACCCGTCCAGCGCATCAGATGCAGCCGTACGGGGGGCTCCTGACTGCGTGTGGTGTCCGCGGGCAGGGCGTGCCGCAGGGCGTTGGTGACGAGTTCGGACACGACGAGCGCGACGTCGTCGAAGCGCTCGTCCAGTTCCCACCGGGTCAGCGTCCTGCTGGTGAACTTCCGGGCGCCGCGCACCGCTTCGTAGCGGGCGGGCAGTGCGCACGAGGCGGAGCTGGACACGGCCGCGGGGTCGATCGGCGGAAGGCCCTGCCGTAACGGCTCGAGCATGGTCGATCCATTCGTTCCCATGCGAGGCACTCCCGGGAATCGCAGCTGTGGCGCTACAACACGAACGAGCACGTACGAGTGCGCAGGTGCGCGGGGTCCATGGTTCCGAATGCCCACAACAGATGCAAGGGCAGATGCACGTGCACGCGCCGGACCTGTCCCCACCCGTGCCGGTTCACTCTCATATCTTCCGTACGCTTCCGTGCGCCCTTACCGGACGGTTTCTTCTTTCCGTAATCGAACGAGTACGGGGTGAAGCGTTTTGGTGGCAGAATCCGGGGCTCGGGGTTCGGGGGCACTCCGGGAACGGATGGCGATGGGGAGGGTTGGAGACGTGACCGCAGTGGAGTCGTGGGGCTACCCCCGGGCCGAGGGCCCCGGCGGAGGGTCAGTGGTGCGCCGTATCCTGCTGGGCTCGCAGCTGAGGCGCCTTCGGGAATCGCGCGGCATCACCCGTGAGGCGGCGGGCTACTCGATCCGGGCGTCCGAGTCCAAGATCAGCCGCATGGAGTTGGGTCGGGTGAGCTTCAAGGCCAGGGACGTCGAGGACCTCCTCACGCTCTACGGCGTCACGGACGAGGCGGAGCGCGCGTCACTGCTCGGGCTCGCCAAGGAGGCCAACGTGGCCGGGTGGTGGCACAGCTTCGGCGATGTGCTGCCCGGTTGGTTCCAGACGTACATCGGCCTGGAGGGCGCCGCCTCGCTCATCCGGATCTACGAGGTCCAGTTCGTCCACGGGCTGCTGCAGACCGAGGCGTACGCCCATGCCGTCGTCGAGCGCGGCATGCCCGGTGCGCCGGCCGCCGAGATCGACCGCCGGGTCGCGCTGCGCCTGGAGCGCCAGAAGGCGCTCGTCTCAGAGCGTGCACCCCGCTTCCACGCCGTCCTGGACGAGGCGGCACTGCGTCGCCCCTACGGGGACCGCTCCGTGATGCAGGGCCAGTTGCGGCATCTCATCGAGGTCTCGGAACAGCCGAACATCACGCTCCAGGTCATGCCCTTCAGCTTCGGCGGCCACGCGGGCGAGTCCGGGTCCTTCACGATGCTGCGCTTCCCGGAGTCGGACCTCTCGGACATCGTCTACCTGGAGCAGCTGACGAGCGCTCTGTACCTCGACAAGCGAGAGGAGGTCGCCCAGTACGAGCGGGCGATGGAGCGCCTGCAGGAGGACAGCCCCGGTGCGGACGAGAGCCGGGACCTTCTCCGAGGTCTCCTCCAACTCACCTGACTGGCAAGTAGGATGACGCGACATCAGTCCGACTGGTAACTGCACACGCCCCTGCTCCCGCGGCCGGTAAGGGATCCCATGTCCTCCTTCTTCAGTGACCTGGCACTCCAGTACATAGATGGCGAATGGCGCCCGGGCAGTGGTTCCTGGGACATCATCGACTTCAACCCGTACAACGAGGAGAAGCTCGCCTCGATCACCGTCGCCACGGCCGGCGAGGTGGACCAGGCGTACCGCGCCGCGGAGCGCGCGCAGAAGGAGTGGGCGGCCACCAATCCGTACGCGCGCCGGTCGGTCTTCGAGCGGGCCCTGAGGATCATCGAGGACCGAGAGGAGGAGATGGCCGAGGCCATCGTCGCCGAGCTGGGCGGCACACGGCTGAAGGCGGCCTTCGAACTGCATCTCGCCAAGGAGTTCCTGCGCGAGGCGATCCAGCTGTCGCTGCGCCCGGAGGGCCGCATCCTGCCCTCCCCGGTGGACGGCAAGGAGAACCGGGTCTACCGGCTGCCGGTCGGTGTCGTGGGTGTGATCAGCCCCTTCAACTTCCCGTTCCTGCTGTCGGTCAAGTCGGTCGCGCCGGCGCTGGCGCTCGGGAACGCCGTCGTCCTCAAGCCGCACCAGAACACCCCGATCTGCGGCGGCTCCCTGGTCGCCAAGGTCTTCGAGGACGCGGGCCTGCCCGCCGGGCTGCTGAACGTGGTGATCACCGACATCGCGGAGATCGGCGACGCGCTGATAGAGCACCCCGTGCCGAAGGTCATCTCCTTCACCGGCTCCGACCGGGTGGGTCGGCACGTGGCCACCGTCTGCGCGGCCAACTTCAAGCACGCAGTCCTCGAACTGGGCGGCAACAGCGCCTTCATCGTGCTCGACGACGCCGACATCGACTACGCCGTCGACGCCGCGGTCTTCAGCCGGTACGTCCACCAGGGCCAGGTGTGCATGGCGGCCAACCGCATCCTGGTGGACAGCAGAGTGGAGAAGGAGTTCACCGAGAAGCTCGTCGCCAAGGTGCAGACCCTGAAGGTGGGCGACCCGGCCGACCCCGAGACCCACATCGGCCCCTTGATCAACTCCCTGCAGGCCGAGGCCGTTTCGAGCCTGGTCGAGCAGTCCGTCGAGGCCGGCGCGACCGCCCTGCTGCGCGGCCGGACGGAGGGCAACGTGGTCTCGCCGTCCGTGCTGACCGGCCTTCCGGCCGACTCGCCCGTGCTGTCCCAGGAGATCTTCGGCCCGGTGGTGCTCCTCATCCCGTTCGAGGGCGACGAGGAGGCGGTCCGGATCGCCAACGACACCCCGTACGGTCTGAGCGGTGCCGTGCACACCGGTGACATCGAGCGTGGGGTGGCGCTGGCCCAGCGGATCCACACCGGGATGATCCACATCAACGACTCGACCGTGCACGACGAGCCGATCGTGCCGTTCGGCGGTGAGAAGTCGTCCGGGCTCGGGCGGCTGAACGGCGAGGCGATGGTCGAGGTCTTCACCACCCAGAAGTGGATCTCGGTGCAGCGGGGCCGTTCGGTCTTCCCCTTCTGAGGACCCTTCGCCGGGCTCTTGCCCGAGTGCCGAGAGCCCCTTTCCGGGTCTCCCGACCGGGTACCCCTTCCGGATGTGGAGGTCGGGGCGCGACGGTGGATTTTTCCGCTCGCCCCGGCCTCAAGGACAGAAGCTGACCTAAATGCTCCCTAGCGTGAGGGTGTCAGGGGGCGCGAACGGCGGCCCACCCGTCCCGACCCGAAGGCGGACACCATGGTCACTCACGTTCCCGCGGAAGCCCACGGCGATGAGCGCGGAGCCCTGCTGAACTTCGTCGAGGCCCAGCGTGGCGCGATCCGCAGGTCCGTGCTCGGGCTCACCGAGGAGCAGGCGGCGAGCCGCCCCAGCGCGAGCGAGCTGACGCTCTCCGGACTGCTCAAGCACGTCGCCGAGTGCGAGCTCTCCTGGCTGCGCATGGCGCAGCGGAGGCCGAACGAGCGGCAGCACGACGAGAAGTCGTGGGACGACGGCTTCCGCCTCCTCGACGGCGAGACCGTCGCCGGGACGCTGGCGTTCTGGGACGGCGTGGCGAAGGAGACCGAGGAGTTCATCCGCTCGGTGCCCAGCCTGGACGACACCTTCCCGCTCCCGGACGCGCCATGGTTCCCCAAGGACGGCAGGGTGTCGATGCGCTGGATGGTGCTGCATCTGGTCGAGGAGATCGGCCGGCACGCGGGCCATGCGGACATCGTCCGCGAGTCATTGGACGGCAAGGGCGCGTTCGACCTCGTCGCGCTCGAGAGCGAGCGGATCCCGGGCGCGTAGCCGGGCGCGGAAGGCGGGGCGACGCCTCCCTCCCCCCCGTGCGGGAGGCGGGCCCGTGCCACACCCTTGAACCATGAGTGACGCACCAGGAGTGGCCCCGATCGTCGTCCTGCCCATCCAGCCGGGTGATCCGCCGTTCCGGGTGGTGGAGATCGAGGGCCGGACGGTCGGGATCGCGCACGACATGGTCGACGTGATCAGCATGGCGCACGAGTCCGGCCGGCACCACGTGGATCTGGACGACCCGGCGCTGGTGCGCTGGGTCGGCGGCGACAAGTACCGGTGGAGGCTCTGAGGGCGCCCGACCGCGGGCGCCCTCCGGGCGCGTACCCTGGTGCCGCACCGGGCGGCCTTCGACCCGTCGCGACGAGCGGCCTTGCCCGGCGTGGCGCTAGTCAAAGTTGAATAGGAAGGTGCGCGGATGTCGGCGATCCGGCTTCTGGTCCTCGGGGCGGTGCGCCAGCACGGGCGTGCACACGGCTACCAGGTCCGCAACGACCTGGAGTTCTGGGGCGCCCACGAGTGGTCGAACGCCAAGCCGGGGTCGATCTATCACGCGCTCAAGCAGATGGCGAAGCAGGGACTGCTGCGCGCCCACGAGATCGCGCCCTCCACGGCAGGCGGTCCGCCGCGCACCGAGTACGAGCTCACCGAGAGCGGCACCGAGGAGTACTTCTCGCTGTTGCGCGAGGCGCTGACCTCGTACGACCAGAAGATGGACGTCGTCTCGGCCGGTTTCGGCTTCATCGTCGACCTGGACCGGCAGGAGGCCGTGGAGCTGTTGCGGGAGCGGGTGCGTTCCCTGGAGGGGTGGCGCTCCTCGGTCACCGAGTACTACACGCCCGAGGAGGGGCCCGAATCCCTGGGCCACATCGGCGAGATCATGAACTTCTGGGTGCACTCGGTGGATGCCGGCGCGGAGTGGACGCGCGGGCTGATCGAGCGGATCGAGGGCGGGGCGTACACGTTCGCCGGCGAGGGCGAGCCCTTCGTGGCCGTCCTCGCGGAGGGGCAGGAGAACCCGTATGCGACGGGCGTGCCCCACGAGGGAGACCTCTCGTGAGGGGCGCCGGGGCGTGGACGACCGCCGCGCCCCGGCTGTGCCTCAGTGGTGGAAGCTCGTGGCCGCCGCCTTGTCCTTGATCTGCGGTGCGCTCTGGGCCCGCAGCTCCGGCAGGGCTCGTCTGAGATCCTCCAGCAGCAGCTCCGCGAGGTCGGCCGAGAAGCCGTTGCGGCAGACGAAGCGCAGCACCGAAAGGTCCTCGCGGTTGGGCGGGAAGGTGTACGCCGGGACCAGCCAGCCGCACTCCCGCAGCCGTCGCGAGACGTCGAAGACGTCGTAGTTCCTCACCTCCGGGTTCGTCGTCACGGCGAACACCGGCAGTTCCTCACCCCGGGTGAGCAGCCGGAAGTCGCCCAGGCAGTCGATCCGCTGGGCCAGGGTCCGGGCCACGTCCCGGGTCGTCTGCTGCACGTCCCGGTAGCCGTCGCGGCCGAGCCTGATGAAGGTGTAGTACTGCGCCACCACCTGGGCCCCGGGCCGGGAGAAGTTGAGCGCGAACGTCGGCATGTCGCCGCCGAGGTAGTTCACCCGGAAGACCAGCTCCTTGGGCAGGTTCTCGGGCGAACGCCACAGCGCCCAGCCCACGCCCGGGTACACGAGCCCGTACTTGTGCCCCGAGGTGTTGATCGAGGACACCCGCGGCAGCCTGAAGTCCCAGACCAGGTCCTCGTCCAGGAACGGCGCGATCATCGCTCCGGAGGCCCCGTCCACGTGGACGGGGACGTCCAGGCCCGTGCGGTCCTGGAGGGCGTCGAGCGCCGCGCAGACCTCCTGGACGGGTTCGTACGACCCGTCGAAGGTGGAGCCGAGGACGGCCACCACGCCGATCGTGTTCTCGTCGCACAGGTCGGCCGCCGCCTGCGGGTCGAGGTGGAATCGGTCGCCCTCCATCGGGACCAGCCGGGGTTCCACCTCCCAGAAGTTGCAGAACTTGTCCCAGCAGACCTGCACGTTGACGCCCATGACCAGGTTGGGCCGGGCGCCGGGGCCGGGGTACCGGTCCTTGTTGCGGTGCGCCCAGCGCCGCTTCAGGGCCATCCCCGAGAGCATGCACGCCTCGCTCGAACCGGTCGTGGAGCAGCCGACCGTGGCCGCCGGGTCGGGCGCGTGCCACAGGTCGGCGAGCATCGCCACGCACCGCCGTTCCAGTTCGGCCGTCCGCGGGTACTCGTCCTTGTCGATCATGTTCTTGTCGCGGCACTCCGCCATCAGCCTCCCGGCCTCCGGCTCCATCCACGTCGTCACGAACGTCGCCAGGTTGAGCCGGGAGTTGCCGTCGAGCATCAGCTCGTCGTGCACGAGCTGATAGGCCGTCGAGGGGGCCATCGGGCCTTCGGGCAGCTGGTGCTGCGGCGGGGCCAGGGTCATCGACCCCAGCGGATCGGCCGCCCCGTAGAACGGATTGAGCGACAGCCTGCGCCGCTCCTCGCTCTCCTCCGGATGCGTACCGACCTTGTGCAGTGCCATGTCCGTCCGCCTTTCAGCGCAGTGGGGTGCCGTCGTCGTGGAGTTGCATCTGGGGCCGCCCGGTCACCAGCAGCCAGGCCGGCAGCAGGGCGACGCACAGCAGCGGGAGCACATGGGCGTCGGAGGCAAGGACAGCCGCGGTGAACAGACTGAGCCAGCCCTGCCGGGTGATCGCCAGCAGTACCCCGAGGACCGCGCACGCCACCGCGACCGTGGGATGCACCTCGGGGACGAGTGCACTCACGCCGAGCCCCAGGGCGACGCCCACGAAGATGCTGGGGAAGATCCGGCCGCCGCGGAAGCCACAGGTGGCCGCGATGGTGAGGGCGGCGAGCTTGACGACGGTCATCAGCGCGAACTGTCCCGAGGACCAGCCCGACGGGTCCGCCGCCAGCACCCTCACCTCCTCCAGCCCCTTGAAGAGGGTCAGCTGCCCGCCCAGGGCCCCGAGGAGCCCCAGCACCAGCCCGCCCGCGGTGATCGCCGCCACCGGGTGCCCGAGCTTCCGGAAGGCGGCGTGCGTGTACGGGAACACGTGGACGGCCGCCATGCCCACCAGCGCGCCGAGCGAGGAGACCGCGAGCGCGGCCGGCACGTCGCCCCAGCGGGATCCGCTCATCGCGGGGAGGTCGAGATCGAAGGTGGGGTGGGCGATCAGGATGGTGGTCAGCGATCCGGCGCCGCCCGCGATCAGCGGGGCGAACAGCTTGTCCCACAGTGCGCCGGGCGCGGGGCGGGAGGCCAGGGACTCGGTGAGGATCAGCGCCGCCGCCACGGGGGTTCCGAACAGCGCCCCGACCGTGCCGGCCGCGGCCAGAGCGGCCCAGAGTTCCGCGCCGGACCCCCGCATGGCCTTGCAGCCCAGCCAGGCGGCGAGTGCGATGTTGGCCGCCGTGATCGGGTTCTCCGGACCCAGGCTGACCCCGCCGGCGAGTCCGAGCACCGCCGTCAGCAGCAGGCTCGGCACCACCGAGGGGGGCATCGGGGGGTCGACGAGCCCGGTCGTGGCGGGGTCGGGGCCGGCGTGCCCGGGCACCTTCCACACGACGAGCCCGACCGCGAGGCCCGTCGCGGTGAGTACGGCGACCGTCCACTGCACCGAGTAGGGGCCGACGCCGATCGCGCCGGGCAGGGATTCCCAGAGGACGCCCTTGAGCAGCTGGGAGAGCTCGGTGAGGCCGAGGAGCAGCAGACTCGAGGCGACGCCGACGACGGTCGCGGGGACGATCAGTGGCAACAGCGCCCGGGCCGGGGTCGCCACCGGGGCGTGTGCGGTCGTCGTCACGGGCCTCACGATAACGTCAGAAAACGCCCATACGGTGCGTCATTCGAAGCCGCGCCGCGGATGCGCCGTCAGACGCGCGTGATCACTGCGGCCGTGCCGTACGCGCAGACCTCCGTGCCGATGTCCGCCGCCTCCGAGACGTCGAACCGGAACATAAGCACCGCGTTCGCGCCCCGTGACCGCGCCTGCTCGACCAGCCGCTCCATGGCCTGGTTGCGGGTCTGCACCAGGGTCTTGGTCAGCCCCTTCAGCTCCCCGCCGATCATCGACTTCAGTCCGGCGCCGATCTGGCTGCCGAGGTGCCGCGACCGCACGGTGAGGCCGAAGACCTCGCCGATCACCTGCTCCACCCGGAAGCCCGGGACGTCGTTCGTCGTGACGACCAGCACATCGGCGTGCGGGCCCTGGCCTCCGCCGAAATCCTCGATTCCCATGGGCACAGCTTCACGGCCGTCCGTCCCCCTCGCATCCGGAGGGGCACTGGAACCGGTCCCCGAAAGAATGCGTTGATAGTTTTGGGCGCCACGCCCCCTCGACTCTCACCACAGGAGCCCGGACCTCGTGAACACCCTTGCGCTCGGACCGAGCTGGCTGGACCCGGACTATCTGATCACCACGTTCGGGCTGATCGGCGTACTCGTCATCGTGTTCGCCGAGTCCGGTCTGCTGATCGGGTTCTTCCTGCCCGGGGACTCCCTGCTGTTCACCACGGGCCTGCTGGTGACGACCGACGTCATCAAGCAGCCGCTGTGGGTGGTGTGCACGCTCATCGTGCTCGCCGCGATCATCGGCGACCAGGTGGGCTATCTCTTCGGCCGCAAGGTCGGCCCCGCGCTCTTCAACCGCCCGGACTCCAGGTTCTTCAAGCAGGAGAACGTGGAGAAGGCACACGAGTTCTTCGAGAAGTACGGCCCGAAGTCCCTGGTCCTGGCCCGCTTCGTGCCGATCGTCCGGACCTTCACGCCGATCGTCGCCGGTGTGAGCCGGATGAACTACCGCTCGTTCATCACGTTCAACGTCATCGGCGGTGTGCTCTGGGGCGCCGGGGTGACGCTGCTCGGTGCCGCGCTCGGCAAGGTCGACTTCGTGCACAAGCACATCGAGGCGATCCTCATCGCCATCGTGCTCGTCTCGGTCCTGCCGATCGTGATCGAGTTCATGCGCGCACGTTCCAGGAGCAAGAAGGAGGCCGCGGCCGAGGGCCCGGCGGTGGACGGGAGCGCCGCGCGCGGCCGCCACGCCAAGCGCTGAGACCCGTTCGACGCGACGCCCCGGCCCGGTGAAAGGGCCGGGGCGTCGTCGTGCGGGGACACGGGCCCCGGCACCCCGGAGGGCGACCCCCGGGAAGCCGCGCCTCTCAGAAGCCGCGCGTCCGCTTGGCCGCGCGACGCCGGCCCGCGGCCGCCGGGCTGCGCAGGAACAACCGGGCGATCTCGCCACCCAGGTTCACCCCGATCGCGATGGCCAGGGCCAGCGCCGCGGCCCTCGCCAGCGAGGCGAAGCCCGCGTCGATGTTGTTCTGCGCGATGTGCAGCACACCGAAGTACATGGCGCTACCCGGCAGCAGCGGGCCGATGGCGGCGGTCACGTACGGCAGCGACGACGTGTGCTGGAAGCGGGCCAGCAACTGCCCGAACAGACCCACCAGACCGGCGCCCACCGCCGTCGCCAGCACGGCCGAGCCGTCGGCCGTCACCGCGATCGCCGCGTAGACCACCCACGCCACGCCGCCGTTGAGCGCCGCGACGAGCACGGTGGAACGGTCCTGCTGGAGCAGCACGGCGAAGACCAGGCTCAGCACCATCGAGGCCAGGATCTGCGTCACCGGCCGCTCGACGCTGACCAGCGCCCCCTCCGGACTGAGGTTCGCCTCGAACTGCACGCCCACGTACAGGACCGTGAGCACGCCGACGACGATCGCCACGAAGAAGTAGGCGACTTCCAGCAGCCGGGCCGACGCCGTGATGTAGAAGCCCGTCAGGCCGTCCTGCACCGCCGCCACCAGCGCCCGCCCCGGGATCAGCGCGAACAGGCCACCGGTGATGACCGCGGAGGGCCTCAGATCGGCGTGCAGGGCGCTCAGCGCCACACCGATCGCCGCGGGCGGCATCGCCGCCACCACGAACTGGTAGAACTCCGGCAGTCCGCGACCCGCGCACAGCCACGCCAGCCGGTCGCCCAGCATCGCGCCGACCGCCGCCGCCACGAACACCAGCGCGCCACCGCCCACGAGTACGGAGGCCGAGCCGGCCAGGACGCCCGCGGCGAGGGTCAGGACCCAGCCGGGGTAGGGGTGCCGGTTCCGCCGGATCTCGGCGAGGCGCCGGTAAGCCTCGTCGAGCCTGACCTCGTGGTCGTCGCCGCTGATGTCCGCGACCAGCTGGTACACGGCGGTCAGCCGGGTGTAGTCCGTGCCCCGGCGGCGCACGGTCCGGTTCGCCGTCACCGGGTCGTCGACGAGCGACGGCTGGTAGGTGATCGACAGCAGGGTGAACGTCACCGTCGGCTCGACGTTGTCGAGGCCGTACGCGTTCGTGATGGCGAGCATCGCCGCCTCGACGTCCTCCGCGCCCTCGCCGCCCGCTAGCAGCAGCTCGCCGATGCGCAGCGTCAGATCGAGCACGCGCGGCACCGCCGGCCCCGACTCGTCGTGCCGCTGCACCTGCTCCGGCATCGGCCGCTCGCTCACCGGGATCCGCAGCATCGTGCGCATCCGGTCCTGCCACGGCACGTCCTTGGACAGCTGGAGCACCGGGAAGCCGTGGGCGGGGGTGTAGGCGGGCGGGGACGCCTTCGCGCGGTACGTCGCCGGGGGTGCGAACGCCGAGCCCTCCGGGTCGGCCGGGGCCTCCGTCGTCAGCCCCTCGGGGACGGCGAACTCGGAGGAGGGATGGTCCTCCTCCGGCGGTCCCGGCTGATCGACACCCTCCGGCGGCGTGAATGCGCTGCGTGCCTCGTCGGACTGCGGCTTCCGGTCCTCGAGGGGACCTTCCGGCTCCGCCACCACGCTCTACCTGCTCTTCCCGCTCGCGTACGGCTTGTGCGCGCCCAGTATGCGACGGGCGGTGCACCCCCCGTGGGGTGCACCGCCCGGCCCGGTGTACGGGGATCGCGTCAGTGCGCGCCGCCCTGCGCCTCGAGGCGCTTGAAGGATGCCTCGATCTCGGCCTCGGCCTCGGCGCGGCCGACCCAGTTGGCGCCCTCGACGGACTTGCCGGGCTCCAGGTCCTTGTAGACCTCGAAGAAGTGCTGGATCTCCAGGCGGTCGAACTCCGACACGTGGTGGATGTCCCGCAGGTGCTCCACGCGCGGGTCGGACGCCGGAACGCACAGCAGCTTGTCGTCGCCGCCGGCCTCGTCCGTCATCCTGAACATGCCGATGGCGCGGCACTTGATCAGGCAGCCGGGGAAGGTCGGCTCGTCCAGGATGACCAGGGCGTCGAGCGGGTCGCCGTCCTCGCCCAGGGTGTTCTCGACGAAGCCGTAGTCGGCCGGGTAGCTGGTCGAGGTGAAGAGGCGACGGTCCAGACGGATCCGGCCGGTCTCGTGGTCCACCTCGTACTTGTTCCGCGACCCCTTCGGGATCTCGATGGTGACGTCGAACTCCACGGGTGGCACTCCTCCATGATCAACACATATGTAGGTGACGCGGCTGTCCGCAGTGATTAAGTGTCCCCTACGCAGGTAGGTGATCGCGAAAGGGGCTGGTCAATGGTGCCCGACCGAGGAACGTGGCAGCTCACGGCGGGTGCGGCCGTGGCCGGCCTGGCCGTTGCGGTCGCTGCGGTGACCGCGGCCGGCCCCTGGGACAACGGTCAGCGTAAGGCCGAGCGCGAGCACGCCGCCGCTCTGGGCCGCACAGGTGGTGCAGATCACCAGGCCGCAGGGCGGGGGCGGGACGCGGCGGAGGCCCCCGGCCCCGCGCCGGCGCCGAGCGCCCCAGGCGTGCTTTCCGCTGCGAGCGCCCCCAAGATGCCGTCCACCGCGCCCACCGCACTGGCAGGGGTTCTCGGCCCCCTGCTCGACGCCCCGGGGCTCGGTCCGCTGCGCACCGCCTCCGTCGTGGACGCCACCACCGGCAGGCAGCTGTACGGACGGGGCGCGGGCACGGCCATGACCCCGGCCTCCACCATCAAGATCGCCACCGCCGCTGCCGTGCTGTCCGCCACCGGCCCCGCGCACCGCATCCCGACCAGGGTCGTCGCCGCCCCCGACTTCCGTGCGGTCACCCTGGTCGGCGGCGGGGACCCCACGCTCGACACGGCCCGGCTGCGGGCCCTCGCCGACCGGACCGCGAAGGCCCTGCGCGACCGGGGCGTCACCACGGTCCGCCTCTCCTACGACACCTCGCTCTACGAGGGGCCGGTGATCCACCCCATCGGCGCCGGGAACGACAACATCGCCCCGGTCACCGCCCTGATGCTCAACGAGGGGCGCCTCGACGACTCGACGGAGGGCAGCGCGCGACGCAGCGCCGACCCGGCCGGCGACGCCGCCCGCGCCTTCGTCGGACTGCTCAGCGAACGCGGTGTGAACACCTCTGCGGGCCCCGCCCCGGGCCGGGCCCCCGCCAAGGGACCCGCCCTCGCCACCACGTACTCCGCGCCGGTCCCGGCACTCGTCGAGCGGATGCTGACCAACAGCGACAACGACATCGCGGAGGCACTGGCCCGGCAGACCGCGCTCGCCACGCGCCGCCCCGCGAGCTTCGCCGGGGCGGAGGCCGCGGTGACCGACCGGCTCAAGCGGTTGAAGCTGCCCATGGCCGGCGCGCGCTTCGCCGACGGCAGCGGGTTGAACCGAGCCGACAAGGTCTCGGCCGCACTCCTCACCACGCTGCTGGTCCGGGCCGCCGACCCCGCCCACCCCGAGCTCCGCCCCGTGCTCACGGGCCTTCCGATCGCGGGCTTCACCGGTACGCTGAGCGGTCGTGCGGCCGCCGGTGCCGGAGGTCTGGTACGCGCCAAGACCGGCACGCTCAGGGGCGTGGACACCCTCGCCGGAACGGTGCTCTCCGCCGACGGCAGACTGCTCGCCTTCGCCTTCCTCGCCGGTGACACGCCGTCCGCGAGCGCCGCCCGCCCCGCCCTCGACCGCCTCGCGGCTGCGCTCCTGCCCTGACGGGCCCGCCGCCTCCGGCCGGGCGGGCCGCGCCGCTCCTGTCCCGGCCTGCGGGGACCGCCGCCGGGCGCGGAGGCGCCGACACCCCACCGTGCGCCGGGGTGACAACGTACGGTTGACGCATGACGAGCATCGGTGGTGCCGAGATGGTCGACTGGAACCTCGCGGTCTCGACCGCGATCCGCCTCGTCCGGCCGGGGCCGGACATCACCCGGGAAGAGGCCCGTGCCGTCGTCGCCGAACTGCGCCGGCACGCCAAGGCCTCCGAGGAGCACGTCCGCGCCTTCACCCGCATGATCCCCGACGGGCACGAGCCCGAGGACACCCCGGTCCTCGTCGTCGACCGGCCGGGCTGGGTCAGGGCCAATGTCGCGGGCTTCCGCGAGCTGCTGAAGCCCCTGCTCGACAAGATGCAGGAGCGCCGCGCCGGCACCGCGGGCGGAGCCGTTCTCGGCGCCGTCGGCGGCAAGGTGACGGGCGTCGAGCTGGGCATGCTGCTGTCGTTCCTGGCCTCCCGTGTCCTCGGCCAGTACGAGACCTTCGCCCCGCCCACGCGCGAGCTGCCCGGGGCGCCGGGCAGCGGCGGAAGGCTGCTCCTGGTCGCCCCCAACATCGTCCACGTCGAACGCGAACTCGACGTCGCCCCGCACGACTTCCGGCTGTGGGTGAGTCTCCACGAGGAGACCCACCGCACCCAGTTCACCGCCGTGCCCTGGCTGCGCGACCACATCGAGGGCGAGATCCAGTCATTTCTCGCCGAGACCGACGTGGACCCCATGACCGTGCTGGAGCGGCTGCGCGAGGCCGCCCAGACGCTCGCGGGCGGCCGTCCCGAGGGCGAGGAGGACGAGGGCCGCTCGCTGGTCGAGATCGTCCAGAGTCCGGTGCAGCGCGAGATCCTCGGCCGGCTCACCGCCGTGATGTCCCTGCTCGAGGGCCATGCGGACTTCGTCATGGACGGCGTGGGGCCCCAGGTCGTGCCGTCCGTGGGCGAGATCCGGGAGAAGTTCCAGCAGCGACGCGCCCGGGGTGCCTCCCGCCTCGACCTGGCACTGCGCAAGCTCCTCGGCCTGGACGCCAAGCTGCGCCAGTACCGGGACGGCGAGCGGTTCGTACGGGCCGTCGTCGAGGAGGTCGGAATGGAGGGCTTCAACCGCGTCTGGACCTCGCCGAACACCCTGCCCACCAAGGCGGAGATCGCCGCACCGGCGGACTGGATCGCCAGGGTGCACCGGAGGGCCGAACCCTGAACCCCCGTGCGGCCGACGGCAGACCCATGCCCTCGTAATCACCCGTCCGAGGGAGCGTAGGCAATGGATAGGCGTGCAATGCTCGGGGAACGGCACGGTTCTGTCACCATCGAGACACTCTGAGTGACCGAATCTCCCGGCCCCCACCCTCCTCACGGAGGCACCCCCCGACTCCACGAAGGGCACCGGACATGGGTCCGCATCCTGCGGTCGCGGCGATACGCCTGGCGGTCCGCCGCGTACTCCACGACGTACTCAACGAACTGAACGACATCCCGAGCGCCGCACCCTCCTCCTGCGGGCGCTCCACGGCCGTCTCGGTCCTCGATGACCGCCCCGTCGTGCTGGTCGCCTGCTCAGGCGGTGCCGACTCCATGGCGCTCGCCTCCGCCCTCGCCTTCGAGGCCCCCAAACTGGCCGTCCGCGCCGGCGCCGTCACCATCGACCACGGTCTGCAGGCCGGCTCCGATCTCCGCGCCGCCGAAGTCGCCGGCCGACTCACCGCCATGGGCCTCGACCCCGTCGAGTCCGTCGCCGTGACCGTCGGACGCGCCGGCGGCCCCGAGGCCGCCGCCCGTGACGCCCGCTACGCCGCCCTCGACGAGGCAGCGGAGCGCCACGGCGCCGCCGCCGTGCTGCTCGGGCACACCCGCGACGACCAGGCGGAGACCGTCCTCCTCGGCCTCGCCCGGGGCTCCGGCATCCGCTCGCTCTCCGGCATGGCGGCCGTCTCGGGTGCCCGCCGCCGCTACCGGCGCCCCTTCCTCCAGCTCGACCGCCAGACCGCGCGCAAGGCGTGCCTCGTCCAGCACCTGCCCGTCTGGGACGACCCGATGAACACCGATCCCGCCTACACCCGCTCCCGGCTGCGCCACGAGGGCCTGCCCGCGCTGGAGAAGGCGCTCGGCAAGGGCGTCGTGGAGGCGCTGGCGCGAACCGCCCGGCTCTCCCGCGACGACGCCGACGCCCTGGACGCCTGGGCGGCCCAGGCCGACGAGACCGTCCGCGACGACGCCGGAATGCTCGAATGCGCGAAGCTCTACGCGCTGCCCCCGGCCGTCCGCCGCCGGGTGCTCCGGCGTGCCCTGGTGGCAGCCGGTTCACCTGCGGGTTCGCTCTTCGCCCGGCACATCGAGGAGGTCGAGCGGCTCATCGTGGGATGGCGGGGCCAGAAGCCCCTGAACCTGCCCGGCCGGGTCGAAGCGCGCCGCCAGGGTGGCAGACTGGTCATTCGGCAGAGCTGAGCCGGCAGCGGGCCGGGCGCCGGGACGCCGAGACAGAAAGCGACGCGGGTGAACGAGAAGGACATGGGCGCCGATCTCAAATCGGTACTCATCACCAAGGAAGAGATCGACGCGAAGCTGGCCGAGCTGGCCGCGAAGATCGATGCGGAGTACGCGGGCAAGGACCTGCTCATCGTCGGAGTCCTCAAGGGCGCCGTGATGGTGATGGCGGACCTGGCGCGTGCGCTGTCCACCCCCGTCACCATGGACTGGATGGCGGTGTCCTCGTACGGCGCGGGCACCCAGTCCTCCGGAGTGGTCCGCATCCTCAAGGACCTGGACACCGACATCAAGGGCAGGCACGTCCTGATCGTCGAGGACATCATCGACTCCGGGCTGACCCTGTCCTGGCTGCTGTCGAACCTCGGCTCCCGCGAGCCGGCCTCGCTCGAGGTCTGCACGCTGCTCCGCAAGCCGGACGCCGCCAAGGTCGCGATCGACGTGAAGTGGATCGGGTTCGACATCCCGAACGAGTTCGTCGTCGGGTACGGCCTCGACTACGCCGAGAAGTACCGCAACCTCCCGTTCGTGGGTACCCTCGCGCCCCACGTGTACGGGGGCTGAGGCGCGGACGCGCCCCGGGAACCCCGGCCGCCTTCCCACCGTTGGAGCATGGGAAGGCGGTCCCGGGTGACAATGCTGGGGTACCGTCCGAAGAACAGTCTTTTACTCAGTCTCACAGCAGCAGTCTCAGAGCAGCAGTTACCTACGGGCAGGAGGGACGGGGCGGCACCGCTCCGTATGGATGGACGTGAAGCGATACTTCCGTGGGCCGGTCATGTGGATCGTGCTGGCCGTCCTCGCCGTGGTCGTGCTGATGCAGGTCGTCGGCTCGTCGGGCGGCTACAAGACGGTGGACACCGCGAAGGTTGTCCAGGCGATCACCAAGAACCAGGTCGAGCAGGCCAAGCTGACCACCGGCGACGAGCAGATCATCAAGATCGAGCTGAAGGACGGCCAGAAGGTCGACGGCAGCGACAAGGTCCAGGCGAGCTACATCGGCGACCAGGGCGTCGAGCTGGCCACGACCCTGCAACAGAAGTACGACGCGGGTGAGATCGAGAAGGGCTACACGGTCTCGCCCGAGCGGCAGAGCCCGTTCCTCTCGGTGCTCCTCTCGCTGCTGCCCTTCGTGCTCATCGTGGTCGTCTTCCTGTTCCTGATGAACCAGATGCAGGGCGGCGGCTCCCGGGTCATGAACTTCGGGAAGTCCAAGGCCAAGCTCATCACCAAGGACACGCCGAAGACCACCTTCTCCGACGTGGCCGGATCGGACGAGGCCGTCGAGGAGCTCCACGAGATCAAGGAGTTCCTGCAGGAGCCGGCGAAGTTCCAGGCCGTCGGTGCCAAGATCCCGAAGGGCGTGCTGCTGTACGGCCCGCCCGGTACGGGCAAGACGCTGCTCGCGCGCGCCGTCGCGGGCGAGGCGGGCGTGCCGTTCTACTCGATCTCCGGCTCCGACTTCGTCGAGATGTTCGTCGGCGTCGGTGCCTCCCGGGTCCGCGACCTCTTCGAGCAGGCCAAGGCGAACGCCCCGGCCATCGTCTTCGTCGACGAGATCGACGCGGTCGGCCGCCACCGCGGCGCCGGCCTCGGCGGCGGTCACGACGAGCGCGAGCAGACCCTCAACCAGCTCCTCGTCGAGATGGACGGCTTCGACGTGAAGGGCGGCGTCATCCTGATCGCCGCCACGAACCGGCCGGACATCCTCGACCCGGCGCTGCTCCGCCCGGGTCGCTTCGACCGGCAGATCGCCGTCGACCGCCCGGACATGCAGGGCCGTCTGGAGATCCTCAAGGTCCACCAGAAGGGCAAGCCGGTCGCCCCGGACGTCGACCTCTCGGCCGTCGCCCGCCGCACCCCCGGCTTCACCGGTGCCGATCTGTCGAACGTGCTGAACGAGGCCGCCCTGCTGACGGCCCGCAGCGACAAGAAGCTGATCGACAACCACTTCCTGGACGAGGCCATCGACCGCGTCGTCGCGGGCCCGCAGAAGCGGACCCGGATCATGTCCGACAAGGAGAAGAAGATCACCGCGTACCACGAGGGCGGACACGCCCTGGTCGCGGCGGCCTCCCCGAACTCGGACCCGGTCCACAAGATCACGATCCTGTCCCGCGGCCGGGCCCTCGGCTACACGATGGTGCTCCCGGACGAGGACAAGTACTCGACCACGCGCAACGAGATGCTCGACCAGCTGGCCTACATGCTGGGCGGCCGCGCGGCCGAGGAGCTCGTCTTCCACGACCCGACCACGGGCGCGGCGAACGACATCGAGAAGGCCACGGCCACGGCCCGCGCCATGGTCACCCAGTACGGCATGACCGAGCGACTCGGCGCGATCAAGTTCGGCGGCGACAACACGGAGCCGTTCCTGGGCCGTGAGATGGCGCACCAGCGCGACTACTCGGAAGAGGTCGCCGCGCTGGTCGACGAAGAGGTCAAGAAGCTCATCGAGTCCGCGCACAACGAGGCCTGGGAGATCCTGGTCGAGAACCGCGACGTCCTCGACAACCTCGTCCTCGCGCTGCTGGAGAAGGAGACCCTCGGCAAGGAGGAGATCGCCGAGATCTTCGCCCCGATCGTGAAGCGCCCGGCCCGTCCGGCGTGGACCGGTTCCTCCCGTCGTACGCCGTCCACCCGTCCGCCGGTGCTGTCGCCGAAGGAGCTCGCGCTCACCAACGGCGCCAACGGGGCCTCGGCCCCGACGGTGACCGATGTCACCAAGGCCCCCAAGGAGGCGGTCCAGGACGAGCGTCCGGACGCCTGACCAGGCATGATGCATCGGCGATGACCGCCGGACCGGAATGAACGCCGCACTTCCCAGGTTCTAGCCTGGGAAGTGCGGCGTTTTCGCGCCACGGCAGAGCACAGGAACGAGGCACAGATGACCGACCCGGTGACGCTGGACGGCGAGGGCAAGATCGGCGAGTTCGACGAGAAGCGCGCCGAGAACGCCGTACGCGAGCTCCTCATCGCAGTCGGAGAGGACCCGGACCGCGAGGGACTCAAGGAGACCCCGGCGCGGGTGGCACGGGCGTACAAGGAGATATTCGCGGGACTCTGGCAGCAGCCGGAGGACGTGCTCACCACGACGTTCGACCTCGGTCACGACGAAATGGTCCTGGTCAAGGACATCGAACTGGTGAGCTGCTGTGAGCATCACCTGGTGCCGTTCCGGGGTGTGGCCCATGTCGGCTACATCCCGTCGACCACGGGCAAGATCACCGGACTCTCCAAGCTCGCCCGCCTCGTCGACGTCTTCGCCCGGCGCCCCCAGGTGCAGGAGCGGTTGACCACGCAGATCGCCGACTCCCTGATGGAGATCCTGGAGCCGCGCGGGGTGATCGTGGTCATCGAGTGCGAGCACATGTGCATGTCGATGCGCGGCATCCGCAAGCCGGGGGCCAAGACGATCACCTCGGCGGTTCGCGGCCAGCTTCGCGACGTCGCCACCCGCAACGAGGCGATGAGCCTGATCATGGCACGCTGAGCCGTTCGCCCGCCGCAGGGCCGCGGGCGGCTCGCCCTCCGCCCCGGCCGGCGTGCACGCACCGTGCGCACCGAACGACCGGAGCACCCCCGGCCCCGCCGGGGGTGCTCCGTCGTCAGCAGGCCGGAGTCAGCGAGCCGGGACCTGGCCCGTGCCGTCGTCCTCGTCCTCCGGGAGTTTGCAGACCCGCTCCAGGAAGAGCCCCGCGGCGATCACCAGGATGCCCGCCAGGACCGCGAAGCCCGCGTAGATCGCCTGGTCGCGCCGGGCCGGAACGTCGAGAGAGCCGAGCAGGAAGACGCCCACGCCGCCGTACACACCGCTGACGAGGGCCGCCACCAGGGCGCTCGCCTGACCGAAGACGACCGCGCGGGCGGCCATCAGAGGCTCGACGCCCTTCGCTCCGGGCCGGCGTTCCCGCTGGGCCCGTAGCCGGGCGCGCAGCGACAGCGCGGTCGCCAGGAGGATCGCGGCGATCGCCGCCAGGACGATCGGCGCGGCCAGTGGCACGCTCGGCAGCGTGCCCACCGAGTCCCACAGCCGGGCGCCGCCCCACGACAGCACTCCGGCCGCCACGAACAGCCCGGCCAGTACCCCAAGCCGTAGTTGCTTCACCGCGCGCCCCTGTGTCCTTCGTCTTGGTGCCGGAGACCCTAGAAGAGGGTAACGACTACTCGGGCAGACGGAGTTCCAGGTCCACACGAGGAACGACACCCGTCCGGCCCACACCGGCCAGCAGTTCCGCGATCCCGCCCAGGCCCGGCAGCTGGGCCTCGGGGTCCACGTCGTGCCACGGGGCGAGGACGAAGGCCCTCTCGTGCGCACGCGGGTGCGGAAGGGTGAGGAACGGATCGTCCGAGACCACGTCCGCGTACGCCACGATGTCGACGTCGATCGTGCGCGGGCCCCAGCGCTCCTCGCGTACCCGGTCGAACGCCTCCTCGATAGCCTGGCCGCGCTCCAGCAGGGAACCGGGCGGCAGCGTCGTCTTCACGAGCACCACCGCGTTGAAGTACGACGGCTGGGTGCCCGGCTCGACGCCCCACGGCTCCGTCTCGTACACGGGGGAGACCGCCTTGACCCGGATACCGGGGGTGTCCTCCAGCAGATCGACGGCACCCTGGATCGTCTCCAGCCGGTTGCCGACGTTGGAGCCGAGCGCGATCACCGCCCGTTTCGGGTTGGACAGGGTGATGTCGGCCGCGTCGACCTGCTCGACGACGGCGGTGGGCACGGGCTGCACGGTGGGGTCGCTCATGCACGGCTCCGGGTGATCGTGATGGTGACATCGTCGAACGGGACGGTGATCGGGGCGTCCGGCTTGTGCACGACCACCTCGACCTCCTGGACGCCCGCGTGCTTGAGGCACCGCTGGGCGATGCGCTCCGCCAGCGTCTCGATCAGGTCCACGGGCTCCCCCTGGACGACGTCGACGACCTCCTCCGCCACCACTCCGTAGTGGACGGTCTTCGCCAGGTCGTCGTCGGCCGCCGCGGGACGGGTGTCGAGACCGAGCACCAGGTCCACGATGAAGGTCTGACCCTCCTCGCGCTCCCGGGGGAAGACGCCGTGGTGCCCGCGGGCCCTCAGGCCGCGCAGCGCGACACGATCCACGCGAATCACTCCTGCTGTCGTAGTCCGGCGCGCACGCGGCCGCGTGCGGACGGCAGCAGTGCACGGATTCGAATCTACCTGCGGGCTCGGACACGACCTGCCCGCGGGGGCCGCGGACGGAACCGTCACCGGCTGGCGGCGCCTACCCCGCAGCCGCGAAAACGAACCTCCCACGAGCGGGTTACCCACTCACGGCGTGGATTCGCCGTCCTCCTCGTCGTCCGATTCCGCCAGAACGGGCGAACCGTGATGTGACCAGATTCTCCACCCGTCGGGTGTGCGGCGGAACACATTGGTGGCCACGACCAGCTGCCCGACGAGGGGGCCGAGCTCGCCGGCCTCCTCCGCCGGGCCGCCGCTGAGGATGTTCTCGGTGCACGTGACGACGGCGGTGTCGCCGGACACGCTCACCCGCACGTCGGTGAGGAAGAACTGGATGTACTCGGTGTTCGCCATGATCAGGGCGTACGAGCGCAGTACCTCGCCCCGGCCCGAGAGGATCGGCCAGCCCGGGTGCACGCAGGAGATGGCGTCGGCCTCCCCGCCGTCCAGCCAGAGGCCGGAGATCTCCTCGAAGTCGCCCCGTTCCATGGCCTCGTAGAAGGCGGTGTTCGCCGCTTCCACATTCTCGACGTCGGTGCGCGGGCTCACCGGGCTCCCTCGACCGCCCGCGCGACCCGCACGGCGTCCGCCGTGGCCCCCACCTCGTGGACCCGGACGGCCCAGGCGCCCTCGTGGGCGGCGATCGCGGAGACCGCGGCGGTGGCGGCGTCCCGCTCGCGCGCGGGCGGCGGGGTCGCGGCGCCGTCGGCCAGGACGTGACCGAGGAACCGCTTGCGGGAGGCGGCGACGAGCAGCGGCCGGCCCAGTGCGTGCAGCTCGGGGAGGTGTGCGACGAGCGCGAGGTCGTGCGCGGCCTGCTTGGCGAAGCCGAGGCCCGGGTCGACGATGATCCGTTCGGCGGCGACCCCGCGCGAGACCACGGCATCGATCCGCTCGCGCAGTTCCGCGGTGACCTCGGCGACGACGTCCCCGTACACGGCCCGGCTGTTCATGTCCTCGCTGAAGCCGCGCCAGTGCATGACCACGAAGGGCACCTCCGCTGCGGCGACGGCCGGAATCATCTGCGGATCGGCGAGACCGCCGGAGACGTCGTTCACGAGGACGGCGCCCGCCGCGACCGCCTGGGCGGCCACCGAGGCGCGCATGGTGTCGACGGAGACGGTGACCCCCTCGCCGGCCAGGCCACGGACGACGGGGAGCACCCGCCGCAGCTCCTCCTCCTCGTCGACGCGGGAGGCGCCGGGGCGGGTGGACTCACCACCGACGTCCACCAGGTCGGCGCCCTCGGCGACGAGGTCGAGGCCGTGCTTGACGGCGGCCGTGGTGTCGAACCAGCGGCCCCCGTCGGAGAAGGAGTCGGGCGTCACGTTGACGACTCCCATGACCGCACAGCGGTCCCACTCCGGCAGGCCCGTGGCCGTGCCCCGTCCGCGCAACGTACTCATACGACCAGCCTAGTGCCGCGTCGGGCGGGGTCTGCCCGTCGAGGAGCGGCGTCCGGTGCACGGGTCTCCCCGGTCCTCCGGGCCGAGGGGGAAGGGCCGCAGGGCGCCGGATCGACCTCGTGGTGGGCCCGCTCGGCCGATCCGGCAAACGCCGTGGGCCGCCGTGCCGGGCGTCGCGACGGGGCGAACGTCGCCTGATGCGGCACCGGACCCGGAAACGCCCGACCATGCCGCCGCACCTCCGGCACGGTCCCGCTACGCCGCGCGCATCTCGTGCTCGCCGGTGGCGGCGGGGCGGATGTGGGCGCAGGGACGGGGCGAGCGAGCCGTCCGGCGGCGGAACGGGCGAGGCACGGCCAGGGTCACGAAGCCCTCCGCCTGCATGGCGGCGAATCCGATCCGGGGCAGGTCGCGGGTCTTGCGGAAGACCACGAAGCGGGGCTCCCAGCGCGGCCGGAACTTGGCGTTGAACTTGTACAGCGACTCGATCTGGAACCAGCGGGAGAGGAAGACCAGCAGCCCCCGCCAGACGCGCAGGACCGGTCCCGCGCCCAGCTGCTCACCACGGGCGAGCGCCGAGCGGAACATCGCGAAGTTCAGCGAGACCCGGGCGATGCCGAGCCTCGGAGAGGCCTGCAGGGCGGCGACGATCAGCAGCTCGTTCATGCCGGGATCGGCCGACCGGTCGCGGCGCATCAGGTCCAGGGACATGCCGTCCGTACCCCACGGAACGAAGTGGAGTACGGCCTTCAGGTCGCCGTACGGCCCCGGCTCGCCGCCGTCGGCCTTGTGCGCGGTGGCGATCACGCTGTCGCCGTCCGAGGGGTCGCCGATCCGGCCGAGGGCCATGGAGAAGCCGCGCTCGGTGTCGGTGCCGCGCCAGTCGTCCGCGGCGCGGCGTATCCGCTCCAGCTCGCCGTCGGAGAGGTCACGCACGCGGCGGACGCGGGTCTCGTAACCGTTGCGCTCGATGCGCTTCACCATCTGGCGCACGTTCCGCATGGCGCGCCCGGTGAGTGAGAAATCCGGGACGTCCACCACCGCCTCGTCGCCCAGCTCCAGGGCGTCGAGGCCGGTCTCGCGGGTCCACACCTGGCCGCCGGTCTCGGAGCACCCCATGACGGCCGGGGTCCAGGAGTGGGCCTTGGCCTCGTCCATGAAACGCTCGATGGCGCCCGGCCATGCCTCGACGTCGCCGATCGGGTCGCCGCTGGCGAGCATGACACCGGAGACGACGCGGTACGTGACGGCCGCCTTGCCGCTGGGGGAGAAGACGACGCCCTTGTCGCGGCGGAGCGCGAAGTGGCCGAGGGAGTCGCGGCCGCCGTGTTTCCCGAGCAGTTCACGGAGCCTGGTCTCGTCGTCCGTCGTGAGGGTGGCGGCCGGGTGCTCGGGGCGGAAGGCCAGGTAGATCGTGGTCACGGCGGTGATCAGGCCGAGCGCGCCGAGCGAGTAGCCGACGGTCCAGTCGATCCCGCTCTCGTACCGGACCGGCCCCTCGAAGCCGAACAGCCCGAGCAGGACGTGTTCGAGACGGTCGGTGAGGCTGGGGCTGCCGATGACCCTGCCCGGATGGGCGCTGACGACGACCAGACCGAGGCCGATCGAACCGGCGCCCATCAGGACGAAGTTGGCGAGCGCCTTCCACCGGCTTCGCGGGTCGGGCAGGGCGGCGAACTGGCCCCGGTGGCGCAGCAGCAGGGCCAGCAGCGCCAGTGACAGCAGGGCGCCGATCACCGAGTGGCGATAGACGAACTGCGCGACGGCGCCGGCGGGCAGCAGGATCACCGCGGCTCGCCAGGCGCGCCGCTTGTGCCGCTTGAGTCCGTGGGCGAGGAGCAGCAGCAGCACGCCGGCGCTGAGTGACAGCGCGGCGGCGAACGGGCCGAGGGCGCCGGGGAGAACCTCGGCGAGGGCGTGCATCCGGCTGTGCCGGAAGCGCGGGAACACCCCCGCGGCGATGTCGATCAGGCCGATGAAGGTGCAGGCCGTGCCGACCAGCGCAGGAACGGATTCGGCGCGCGGGCCGCGGAGGATCCGGCGTACGCGTTCCGGAACCAAGCCCGACTTATCCCCATCTATGGTGACAGACATCGCTTCCTGAGGCTCTCGAGAGAGATCGTGGAGTCCGCGGCCGCAGAACGTTCGGCCCGGACGATTTGCGCTCTCTAGGACGGCGCTTCCGGCCGGCGGGTTCATTCGAATCTCAGGAAATTCTCACGGAAGAAGCTCGATCGCCTCATGGGTCTCACCAGTAACAAGGTTCTGGCGCTGGCCGTTCTGGCCGCCGTGGCTCTCTTCGCCGCGACGATCTGGCTGTGGCCACGGCTCTCCCGCCGGGGCTGGCGCGCGGTCCTCGGCCGGGTGGGGCTGCTGCTGGCGACGCAGCTCGCGCTCTTCGCCGCGGTGGGCCTGGCCGCGAACAAGTCCTTCCTCTTCTACGGCTCCTGGGCCGATCTCCTCGGCCAGGAACAGGAGATGGGCGTGGTCGTGGACCACTCGGCGAGCAGCAGGACGGTCAAGGTGGTCGGCAAGCAGAAGCTGGACGTCCCGGGGAGCTCGCGGCCGGAGACGGGCGGTCAGATCCAGAAGGTCGTGATCGTGGGCGAGCGGTCGGGGATCGACAGCCCGGCGTACGTGTACCTGCCGCCCGAGTACTTCCAGCCCGCCCACGCGAAGAGGACCTTTCCCGTGAGCGTCGTGCTGACCGGCTACCCGGGCACCGCGGAGAACCTGCTCAAGGGCCTCAAGTACCCGCGAACGGCGTTCATGCAGGCCCGCGAGGGGCGCATGCAGCCGATGATCCTGGTGATGCTCCGGCCGACGGTGGCGCCGCCGAGGGACACCGAGTGCGTCGACGTCCCGAACGGGCCGCAGACGGAGACGTTCTTCGCGAAGGACCTGCCGGCCGCCGTGGCGGAGACCTACCGGGTCGGCAGCAACCCCCGCAACTGGGGCATCATGGGCAATTCCACGGGCGGGTACTGTGCGCTGAAGATAGCGCTCCACCATCCCGAGCGGTTCACGGCCGGAGCGGGACTCTCCGCGTACTACAAGGCCGCGGAGGACCCGACGACCGGCGACCTCTTCCACGGGAACCGGCACGAGCGCAAGCGCGCGAACCTGTTGTGGAGCCTGGACCACCGGCCGCAGGGCGCCTCCTCGTTCCTGGTGACCACGTCCGAGCAGGGCGAGGGAAACCTCCAGGGGACGCGGGACTTCATCGGGAAGGTGAAGGCGCCCGCCCGCGTCTCGTCGATCACGCTGGACAGCGGCGGTCACAACTTCAACACCTGGCGCCGTGAGATCCCGCCGGCGCTGGTGTGGATGAGCGGCCGGCTCAGCGCGGCGTGAGGCCCGGTTCCCCGGCGGGTTCAGCCGGACGGCACCTTGTCGATGTCCACCGCGGTGCGCGGTACGTCCTGGGCGTCCGCGTCGATGGAGCGGCGCAGGGCCTCGTGCAGGCGCCCCGGGGTCAACACCCCGAGGAAACGTCCCTTCTCCTCCTTGTCGACGACCGCGATCCACCCCGCGTCGTGCTGCAGCATCGTGGAGAACGCCTGCTTCAGCGAGGCGCCGACGGGCAGCCAGGCGTCCATGCGGCGCGCGTGCTCGCGCACCGTGCCCGCACCGCCGGCGTGTTCGGCGGAGATCCAGCCGTGCAGATCGCCGCCGCGGTCCAGGACGACGGCCCAGGGCGCGTCCAGTGTGCGGGGCATCGGCTCGTCGAGACGGACCACGGGCGGCTGCTCGAGATCGCCCTCCTCGACGGGGGTGACGGACAGCCGCTTGAGTCCCCGGTCGGCACCGACGAAATCCGCCACGTACGGGGTCGCCGGTGCCCCCAGTACGGCGGCCGGGGCGTCGAACTGCTCGATCCGGCCCTGGCCGTAGACGGCGATGCGGTCGCCGAGCCGGACGGCCTCCTCGATGTCGTGGGTGACGAAGAGCACCGTCTTGCGGACCGCGGCCTGCAGCTTGAGGAACTCGCTCTGCAGACGCTCCCGCACGACCGGGTCGACGGCGCCGAACGGCTCGTCCATCAGCAGCACCGGCGGATCGGCCGCCAGGGCCCGGGCCACGCCCACGCGCTGGCGCTGGCCGCCCGAGAGCTGTTCGGGGTAGCGGTCGCCGTACACGCGGGGGTCGAGGCCGACGAGATCGAGGAGTTCGGCGGCGCGCTCACGGCCCCTCGTGCGTTTCCAGCCGAGGAGGTGGGGCACGGTCGCGGTGTTCTCCAGGACCGTCCTGTGCGGGAAGAGGCCCACCTGCTGAATGACATAGCCGATCCGGCGCCGCAGTTGGACGGGATCGACTGCGGATATGTCCTCTCCGTCCAGGAGTATGCGACCCTCGGTCGGCTCGATGAGGCGGTTGACCATCTTCATGGTGGTCGTCTTGCCGCAGCCGGACGGTCCCACGAGCGTGACCAGCTCACCCGCGGCGACCTCGAAGGAGAGGTCGTCCACCGCGGTTGTGCCGTCCGGGTAGCGCTTGGTCACGTGCTCGAATCGGATCATGGTTCCCCATTGTGACGGGTGACGGCGGGCCTTGTGTGAAGGCGGTGTCGCCGGAACGCGAAGCTCCTCGGCGATTGTCGGTGGCGGGGGTTAGGGTCGGTTTCCGTTCGGCAACCGGTCGAACGGGCCGGGCGCGAGGACGGGGGGTGGGGCCATGGCGGGCCGGGACTGCCTGGTCACGAACGACTGGATCTGCGGTGAGTACCTGCGCTCCCGCAGCCAGGAGTTGATCGACGCCACGGTGCAGCACGTAGGGATCACGGGCGCCTCGGTCGCGATCGGACTCGTCGTCTCCTTTCCGCTGGCGCTTCTCGCGCGCAGCCGGCCCCGGTTCGCCGGCCCTGTCCTCGGGCTGACGACCGTGCTCTACACGATCCCGTCGCTGGCCATGTTCTCGCTGCTGCTGCCCTTCTTCGGCCTCTCGGCCGCCCTGGTGGTCACGGGCCTGGTGCTGTACTCGCTGACGATCCTGGTGCGGAACACGGTCGCGGGGCTGGAGGCGGTTCCCGCGGAGGCCCGAGAGGCCGCCCGAGGCATGGGCTACGGCCCGGCCCGGCTGCTCTGGGAGGTCGAGCTCCCGCTCGCCCTGCCCGCGCTGATGGCGGGCCTGCGGATCGCGACGGTCTCGACGGTCGCTCTCACCACCGTCGGCTCGATCGTCGGCCGCGGCGGCCTCGGCAATCTCATCGAGGACGCGCTGCCCAGCTTCTTCAAGGCGCAGGTGCTGACCGCCTCCGTGCTCTGCGTGCTCCTCGCGGTCACCGCGGACCTGGTGCTGCTCGGTGTGCAGAGGCTGCTCACGCCCTGGACCCGAATACGCGCCGCCGGGACCCGGGGGGCCCACTGATGGACGTTCTGGCCAGGACCTGGGCATGGCTCGGTACCGGTGCCAACTGGGCAGGGGAGGGCGGAGCCTGGCACCGGTTGGGCGAGCATCTGTACGTCAGCGGCGTAGCCATGGCACTGGCCTGTGCCGTCGCCCTGCCCGTCGCGCTGTATCTGGGACATGTCGGACGCGGCGGCGCGCTGGCCGTGAACCTGGCGAACGCCGGCCGGGCCGTGCCCGTCTTCGCGGTGCTCGCGCTGTTCATGGTCACACCGCTGCGCAGTGCCGGATACGTCCCGACGATCATCGCCCTGGTGCTGTTCGCCGTTCCGCCCCTGCTCACCAACGTCTATGTGGGCATGCGGGAGGTGGACCGGGCGGTCGTCGAGGCCGCGCGAGGCATGGGCATGTCGGGCAGGCAGCTCTTCGTCCGGGTCGAGCTGCCCCTCGCGTACCCGATGGTCATGACCGGGCTGCGGTCCGCAGCGGTCCAGGTCGTCGCCACCGCGACGATCGCGGCCATGGTCGGGCAGGGCGGCCTCGGCCGCATCATCACGGCCGGTTTCAACACGTACGACACTCCGCAAGTGGTCGCGGGCGCCCTGCTCGTGGCCGTGCTGGCCCTCCTCGTGGAGGCCCTGCTAGTGGCGGTGGACCGGCTGTTCAGTCCGCTCCGCAAGACCGTGTGACGACTCATTCCCCTGGATGGTGAACCTCATGAGCAAGACCTCGCGCATCGCGGGAGCGGTACTGGGCACCGTGACCCTGCTGGGCTCGCTCGCCGCCTGCGGCGGTGACAGCCTGGAGCAGGAGAAGGGCGGCGCCGGAGCCTCGGACGGCGCCGTCGGCGGCAAGGGCGCTCTCGTGGTGGGGGCGGCGGCCTTCACCGAGTCCAAGGTGCTCGCCGAGCTCTACGCGCAGGTACTGCGCGACGCCGGATACGACGTCTCCGTCACCGCGGTGAAGAACCGCGAGCTGTACGAACCGTCCCTGGAGAAGGGCGAAATCGACGTCGTACCGGAATACGCGGCCACGATCGCCGAATTCCTCAACGCCAAGGCGAACGGCCCGAAGGCCCCCGAGGAGAAGCCCGTCGCGTCGAGCGACGTCGCCGCCACCGTGGCCGCGTTGGAGAAGCTCGCGACCCCTCGCGGGCTGAAGGTGCTGCCCGCCGGGGACGCGGTCGACCAGAACGCGTTCGCGGTGAGCAAGGAATTCGCCGAGAAGAACAAGCTCAAGTCTCTTTCCGATCTCGGCAGGTCGAAGATCAAGGTCAAGATCGCGGCCGGTGACGAGTGCGAGGTGCGCCCGTTCTGCGCGCCGGGTCTGAAGAAGACGTACGGCATCGACGTGGCGGGCGTGGACCCGAAGGGCGTCGGCACCCCGCAGGCCAAACAGGCGGTCAAGGACGGTGAGGACCAGCTGGTCCTCACCACCACGACCGACGCCACGCTGGAGGGCTTCGGGCTGGTGCTGCTGGAGGACGACAAGAAGCTCCAGAACGCCGACAACGTGCTGCCCGTCGTCAACGCGAAGGACGCCGGATCACAGGAGATAGCCGACGCGCTCGGCAAGCTCACCCGCGCGCTGACGACCGAGGACCTGGTCGAGCTCAACCGGAAGGTGGACGCCGAGCGGGCCAAGCCGCAGGACGTGGCGAAGGAGTATCTGACGTCCAAGGGCCTGCTCTGAGGGCGGGCGCCCGAAGGCACGGAGCGAGCCGGAACGGGGCACTGACGAAGAGGGACGGCACGGCAGGTCGAAAGCGATGTGTTCCTGATGCGAAGAGATTGCCGGGCTGACCCCCCAATCGTCACCTACGCACGGTAAATTTCAGGCCATGCCACGTGGACGCCACCGCCATTCCCCACCTCTGCACAGGCTCCTTCCGCCTTCGGCGGTCGCCGGAGCTTCGGTCCTTTGTGCTTTGGGCGCCTGGCTGCTCTCCGATCCGGTCCTGCTCCGCACCCTGGTCGCGGCGGCCGCTGCCGCGGCGGTCACCGGCGCGGTCCTCATGCGCAGTTGGGACCGGTACGCGGGCCGCCGCGTCGCCGAGCTCACCCGTCTCCGCGCCAGCGACGCGTGGAAGACGGAGGAGCGCATCGCCGAGCTGGAAGCCGATCTCGACGAGTCCCGCGAACTGCGGACCAGGCTGGACGCCAAGCTCCGCGCCAAGCGGGTCGAGCTGGCCGGGCTGCGCAACGAGCACGCCGCCCTGCTCCGCCGGTACGCGAACGCGGAGACCGAGCGCGCCAGCGCGCTCGAGGGCCGCAGGCAGCTCGCGATCGAGGCGGGCTCGCCCAAGGAGCTTCCCGCGGCGGGCTCCACGCCGACGCCGTCCGCGTATCTGCGTGCGGCCAAGGCGCTGGAGGACCTGCCCCGCCGGGCCGCCGAGCAACAGGCCAAGCACACCGTCGAGGAGGCCCGCAAGCGCGACATCGCCGAGCGTGCCCGAGAGGCGGACGAGCCGCAGGGGAAGCACGCGGCGGCCGCCGGGGGAGCACAGCACGCCCGCCCGTCGTCCGCCGTCCCCGCCACTCGTGTGCCGGTCGCCGCGGCGATAGTCCCCTACTCCGGGCAGCGCCGGGCCGCCCGTCCGCAGGGCGGATTCGACTTCTTCGGCACCCAGGGGGCGAAGGCACCGGACGCCGGCGCACAGACCGCGGAAGCCGCCGGCTCCACCGGGCCGGACGTGACCGCCGGGGACGTCAGCCGGAAGAGGAAGCCGGTCGCGGCCCTGGAACCCGCTCAGCTCGCGTCCGTCCAGGACGAGGACCTCGCCGACGTGGTGGGCGAGGAGGCCCTGGCCCAGAGCAGGCGCACCGACGGACGCGCCGTGGGTGAGGTCATCGATCTGACCGCGCACGACGAGACGGAGCAGCTCGACGTCGCGCAGCTGCGCAGCGCGATCTCCTGATCCGGCGCGGTCGCGCCGCCGCGCTGCCCTGGGATCGGAAACGCCGGGCGGCCGTGCCGCCCGGCGTTCGTGGTGTCTGGGGCCCGACGGGCCGCTCGCCGTCAGGAACCGGGTGCCTCCCGGTGCCGCCGTGTGTCCGGCCGCGCCCGCTCGCGCGGCGGCCGTTCGCGTCGGTCTGGTCCCGGAAGCGCCGGCCCCCGCCGTGCGGATCCCGACCGAACCGCTCCGTGCGCCGGTCTCGGCGGTGTGCTTCGCGCCGTGCCGCCGGACCGCCGTACGCGCGGACGTCGTCGGCTCGCCCGGCCCCGCCCTACTTGTCGATGTCCCCGACCACGAAGAACATCGATCCCAGGATCGCGACCATGTCCGCGACCAGGGTGCCGGGCAGCAGCTCGGTGAGCGCCTGGATGTTGTTGTACGACGCCGAGCGGAGCTTGAGGCGGTACGGGGTCTTCTCCCCCTTGGACACCAGGTAGTAGCCGTTGATGCCGAGCGGGTTCTCCGTCCAGGCGTACGTGTGGCCCTCGGGCGCCTTGAGCACCTTCGGCAGCCGCTGGTTGACCGGCCCCGGCGGCAGCTCGGCGAGCCGGTCCAGGCAGGCATCCGCCAAATCCAGCGAGTTGTGCGCCTGCCACAGCAGGCACTCGAAACGGGCCAGGCAGTCCCCCTCGGTGCGGGTGACGACCTTCAGCGTCTCCTGGAGTTCGCCGTAGGCCAGGTACGGCTCGTCGCGGCGAAGATCGAAATCGACGCCGGAGGCACGGGCGATGGGGCCGGAGACGCCGTACGCGTGCGCCGTCCGACCGGTCATCACACCGACCCCCCGGGTGCGGCCCCGGAAGATCTCGTTACCGAGGACGAGCCGGTCGTAGACGTCCATCCGCGACCGTACCTCGGCGATCGCGCTCCTCGCCCGGCCGGTCCAGCCCGCGGGCAGGTCCTCCTTGAGGCCACCGACGCGGTTGAACATGTAGTGCATCCGGCCGCCGGAGATCTCCTCCATCACGTGCTGGAGGTCCTCCCGCTCGCGGAAGGCGTGGAAGATCGCGGTGATTCCACCGAGTTCGAGAGGGTACGACCCCAGGAACATCAGGTGGTTGAGCACCCGGTTCAGCTCCGCGAGGAGCGTGCGCAGCCATACGGCGCGCTCCGGGACCTCCATGCCGAGCATGCGCTCGACGGCCATCACGACGCCCAGCTCGTTCGAGAACGCGGACAGCCAGTCGTGGCGGTTGGCCAGCATGACGATCTGCCGGTAGTCACGCGCCTCGAAGAGCTTCTCCGCGCCCCGGTGCATGTAGCCGATCACCGGCTCCGCCCGCTCGACGCGCTCGCCGTCCAGGACGAGACGGAGGCGCAGCACGCCGTGCGTCGAGGGATGCTGCGGCCCGATGTTCAGCACCATGTCGGTGCTCTCCGCCGCGCCGCCGATGCCGATCGTCGTCTCCGTCATGGGCGACAGTATCCCTCGCGTGGGCGACTGATACGGAGCCCGCCCGCGGACCGGACGGGCATGTGACCGGGCCACCGGCGGGGGCCCGGTCAGGCCGCCGGCAGGGCCCCGGTCCGAGCGGTACTCGCCTGCCCTCCGACGCGTCCGTCGCGAGGCGCCGCACGTACCCGTCCTGGGCGGGCGTTCGAACCGTCCTGGGCAGGGAGCTGGCCACGGTCGCCCGTCCGGGGCCGGACCTCGACGGATCCGTGTCGGGAGCGTGTGAGTCCGTCGTCGGGCTCCCGTGGCGGCGCCGGCCCGCTGCCCGACGCCTGCGCGCGCCCGCCGCGACTACGCCTGCCGTCTGTCCGGTGTCCGCCTGTGCGTGCGGTGATGCCCTCGGCGGCGGGAGCCGGGGCGGGAGCGGGAGGCGGTTCGGTGTGAGCCGGGCAGGTCGGCACGGTACCGGTGCCGTTCGCGGCGGATCCGCGGCCGCGCACGGGCCGTCGCGTACTCGCGTACTCGCGTACTCGCGCCACGGCCCCGATCGCCGGAGCAGCCGTCGCCGTGCGCGCGGACCCGTGCCGACGGTGTCTCAGCCGGCCGGGACCGGCTGGAACAGCCAGGTGAAGTCGCCGAGGCCGCCCCGGGCGGTGAGTTCGGCGGCCTCTCCCGCGGAGGCCAGGGCGCGGACGTAGGCCGCGGGATCGGACGAGGCCAGGGCGAGCGGTGGCCGGGCACCGGAGATGCCGAGACGGCGCAGGGCGTCGCGCTGGCTCACCAGCTCCGCCCCGGGACCGGCGCAGGCGTCGAGGGCCACGTGCGCCGTGATGTCACAGCCGCCGTCGGGAACGGGACGCACCTCGCGCCCGCCGCTGAACCCGGTCAGCGTCCCGAAGGGCGGACGGTCGCCCGCGCGGTGGGCGTAGTCCACGGCGACCGCGAGTCCCGACTCCAGGCCCGCGACCGCCGCAGCCCAGGCTTCGTCGCGGGGCCGCCCGATCTCGGCCCGCGCACCCGGGCCGGCGGTCGGCCACCAGCGGTCCAGCCAGGCCGCGTCGGCCCCGGCGACCGGACCGCCGAGGCGTTCCTCGCCGTCGGCCCTGACCAGCACGTAGCGGCGGACACCCGCGTCGTCGGTCTCGGCGACGTCCACCGGGACGTTGTCCAGCCACTCGTTCGCGAACAGCAGTCCGGAGACCCCGGACGGCGGCCGCTCGCCCCACTCGATCCGAGGGTCGAGCCCCGCCGGCCGGGCGGCCCGCTCGACGGCGTAGGCGCGCACCGGGAAGCCGTCAGGCAGCGCCGCCAGCACTCCGGTCAGCAGTTCCCCGCGTCCCGCGCCGACGTCGACGAGCGCGACCTCCGAGACCCGGGCCGGCAGGCCCTCCGCCGTCTCCGTCAGCAGCCGCGCCACCGCGGCGGCGTACAGCGGGGACGCGTGCACGGAGGTGCGGAAGTGCCCTGCGGGTCCCTCCGGCCTCCGGTAGAAGCCCCGTGGACCGTACAGCGCGCGTTCCGTGGCCTCCCGCCAGGGAACCCACTCCGCGCCGTCGGCGTCCGCCGCCTCGTTCGTCGCCTGGTACGTCACGCGCCCCAGTCTCCACCTCGGGGAGCGCGCCCCGGTCTCCACCTTGGGGAGTAGGCGTCCACGGACCGGATCGGCCCTCCGGTTGACCCGGGCACCTTTCGTACGTGCCTACGCTGGGTTACGTGCAGCGCCTCTATGATTTTCTCCGCAGGCACCCGACGGGCGTCGACAGCTTCTGGGCTGTGATGCTCTTCGGGTTCTCGATGCTGTGGGTCTTCCAGGAGCACGTCGGGGTCGAGCCGCGCATCGCACCCGCCCTCGTCGTACTCCTCCTCTGCCTCTCCGTCGCGCTGCGCCGCCGAATGCCGGAGAAGATGCTGCTGCTGGTCGCGGGGATCGGCGTCGCGCAGCTGGCGCTGGACGTCGGTCCGAACCCGGCGGACTTCGCGATGCTCGTGCTCATCTACACCGTCGCCGCGCACGACGGACCGCGCTGGGCCTCCCACCTCGCGCTCGCCGGCGGCCTGTGCGCCGCCACGCTCGCCCAGATCCGTTGGCCCGAGCCGAGTATGAGCGCGGGCGCGAAGATCTTCTTCACGGTCGTCATGACCGTTCCGTTCGCCCTCGCCTGGGTGCTCGGCGACTCCCTGCGCACCCGCCGCGCCTACTTCGCCCAGCTCGAGGAGCGTGCCTCCCGGCTGGAGAAGGAGCGCGAGGCCCAGTCGAAGGTGGCCGTCGCCGCCGAGCGCGCCCGGATCGCGCGAGAGCTCCACGACGTCGTCGCACACAACGTCTCGGTCATGGTCGTCCAGGCCGACGGCGCCGCATACGTGCTGGACGCCGCGCCCGACCAGGCCCGGCAGGCCCTGGAGACGATCGCCTCCACGGGCCGTCAGGCGCTCGCCGAGATGCGCCGGCTGCTGGGCGTCCTGCGCACCGGTGACGCGCCGGAGAGCGGGGAGTACGTGCCGCAGCCGGACGTCGAGCAGATCAAGGAACTGGTGGAGCAGGTCCGCGGCTCGGGCCTGACAGTCGACTTCCGGATCGAGGGCACTCCGCGACCGCTGCCGAGCGGGGTGGAGCTCACCGCGTACCGGATCGTCCAGGAGGCCCTCACCAACACGCGCAAGCACGGCGGCCCGGATGCCGGGGCGAGCGTCCGGCTGGTCTACTTCGACGACGGCCTCGGGCTCCTCGTCGAGGACGACGGCCGGGGCGCGGCACACGAGCTGTACGAGGACGGCGGCGCGGACGGCAAGGGCCACGGCCTCATCGGCATGCGGGAGCGCGTCGGCATGGTCGGCGGGACGCTCGACGCCGGTCCGCGGCCGGGCGGCGGATTCCGGATCAGCGTGCTGCTGCCCCTCAAATCCGCCCACTAGCCTGCCCTCACCGGCCCGTCGGCCCGCCCGTCCCGCCGAATCCCCCTCCGCATCCGTCCCGCCCAGCCCCACGAGACAAGGACCCCGCCCATGCCCATCCGCGTGATGCTCGTCGACGACCAGGTGCTGCTGCGCACCGGCTTCCGGATGGTGCTTGCCGCCCAGCCCGACATGGAGGTCGTCGCGGAGGCCGGCGACGGGGCCGAGGCCATCGAGATCCTCCGCTCCACGGCGGTCGACGTGGTGCTGATGGACGTCCGTATGCCCCGGCTGGACGGGGTGGAGGCGACCAGCAGGATCTGCGCCCAGTCCGACCCGCCGAAGGTGCTGATCCTGACGACCTTCGACCTGGACGAGTACGCGTTCTCGGGACTCAAGGCGGGCGCCAGCGGCTTCATGCTGAAGGACGTGCCGCCGGCCGAATTGCTCGGTGCCATCCGTTCCGTGCACAGCGGTGACGCGGTGGTCGCCCCGTCCACGACGCGCCGGCTGCTCGACCGCTTCTCGCCGATGCTGCCCTCCCACGGGAAGGAGCCGGAGCAGAAGGAGCTGGAGCGGCTCACCGAGCGCGAGCGCGAGGTGATGTTGCTCGTCGCCCAGGGACTGTCGAACGGCGAGATCGCCGCCCGGCTGGTGCTCTCCGAGGCCACGGTGAAGACCCATGTGGGCCGCATCCTCACCAAGCTCGGGCTGCGCGACCGGGTGCAGGTCGTGGTGCTCGCGTACGAGAGCGGTCTGGTCCGCGCGGGCGGCGGCGCCGCGTCCTGACCGGCGTGCTCGCGTGGATCCGCGGCCCCCGTGCCGCGGCAGGCGACGTTCGCCCCGTCGCGACGCCCGGACGGCGACCCGCGGCGCTGCCGGATCGGCCGAGCAGGCCCACCACGAGGCGTCCGGAGGAAGTCGGCCTCGTGCGGCCGGTCGGCGAGGTCCTGCTCGAGGCCCGCGGCGGTCGCCGTCGCCCAGCCGTGCAGCCCCGGGTGGTGTCCCGGCTCGGCCAGTACGTGCAGGGGCCGCGCCCAGCTCGGCGAGCGGCGAGGGCTCGAAGGCGATGCGCTCGGGCGGCAGGCCCGCGGTGTCGATGGTGACGGTCACGGCTCCCCTGGTGCGCGGGGTGGGCGGTGCGCGTCGCTCCGGTTGACGGTCCTCGTCAATCCATGCGCCGCGGGATGCCGGAGGGGCCCAGCCTGAACGGCATGGACACCGTCCGGCAGCACATGTTCGAAAGCTCCCGCGCAGCGAGGCACGGCGAGGCGCCGCCGCCCCTCCCCGGCCCGTACGGCCTCGCCGTGCTCCGCTGCTGACTGGCGTCGCTGTGCGGCCGCCGCCGCGGTACGGAGGCCGGGACGGGAGGTGCGGTGCCGCGAGGGCGGAGCGCCAGCCGGGGACGGGCCACCAGGAGCGGCGCCCAGTCCGCCCCGCGTTCGCCGGTCCGCGGACGAGGCTGTTCCGCCTCGCGCGCCGGGGACGTCCGCCGCGGTGACGGTGACGGTGGCCGGGAGGGCGGGCGCCCGCCCGTCAGCCGCGCGCCCGCCCGCCCCCGGCCCGGACCCGCGCCATGAAGTCCGCGAGGGCCGCCCTGACGTCGTCGGCGGTCCACGAAAGTCCCGGAGAGGAGACCGTCACCTCCGTGGCGCAGACACCGGGAGGGCCGCACCGGGCCGGGAACCAGCTGCGAAACAGGGTCACGCCGGTCTCCTCCGCCTGCCGTACGCCCGCTTCGTCGAGCAGCTCGGCACCGAAGGGGAGCCACACCTGGAACTGGTGGGTGTGCGGCGGATCGGGATGCACCCGGAACCAGGGCACACCGGGTTCCTCCGCCAGCCCGGCCGTCAACGCCGCCGCGACGGTCCTCGCATGAGCCACGTACGACGGCAGCCTCGGGAGCTCCCGTTCCAGGCCCAGCAGCGCCGACAGCGCCGCCGGGTACTGCTGGAAGACCAGGCCGCCGTAGCGGTGGCGCCAGGCTCGTGCCTCCTCCACCAGGGACTCGGGCCCGGCAAGCACGGCGCCGGACAGGCCCGCGAGGGACTTGTAGAACGACACGTACACGCTGTCCGCGAGTCCGGCGATCTCGTCCAGTTCCCGGCCGAAACGGGGAGCGCACTCCCAGAGTCGCGCGCCGTCGAAGTGCACCACCGCATCCATTTCGCGCGCTGCCTCGACGACCTCCACCAGTTCGTCCCACTCGGGCAGCACGAAGCCGGCATCCCGCAGCGGCAGTTCCAGCATCAGCGTGCCGAACGGCTCGTCCAGGCCGCGTATCTCGTCCGCCGTGGGAAACCGCGGTTCCCGGGTCGGGTGGACCGTGCGCAGTCCGCCGACCGCACCCAGCGCGCCCCGTTCGTGGAGCTCGGGATGGGCGAGCGGATGCAGCGCGACCGTCCGGTTCCCCGTGCGCCCCGCCCAGCAGCGCAGCGCCACCTGCTGCGCCATCGTGCCGGTGGGGAAGAACGCCGCTGCCGGGAGGCCGAGCAGCGCCGCCACGCACCCCTCCAGCCGGGCGACGACCCCGTCGCCGTAGAGGTCCACGTGCTCGTCGAGGTCGTGGACGGCGCCCGCGTCGGCCGCCAAGGCCGCCAGCCGCTCGCCGAGCCGGCCGTCCGCGGGGCCGTGCCACAGCAGTCGCTCGGAAGCCCGCCAGGCCGTCAGTCTGCGGCGGCGCTCGGCCTCCTCGCCGCCGTCCCCTCCGTGTCGCTCCGGGGCAGTCGCCGGGTCCGCGCCGGTCGCCCCCTCCGTGCCGGCCCCCGGTCCGCCGGAGTCGATGGGCGGCGTCCCCTCCGCGTTCTGGGTCATGCTGCGATGATCGCCCATACCGGGCCGTCCCGTGCCGTTGTCCACAGGTCCCGTCCGTCTGGTGCCGGTACCGCCTCCACAGCCTGTGGACAAGCGGAAGCCCCGTCGAAACGCTGGCGTAGCATGGCGAGGAATCGTCCGGTACCCCCTGCGGACTGGAACGGAAGGCCGCGCGTGAACGCACCATCGCCAGCAACACCACCGGCACAGGAGCCGGTCGACCCCAAGGACCGTCCGGCCCGCCTCGCCGTGGGTGTCGTCGGCGCGGGCCGCGTCGGCCCGGCGCTGGCCGCATCCCTCCAGCTCGCCGGCCACCGCCCCGTGGCCGTCTCCGGGGTCTCCGACGCGTCCGTGCGCCGGGCCGCCGCGATGCTGCCCGACGTGCCGCTCGTCCCCCCGGCGGAGGTGCTCGCGCGCGCCGAGCTGGTGCTGCTGACCGTTCCCGACGACGTGCTGCCCGGACTGGTCGAAGGGCTGGCGGAGACCGGCGCCGTGCGCCCCGGCCAGCTGCTGGTGCACACCTCCGGGCGGTACGGCGCGGCGGTCCTCGACCCCGCCCGGCGGGCCGGGGCGCTCCCGCTCGCCCTGCACCCCGCCATGACCTTCACGGGCACCTCCGTGGACGTCCAGCGGCTGGCCGGCTGCTCCTTCGGCGTCACCGCGCCCGAGGAGCTGAGGCTCGCCGCGGAGGCCCTCGTCATCGAGATGGGCGGGGAGCCCGAGTGGATCGAGGAGGCCGCCCGCCCGCTGTACCACGCGGGCCTCGCCCTCGGCGCGAACCACCTGGTCACCCTGGTCGCCCAGTCCATGGAACTGCTGCGCACCGCC
Organism: Streptomyces sp. HNM0645; assembly: GCF_030056615.1. Taxonomy (NCBI): domain Bacteria; kingdom Bacillati; phylum Actinomycetota; class Actinomycetes; order Kitasatosporales; family Streptomycetaceae; genus Streptomyces; species Streptomyces sp. HNM0645. The sequence continues at coordinate 47,403 of NZ_JASHLT010000021.1, read as the reverse complement.
GGGGTCTCGGCCCCGGACCGGATGCTCGGCCCGCTGCTCGGCGCCGCGCTCGACAACGCCCTGCGCTCGGGCGACGCCGCGCTGACCGGGCCGGTGTCCCGCGGTGACGCCGGGACCGTGGCGGCCCATGTGTCCGAGCTGCGCGAGCACGCCCCGGGCATGGTCGCCGGCTATCTGGCCATGGCACGGGCGACCGCGGACCGCGCCCTCGCGCACGGCCTGCTCAAGCCCGAACTCGCCGAGGACCTGCTGGTGGTCCTCGCGGACGGCCACGACGCCGCGGACGGCCGGGGCCGCACGGACGGCCCGGGTGGCCCGGACGCCGCGGACGGAGAGAGCGACCGATGATCACCCCCCTGCGCACCGCGGCGGAGCTGCACGCCCTCGCCCCGGCGGCGCCCGCCCGCCGCGCCGTCGTCATGACCATGGGAGCCCTCCACGACGGCCACGCCACCCTGGTCCGTACCGCCCGGTCACTGGTCGGGCCGGCAGGACAGGTCGTCGTCACGGTCTTCGTGAACCCGCTGCAGTTCGGCGCCGGCGAGGATCTCGACCGTTATCCGCGCACCCTCGAAGCGGACCTCAAGACCGCGGCGGAGGCGGGCGCCGACGCCGTCTTCGCCCCCTCGGCCGACGAGGTGTACCCGGGCGGTGAGCCCCAGGTCCGGATCACCGCCGGCCCCATGGGAGAGCTCCTCGAGGGCGTCTCCCGGCCCGGCCACTTCGACGGGATGCTGACCGTCGTCGCCAAACTGCTGCACCTCACCCGCCCCGACACCGCGCTGTACGGGCAGAAGGACGCACAGCAGCTCGCCCTGATCCGCCGTATGGTCCGGGACCTGAACTTCCCGGTGGAGATCGTCGGGGTGCCGACCGTGCGGGAGCCGGACGGCCTCGCCCTCTCCAGCCGCAACCGCTACCTCTCGACGGAGGAGCGCCACACCGCCCTGGCGCTGTCCCGGGCCCTCTTCGCCGCCCGCGACCGGCTCGCCGCGCAGGTCGCCCTGCGGGCCCGGGCCGAGTCGGCACCCGCGTCCGACGCCAGGGCCGCTGCGTTGTCCGCGCTCGGCGAGGCCAGGGCGGCCGCAGACGCCCACGCGGTCGCCGCCGCCCAGCCCGGCGGCGGAGCCGACGCCGTGCGGGCCGCGGCGCGAGCCGTTCTCGACGAGGCCGCCAAGTCCTCGTCGCCCCTCGTCCTCGACTATCTCGCCCTGGTCGACCCGACCGACTTCTCCGAGGTCGCCGACGGCCACACCGGCGAGGCGATCATGGCCGTCGCCGCACGGGTCGGCACGACCCGGCTGATCGACAACATCCCCCTGACCTTCGGAGCCGCCTCGTGACGAGCACCGGTATACGGCTGAACGCCCCGGCCCCCGGCTGGGCCATCGACGCGGACGTCGTCGTGGTCGGATCGGGCGTCGCGGGACTCACGGCGGCACTCCGCTGCAGGGCCGAGGGCCTGCGCACCGTCGTGGTCACGAAGGCGCTCCTGGACGACGGATCCACCCGCTGGGCCCAGGGCGGCATCGCCGCGGCGCTCGGCGAGGGCGACACCCCCGAGCAGCATCTCGACGACACCCTCGTCGCGGGCGCCGGGCTGTGCGACGGGGAGGCGGTGCGCACGCTCGTCACCGAGGGCCCGGACGCCGTGCGGCGGCTGATCGCGACCGGCGCGCGGTTCGACACCGACGACGCCGGCGGTATCGCGCTGACCCGCGAGGGCGGCCACCACCGCCGCCGCATCGCCCACGCGGGAGGCGACGCCACGGGCGCGGAGATCTCCCGCGCGCTGGTCACGGCGATACGTGACGGCGCGGTCCGCGTCATCGAGCACGCGCTGGTGCTCGACCTGCTGACCGACGCGGAGGGCCGTACGGCCGGCATCACCCTGCACGTCATGGGCGAGGGCCAGCACGACGGCGTCGGCGCGGTGCACGCCCCCGCCGTGGTCCTGGCGACCGGCGGCATGGGCCAGGTCTTCTCCGCCACCACCAACCCGCCGGTGTCGACCGGCGACGGCGTCGCGCTCGCGCTGCGCGCCGGCGCCGAGGTGAGCGACCTCGAGTTCGTCCAGTTCCACCCGACGGTGCTCTGGCTCGGCCCGGACTCCGAGGGCCAGCAACCGCTGGTCTCCGAGGCGGTGCGGGGTGAGGGTGCCCATCTCGTCGACGCGTCCGGCAGCCGCTTCATGGTGGGGCAGCACGAACTCGCCGAGCTCGCCCCCCGGGACATCGTGGCCAAGGGCATCATGCGCCGCATGCAGGAACAGGGCGCGGACCACATGTTCCTGGACGCGCGCCACTTCGGTGCCGAGATGTGGGAGAACCGGTTCCCCACCATCCTCGCCGCCTGCCGCGCCCACGGCATCGACCCGGTCACCGAGCCGATCCCGGTCGCCCCGGCCGCCCACTACGCCTCCGGCGGCGTCCGCACCGACCTCCACGGCCGTACGACCGTCCCCGGCCTGTACGCCTGCGGCGAGGTCGCCTGCACCGGTGTCCACGGCGCCAACCGGCTGGCCTCCAACTCCCTCCTGGAGGGCCTCGTCTTCGCGGAACGCATCGCGAGGACGATCGCGGATACCCATGCGCACGGACCCGTCCCGCCGGCCGGTACGGACGGATCCCCGTCTGCCGCGGCCGTGGCGGACGGCCGGCCGGCTACCGCGGCCGGCGCTCCGGCGGAGAGGGGTTCCCGGGGCCCCGTACCGCTCCTCGTGCCCGAGGCCCGGCGCGAGATCCAGCGGATCATGACGAACGGCGCCGGAGTGCTGCGCTCCGCGGCGAGCCTGGATGCGGCGGCGGACGCCCTGGAGGCACTGCACCTGTCCGCGCTGCACGACGCCGAGGAGTTCGACAAGGCCGCCGAACCGGGCGTCGAGTCCTGGGAGGCCACCAATCTGCTGCTCGTCGCCCGGGTGCTGGTCGCCGCCGCCCACGAGCGGACGGAGACACGCGGCTGTCACTGGCGCGAGGACCACCCCGGGCGGGATGACGCCGGGTGGCGCCGTCATGTCGTCGTGCGCCTCACCCCCGACCGCCGCCTCGTGGTGCGCCGCACGGCGACCGAGGCCTTCCCGCCCGCCCGTCCCGCCTTCGTCCCCACCCCCACCGCCGACAGGGAGCCGTAACAGTGAGCACGTCCGAAGAACGTCCGGAGCCCGTGGACGTCCCGCTGATCCAGATCGGCGCCCGCGCCGCCGAAGAGCAGGGCTGCGGCGACGACTGCGGCTGCGGCGACGAGGTGTACGAGTGCGGCCTGGACCCAGACCTCGCCGAGCTGCTGGCCGAGTCCGGCCTCGACCCCGTACAGGTCGAGGACATCGCGCACCTCGCCATCGAGGAGGACCTCGACGGCGGAGTGGACGTGACGACCGTCGCCACCGTCCCCGAGGACGCGGTCGCCACCGGCGACTTCACCGCCCGTGAGGCGGGCGTCGTCGCGGGTCTGCGCATCGCCGAGGCGGTGCTCTCGATCGTCTGCACCGACGAGTTCGAGGTCGAGCGCCACGTCGAGGACGGCGACCGTGTCGAGCCGGGCCAGAAGCTCCTCTCCGTGACCGCCCGCACCCGGGACCTGCTCACCGGAGAGCGCAGTGCCCTGAACCTCCTGTGCCGCCTCTCGGGCATCGCCAGCGCCACCCGCGCCTGGGCCGACGCGCTCGAGGGCACCGGCGCGCGCGTGCGCGACACCCGCAAGACGACTCCGGGCCTGCGCGCCCTGGAGAAGTACGCGGTGCGCTGCGGCGGCGGCGTCAACCACCGCATGTCGCTGTCCGACGCGGCCCTCGTCAAGGACAACCACGTGATCGCCGCGGGCGGCGTGGCCCAGGCGTTCAAGGCCGTCCGGGAGACGCTGGCCGAGCTGGGCACCCCGGACCTGCCCGTCGAGGTCGAGGTGGACACCCTCCACCAGGTCCGCGAGGTCCTGGACGCGGGCGCGGACCTGATCCTCCTGGACAACTTCACGCCGGTGGAGACGGCCGAGGCCGTCGCGATCGTCGCCAGGCGCGCGGTCCTGGAGTCCTCCGGCCGGCTCACCCTGGCGAACGCCCGGGCCTATGCCGAGACGGGTGTGGACTATCTCGCGGTCGGGGCGCTCACCCACTCCTCCGCGATCCTCGACATCGGTCTCGACCTGCGAGAGGTCGGGGTCTGATCCGATGCTGCTCACCATCGACGTCGGCAACACCCACACCGTCCTCGGCCTCTTCGACGGCGAGGACATCGTCGAGCACTGGCGCGTCTCCACCGACCCGCGCCGCACGGCCGACGAACTGGCCGTGCTCCTCAACGGCCTGATGGGCATGCACCCGCTGCTCGGCGAGGAGCTGGGCGACGGCATCGAGGGCATCGCGATCTGCGCCACCGTCCCCTCGGTGCTCCACGAGCTCCGCGAGGTGACCCGGCGCTACTACGGCGACGTGCCCGCGGTGCTCGTCGAGCCCGGTATCAAGACCGGAGTACCGATCCTGATGGACAACCCGAAGGAGGTCGGCGCGGACCGCATCATCAACGCGGTCGCCGCCGTCGAGCTCTACGGCGGCCCTGCGATCGTCGTCGACTTCGGCACGGCGACGACCTTCGACGCGGTCAGTGCCCGCGGTGAGTACGCGGGTGGCGTCATCGCCCCCGGCATCGAGATCTCCGTCGAGGCCCTCGGCGTCAAGGGCGCCCAGCTCCGCAAGATCGAACTGGCCCGCCCGCGCAGCGTGATCGGCAAGAACACGGTCGAGGCCATGCAGGCGGGCATCGTCTACGGCTTCGCCGGCCAGGTCGACGGCGTCGTCCAGCGCATGAAGCGGGAGCTGGCGGACGACCCGGAGGACGTGACCGTGATCGCCACCGGCGGCCTGGCCCCCATGGTCCTCGGCGAGTCCTCCGCGATCGACGAGCATGAGCCGTGGCTGACCTTGATCGGCCTGCGCCTGGTCTACGAGCGGAACGTCTCCCGTATGTGAAACGCCGTGCGGGCGCGCCCGCACGGCGCGTGACGGAGTCGCGGCGCGCCCCGGGCGCCCGTACGCAGGGTCCGCACACACTGGCGCCGCACCGCACGCCGCGCCGCAAATGTGACGTTAAACGAAATTTGTCCGATTAGCGCGTATCGTCGGCCCATGCCCACGCCATACGGATCCCGCGGCGGCATGGCGTTCAGCGCGGACGAACTGCGTGTGCTCCGCCGCGCTCTCGCCATCGCCCTCAACCCCGACCAGTCCCGTCGCGCCGACCGGGGTGACGGCCCCGTCGCGAACACCGCCCAGGAGTGCCTGCGGCTCGCACAGTCCGTGGACGAGGCCGTCCGCGAAGCGAGTCGGCTGCGGGCGTTCCTGCTCGCCGACCTGGAGCGGTACCGCGACGCCCTCCCCGGCTCCGCGGGCGGCTATCTGGAGCTTCTCCAGGAGGCTCTTGCCGCCGGCCACGAACCCGCGCCCGAGGATCTCGCGGCTCTGCGCTCCCTGCGCCCCACGCCGCTCTCCGAGGTGCTCCTGGAACGTTGTCAGGGCCTCGCGGAAAAGCCCGTACGGGCCCGGTCGGCGGACCGTGTCGCCGCCCGTGCGTCCTCGGTGCCTCCGTCGCGGGCGCGGCTGCAGGCCCTGCCCGGCGGTCGTGCCGGTGCCGGGGACAAGCAGGAGCCCCGCCCGGCCTCACCGAAGCCCTCCCGCCCGGCTCCCCGCCCGGACCGCCCCATCCCCACGCCGGGCGAGGTCTTCCCGCCACGCCGCCGTCCGGCGCCCCCGCCGGAGAAACGGGCCGCCGGATAGCTACTCTGGAGGGCATGGACTACGTATCCGCGCTCCTGCCCCCGGTCGTGATGGCCGCGTTCTTCACCGCCCTCGTCGTCACGATCGTGAAGAGCCAGGGCGGCCCGAACAAGGCCAAGGAGGACGCTGCCGTGGACGCGGCGATCGCCCGCGCGGAGGCCGCCGGCCGGACCGCGCCGTCGGACCGTCCGACCGAGGCCTGACCCAGGCTCGCACTGGCTCCCGCAGGACGTACGGCCCATCACGGCCGTACGTCCTTTTTCGTACCCGAAGTACGTCAATAGCCGGCCATTACGACATCTCCGACTATGGTGGCGATGTGCCCCGCCAATTGGGAGAGCTCGAAGACGCCGTCATGACGCGCATCTGGCAATGGAACCGCCCGGTGACGGTGCGCGAAGTGCTGGAAGATCTCCAGCAGGAACGGTCCATCGCCTACACCACGGTCATGACCGTAATGGACAATCTCCATCAGAAGGGCTGGGTTCGCAGGGAAGTCGAAGGCCGCGCCTATCGATATACCGCGGTCTCCACCCGGGCCGCGTACTCCGCCGCACTGATGAACGAAGCCTGGTCGAAGAGCGACAACCCCGCGGCGGCTCTTGTCGCCTTCTTCGGCATGATGTCGCCGGAGCAGCGCCAGGCGCTCCGCGACGCGATCCGCGTCGTTCAGCGCGACCCCGAGGAAGAGGCTCCGGAGCCGGGGCGGGAAGGGCCTCCGCAAGGTGCGGCGGAAGGTTCTCCCGAACGGGACGCCGAGGGCGCCGACGGCGGGGGCGGGGCGGGGCGATAGCGTCCGGTCATGTCGTCAGAGCAGTCGCCTCCCAATGCCGCAGCAAATGCCGTCACGGTCCGCCGGGCCAGGACCGGCGATGTGCCGGCCGTGCGCCGCCTCGTGGACCCGTACGTGAGCGAAGGCATCCTGCTCGACAAAGCGACCGTGACGCTTTACGAGGACATCCAGGAGTTCTGGGTCGCGGAACGCGACTCGGACGCCCGGGTGGTCGGCTGCGGTGCCCTCCACGTGATGTGGGAGGACCTCGCCGAAGTCCGTACCCTCGCGGTGGACCCACAGTTCAGGGGTGCCGGCGTCGGCCACCACGTGCTCGGCAAGCTGCTGCACACCGCCCGCTGGCTGGGTGTGCGGCGGGTATTCTGCCTGACCTTCGAAGTCGACTTCTTCACGAAGCACGGGTTCGTGGAGATCGGGGAGACCCCGGTTGACGGAGATGTCTACAGCGAGCTGCTGCGTTCCTATGACGAGGGTGTCGCCGAGTTCCTCGGTCTCGAACGGGTGAAGCCGAACACCTTGGGTAACAGCCGGATGCTTCTGCACCTGTGATGCCGCTTGGGCGGCAAGCGGAAGCGGGACTCGGCCCGGCGCCGAACCCCTATGTCCGAATCGCGTACGTTTCCCGCGTTCCCCGGGTTCTGAACCTCTGCCGAGGGTTTGTGTTTTCCAGGGAAAAGCGGTTTCCTTTCCGCGTACTGCATTTTCGATGAAAGGAAATCCGGTGGCACAGAAGGTTCAGGTCCTTCTTGTCGACGACCTCGACGGCGGCGAGGCGGACGAGACCGTGACGTTCGCTCTGGACGGCAAGACCTACGAGATCGACCTCACCACCGCCAACGCGGACAAGCTCCGCGGTCTGCTCGAGCCCTACACCAAGGGCGGCCGGCGCACCGGCGGCCGTGCCGCGGCCGGCCGCGGAAAGGGCCGTGCCGCGGCCTCGACGGGCAGCAAGGACACCGCGGAGATCCGGAAGTGGGCGAAGGAGAACGGCTACAGCGTCAACGACCGCGGCCGCGTCCCCGCCGAGATCCGTGAGGCCTACGAGAAGGCCAACGGCTGAGCGTTCTTGTGCGGCCGGCCCGCATACGAACGCAGCAGACGGGCCCGGTGGCAGGCGTTCGCCGCCGCGTCCACGAGCCGTACGAGGTCGGGGGCGCCCCCACCGCCCCCGGATCCGGCGCCCGGGCGCCCCACGGCGCCGAACGTCGGCAGTGACGGCTCCACCTCGCGCCCCGGCTTCGGGGGCCGCAGCCACACGGCGGCCCCCTGAGGCGCCCCGGCCGGGTCCGCGAGCCCCGGGGGCACCGGTGCGGGCACGGATCCGCCCGGCCCGAGAGCGGTCAGCTCCAGGCCGATCCCGCCCCACTCCAGCCAGTCGAGCAGCCCGGGCAGCTCCTCGGCGCTGCCCGCGGCGACCAGGAGCAGAATTCTGTCTCCCGCCCTGGCGACCGGTCCGGTGCGCCGGCAGCGCCGCAACAGAGCCTTCCCGGCGTCCGCCGGCAGCTGCAGCGCGTCGAACCGCAGCCCGGTGATCAGCCGTACCGGTGGCCCTTCGGCCGTAGCCCAGCCAAGCTCGTTCTTGTACCACCTTGTGCTGCCGTCATCGAGCGGCACGCGAGGTGCCGGGAGAGTGAAGGCCATGACCCGGGAACTCCCGGAAGGACCCAGTGGTTACGCATCGTCGGGCATTCGTCACTCAAGGTGTCGGCGAGGAGGTGGTGAGGGTGTGTTCGAGGGCGCAAGGATGTTCGCCCGTAGCTGAGGGAACCGGTGCGCGCCGCATGGAGTGTCCGTCCATACGGGTAAGACATCCCTAGTGGGGACGGGTGACACGCGGGCTCTGGAGTCTCACGTTCGCCATCGGCGTACTGATGGCACGGGTAACTGCCTGGCCTGCGGGAACATCGTCTCGCACCATCGGGTTGGAGCATTTGTCGGCGTTCGGGGCAGGAGGCCACAGACGGGTGTCGGCAGTTGGAATGAGCGGTCCCCGCTTGCGGGACTAAGCTGCGGAAGGACAGGGAGGGGATCGACCCCTAACTGACTGACCGCTCTGAGGAGCGATTAACGATGTTCGAGAGGTTCACCGACCGCGCGCGGCGGGTTGTCGTCCTGGCTCAGGAAGAAGCCCGGATGCTCAACCACAACTACATCGGCACCGAGCACATCCTCCTGGGCCTTATCCACGAGGGTGAGGGTGTCGCCGCTAAGGCCCTGGAGAGCCTCGGGATTTCGCTCGAGGCGGTCCGCCAGCAGGTGGAGGAGATCATCGGCCAGGGCCAGCAGGCCCCGTCCGGGCACATCCCCTTCACCCCTCGTGCCAAGAAGGTCCTGGAGCTGTCGCTCCGGGAGGCTCTTCAGCTGGGCCACAACTACATCGGCACGGAGCACATCCTGCTCGGCCTGATCCGCGAGGGCGAGGGTGTCGCCGCCCAGGTCCTCGTGAAGCTGGGCGCCGATCTCAACCGGGTGCGGCAGCAGGTCATCCAGCTGCTCTCCGGTTACCAGGGCAAGGAGGCCGCCACCGCCGGCGGTCCGGCCGAGGGCACGCCCTCGACCTCCCTCGTCCTCGACCAGTTCGGCCGGAACCTCACCCAGGCGGCCCGCGAGTCCAAGCTCGACCCGGTCATCGGGCGCGAGAAGGAGATCGAGCGGGTCATGCAGGTGCTGTCCCGCCGCACCAAGAACAACCCGGTCCTCATCGGCGAGCCCGGCGTCGGCAAGACCGCCGTCGTCGAGGGCCTGGCGCAGGCCATCGTCAAGGGCGAGGTGCCCGAGACCCTCAAGGACAAGCACCTCTACACCCTCGACCTCGGCGCGCTGGTCGCCGGCTCCCGCTACCGCGGTGACTTCGAGGAGCGCCTGAAGAAGGTCCTCAAGGAGATCCGCACCCGCGGCGACATCATCCTGTTCATCGACGAGCTCCACACCCTGGTGGGTGCGGGCGCCGCCGAGGGCGCGATCGACGCCGCCTCCATCCTCAAGCCGATGCTGGCCCGCGGCGAGCTGCAGACCATCGGTGCGACGACGCTCGACGAGTACCGCAAGCACCTGGAGAAGGACGCGGCCCTGGAGCGCCGCTTCCAGCCCATCCAGGTCGCGGAGCCGTCCCTGCCGCACACCATCGAGATCCTCAAGGGTCTGCGCGACCGTTACGAGGCGCACCACCGCGTCTCCATCACGGACGAGGCGCTGGTCCAGGCCGCGACCCTGGCCGACCGGTACATCTCGGACCGCTTCCTGCCGGACAAGGCGATCGACCTGATCGACGAGGCCGGTTCCCGGATGCGCATCCGCCGGATGACCGCGCCGCCGGACCTCCGCGAGTTCGACGAGAAGATCGCCGGTGTCCGCCGGGACAAGGAGTCCGCGATCGACTCCCAGGACTTCGAGAAGGCAGCCTCCCTCCGCGACAAGGAGAAGCAGCTGCTGGCGGCGAAGGCCAAGCGGGAGAAGGAGTGGAAGGCCGGCGACATGGACGTCGTCGCCGAGGTCGACGGCGAGCTGATCGCCGAGGTCCTCGCCACGGCAACCGGCATCCCGGTCTTCAAGCTGACGGAGGAGGAGTCCTCGCGTCTGCTCCGCATGGAGGACGAGCTCCACAAGCGCGTCATCGGCCAGAAGGACGCCATCAAGGCGCTGTCCCAGGCGATCCGGCGTACCCGCGCCGGCCTGAAGGACCCGAAGCGTCCCGGTGGTTCGTTCATCTTCGCCGGCCCGTCCGGTGTCGGTAAGACCGAACTGTCCAAGACGCTCGCCGAGTTCCTCTTCGGCGACGAGGACGCGCTGATCTCCCTCGACATGTCGGAGTTCAGCGAGAAGCACACGGTCTCCCGCCTCTTCGGTTCCCCGCCCGGATACGTGGGTTACGAGGAGGGCGGCCAGCTCACCGAGAAGGTGCGCCGGAAGCCGTTCTCCGTCGTCCTCTTCGACGAGGTGGAGAAGGCCCACCCCGACATCTTCAACTCCCTTCTCCAGATCCTGGAGGACGGTCGCCTGACCGACTCCCAGGGCCGGGTCGTGGACTTCAAGAACACGGTCATCATCATGACGACCAACCTCGGGACCCGGGACATCTCCAAGGGCTTCAACCTGGGCTTCGCAGCCCAGGGCGACGTCAAGACCGGCTACGAGCGGATGAAGGCCAAGGTCAACGACGAGCTGAAGCAGCACTTCCGGCCGGAGTTCCTCAACCGTGTCGACGACACGGTCGTCTTCCACCAGCTGTCCCAGGACGACATCATCCAGATCGTCGACCTGATGATCGCCAAGGTGGACGAGCGGCTGAAGGACCGCGACATGGGCATCGAGCTCAGCCAGGAGGCCAAGCTCCTGCTGGCGAAGAAGGGCTACGACCCGGTCCTGGGCGCCCGTCCGCTGCGCCGGACGATCCAGCGGGAGATCGAGGACCTGCTCTCCGAGAAGATCCTCTTCGGCGAGCTGCGTCCCGGTCACATCGTGGTGGTCGACACCGAGGGCGAGGGCGAGGAGAAGAAGTTCACCTTCCGCGGTGAGGAGAAGTCGGCTCTGCCGGACGTCCCGCCGATCGAGTCGGCGGCCGGCGGCAGCGGGCCGAACCTGTCGAAGGACGCCTGAGCATTCCGAGCACACGTCAAAGGGGCTGCCCCCGGACCCGAGGGTCCGGGGGCAGCCCCTTTGCGGTGCCGCACGGTCAGGCGGCGGACTTCCGCAGCGGCGGCCCACGCCGGGTGGCCGACGACGCCGGTCGCCAGGGCCCGGACCGCGCCTCCCTGCGGTCCGGGCCCTGGCGCATCAGCAGACGTCGGGCTTCCGCCAGGTGCATTCGAGATCCGCGGGCGCCTTCCGGTCGGCGTTTCGAGGGCCCGGTACGGAGGCCGCGGCGATAGTGCCGGCGGCCGTGTCGGACCCGGCCAGCGTCACCACGATCGCGTCCTCGATGCTCTTCACGGAAGACGCGAGATAGTTGTTGAGCACGATACTGAAGACCAGTTCGCGGCCGGCGGCGTCCTCGACGTACCCGGAGAGGGCCGAGGCGCCGGTCAGGGACCCGGTCTTGGCACGGGTGCCGAGTGCCGCCGGGGTGTTGCACATCCGGGTGCGGAGCGTGCCGCCGACGGCGCGGTCGGGGTGGCAGGCGACTGGCAGGGACGCCTGCCAGTCGGCGTACCAGGGCGCGTCCCGGACCGCGAGCAGCAGGCGGGCGAGCTGGTCGGCGGGGAAGACGTTCATCCTGGACAGCCCGGAGCCGTCGACCTGGCGTAGCTTCGCGGCTTCGACGCCCTCCTTCTCCAGATAGCCGTCGACGGCGGAGAGTCCCGCGCTCCAGGTACCGCGCCCGGACGTCTCGTAGCCGATCGCCTTGGTCAGCGTCTCGGCGTGCATGTTGTTGGACAGCTTCATGAACGGGAGCATCAGCTCCTTCAGCGGCATGGAGCTGTGGGTGGCGAGGACCTTCGCGCCGGGCGGAGTGGGCCTGCCCAGGCGCGGGGCGCCGGTGACGCGTACGCCGTGCTCGGCCAGGGCGTCGGCGAAGACGGCAGCGGCGTAGCCGGTGGGCTCCCAGACGGTGATCCACTCCTTGGTGGTGGACCCGCCGACCGGGATGTCCCCGCTGACCACGATGGTGTTGGTGCCGTGCTCGCGCTCGACGGCGAGGGTGTCGGCCTGTCCGGCGGGGACGGTGCTGCCCCGGACTTCGACCCGCACGTAGTCCGTCGGCGGGGTGAGCTTCACCTTCGGACTGTCGCCGGGTGCGGCGCCGGGGGACGCCTCCACGACGACGGTGCCGGAGTCGTAGTCGGTGTCGGGTGCGACGGTCAGCGCCGAGATCTGGGCGGAGTAGTACGAGGACTCGTCGTCGGCGGCCCAGGACCGGCCCAGGCGGCTGGTGTCGAATCGGGTGTCGTCGGCGACGACTCGGCCGGTGACCCTGCGGATGCCCGTCTCCCGCAGCTGGGCGGCGAGTCGTACGTAGTCGGAGGCGAGCGTGGTGGGGTCGCCCCCGCCGCGGAGGTACAGGTCCCCGTGCAGGACCGAGCCGTATCGGCGGCCGGTGGACAGTACTTCGGTGCGGAACCGGTAGCCGGGGCCGAGCAGGGCCATCGCGGCGGCCGACGTGGCGAGTTTCGTGTTGGACGCGGGCATCAGCCGGTCGCCGGCGTCACGTTCGTAGAGCCGTTCCCCGGTGGTGGCGTCGGCGACGACGACGCTCGCGGCACCGCCGTCCATCCGGGGGTCGGCGAGGATCGCGTCGATCGCGCTCATGAGTCCGGTGTCCGAGGGCCCTGCCCCGGCGGGCGCGCTGCCGCTGCCCCAGGTGAGCGCGGTTACGAGGCCGAGGGCGAGCGGCCAGGTCCGGGCGCGGCGGACACTGCTGAGGAAGCGGTCGCGGCGGCGGTGCCCGCGTGGTTTCGGGCTCATCACGGGTCTGCTCATGTCACAGGAGGATGGCGGACGGGACCCGGGGCCGGAAGGAGGCGTGACGCAACGTCCGTGTCATTCAGGCGGTCTGACGGTAAGTGAGACCCGTGCGGCGAGGTCGTCCGCCCCCATGAACAGGGCGGGGTCGCCGACGAGGAGGACCCGGTGCAGCCCGTCCGCGGCCGTGAGCGGAGACAGGTCGACCGGTTCGTCCTGCCACAGGTGCACGACGGAGAGGGAGGGAAGGCCGGGGAAGAGAGCCGGGATGCGTCGCAGGTTCGGTACCGCCCGCCTCAGCTCCACATGGACCCCCTCCGTGGTCGGCGCCCTCTCCACGACGGCCAGTTGGCTGTCGTCGAGGAGGAGCGTGGTGAGGGGGCCCACGGCCGAGAGGTCGGTGAGCGCGGGACAGCGGTCGATCTCGACGTCCTCCGGCGATGCAGGCGCGTCCGCCAGCCAGGTGAGGTCGGTGAGTTGCGGGTTCTGGGAGATGCGGACCGCCGGAGGGGCACAGGCCCGGACTGTCGCGGTGATGAGCTCCCCGGGCAGGTTCCCCTGGAAGTGCACCGCGCGGCCGCCGGCGAGGGCGGCGATCGAGCGGGCCTGCTCGGCGTTGCGCACCGTGAAGTAGAGCCCCGACGGGTCGACGGCGGCGATCACGTCCCTGGCGTACTCGTCGTGGCCGTACCGGTCCCAGGCCCACACGAGCTGCGAGCGCACCCGCACCGAGGGGTGTTCGGCGTACCGGGCGAGGAAGGGGACCGCAGCGTCGGAGCCGACGAGCGAGGCGGTGACGACCGTCATGCGCGCCACGTCGTCGTCGGCCGTGTGTTCGGGCCCCGGCAGCAGGTCGAGCACGAGGGGACCCGCGGCGGACAGGGCGCGGGCCTCCTCGACGGTCCTCGGCGGAATGGCCTCGGCCGTACGGCTCAGCAGCGTCTCGCGGACGGTGGGCGCGATCTCCGTGGCCTGTTCCATCGCCGCCGCCGCGACCACCAGGATCCGGAGCTGGGTGGCGCGGTCGGGTGCCGCGTCAGCCGAGGCGAGCAACTCCGTGAAGATCTCGGCGCGTTCGCGCGGCCGCGCATGGGCCACGCTCATCCGGATCACGTCCTCCCACTGGTCGTCCGCCGCATGCCGGGTGAGGACGCCGATGTGCCAGTCGTCCACGATCGCCTTGGCCGCGAGGAAGTCCTGGAAGGTGCGGTGCACGAAGTCCACGGCACCGGGGGAGGATTCGCGCAGCAGTCCGCTGCGGTGCAGCAGATGACCGAAGACGGCCTGGGGGTCCCCGGCCGCGGCCGCCTCGGGAACCGCCGGGATCGCTCCGGTGACCAGCGATTCCGCTCGTGAACGATCCATCTGTGTACGCCCGTTGAGCGTCATCCAGTACGCCAGGCGCTGGACGAGCTGGATCTGCGGAGCCTCCGCGAGGTCGACGCCGGAAGGTGCGCCCAGGTCCCGCTCCCGGTCGCGGCGGGTGAGCAGCATCGTGAGCGCCGCCTCGTAGAGGGCCCTGCGGCCGTGCGGGAGGAAGCCGCGCCGGTCGCGGTGGAGTGCGCAGATGAGTCCGCACATCAGGGGGTTGGTGGCGAGGGCGGCGAGGTCCCGTTTGCCTCGGAGGGCGTCTTGGAGCGGCTGCTCGTACGTCCCTGCGTCGGCGCCCGCAGCACGGTGCCAGCGCTGTACGAACGCGGTGACCGCGCGACGGCTCATGGGCGAGAGGGTGAGGTCGGTGAAGCCGTCCGGGGCGAGCCAGTCGTCGCGTACGGCGGCGGGGCGGGAGGTGACGAGCCAGCGGTTGCCGTCGCCGTACGCGCCCAGCAGGTCGCGCAGCCAGCGTCGGGTGCGGCTCCGCTCCGCCTCGGGAACCTCGTCGAGTCCGTCGACGAGGATCAGCCCGCGGCCGGCGGTGAGGACCCGGTCCGCCCAGCCCTCGGGCGGGGTGAGGGGGCAGCCCACAGCCGACAGGAATCCGCCGGGGGCGGGCAGCCGCTCGCCGTGGCGGGTGAGGGTGCGCAGGGGAAGGACGAAGGGGACGCGGTCGTGGAGGTAGGCCATCCGCCCGTCGGGATCCTCACCCGCGGTGCGGGTCGCGGACACGGCAAGCCACTGGACGAGGGTGGTCTTCCCGGAGCCGGCGACGCCGCGGAGCAGCACCCGGTCGTGGGCGGCGAGGGTCTGGTCCGCAGGCACGGGTTCCGCCTCCGGCCCGTCCGTGACGCTTGCCCTTCGCAACCACCGGACGCCGTCGTCCGGCGGCTCCGGGCGGGCGTGCGGCACGGTGGGCCGGTCCCCGGACGGTCCGGTCCGGGCGGAGGCCTCCAGACAGAGGTAGGCCATGTCCAGCGGCCACTCGTCCGGTGCCTCGTGCAGATCGATGCCGTAGATCGTGAGTTGCCCGTGTCTCCGCGCGATGTACGGGAGGTAGCGGCGCTCGAACGCCGCGTCACGGGCGTCCGCACGGGGAACGCGCAGGATCAGCTCGTCGAGTTTCGCGATCAGCTCGGCCTGGGTGCGGCTCTGCTCGACGAGGGTGCGGGCGACGAAGGACGACCGCTGGGTGAAGAACTGCAGGATGTGGAGGCAGGCCCACTCGGTGATCGAGTCGAGGTAGAGGGCGGCGTCCGCGGACAGGCCCTCGGCCGCGCTCCGTGCCGCGGGGCTGGTGCGCAGTCGCCGGGCGAGTTCGCGGTGGCCGTGGCGGACGGCCTGGACGTCGTCCATCTCCAGGTCGCCCAGGGCGAGCAGGCTCCGGGACAGGGCGTCCGCGACGGCTTCGGCCTCGTCACCGGGGAACGGCGGCTCACCGGGCCGGGTCAGCGACTCCCGGACGAGGGTGCCCGCGAGCCTGCGGACGTCCCGCTCGGTGAGGGTGCGCTTCTCGCCCCGGAACGAGAGCAGGCCCGCGAGTCGCACGGGGCGGTCGGTCAGGGCGGCGCCGCCGCCCTCCTGCACCAGGAGGCGCCTGAGGAGGGGGGAGAGCACCGCCGATGCGAGGCGGGTGCCGATCAGTGCGGGCTCCATCGGACTCTCTCCCCTGCCTCGGGGTTTATCCCCTCAAAATGAGCATTTCGGGCGCATTGCTCAAAGTTCGTCAGTACGTCCGGCTAACGGGACTTTGGTCCCGAAACGGAAGGTCTTTGGTCCCACCGGCCGTGACAAGGCGCACAGGCGTTTCCGAGCCTACTAGGTGGCTTAGTGGGTGCGGGGGGCCGCGCATTGGGCTTTTCGGGCCGTCGAGGGCAGGCGCACCGGCCGTCCGGGCCGGGTGTGGCGGCGGTTCGGACCGGACAACGCATCTGTGCAGCCCTCACGTGCTAATAAACCATGCTTCGTCCTGAGATTTCGGACAACGAGGGGCGGGATGTTCGCTGACGTCAAGGGTCCCGCTCACAGGCGCGAACCTACGACGAGATGTCGTAGATGGGGTGTTTGAGTCGGCTTGGGGGTGCGGGTTACCAAGGTGTCGCCCCGGTGCTCAGGCATCGGGACGCTTCCCGCCCCACAGCCCGGAGGTTCTCCCCGCATGTCGAAGCGCATCACCCCCACCCGTTTCCGTCCGTCCGCGCTCCGTACCCGTGGTGCCGTCGTGGCCGCCGGACTCGGCGCCGCGATGGTCGTCGGGGCCGGTGCCGGTGTCGCGTCCGCCGACACGGTGAAGAGCCCGGTCGCCGCCGAGGCGAAGCCCGCGGCGAAGAAGGCCAAGGCCAACGCGTGGGTCAAGCCGGTCTCGGGCTACACCCTGACCGCCAGCTTCAACCAGGGCGGCGCCATGTGGTCCAACAAGCACTCCGGCCAGGACTTCGCCGTTCCGGTCGGCACCCCGGTCAAGGCCGCCAGCGGCGGTGTCGTCGTCAAGGCCGGCCCGAACGGCGGCGGTGACGGTCCGGCGTACGGCAACGCCATCGTGATCAAGCACGCCAACGGCAAGTACTCGCAGTACGCGCACCTGTCGAAGATCAACGTGCACGTCGGTCAGAGCGTGAACACCGGCAAGCTCATAGCCCTGTCCGGCAACACCGGCAACTCGTCCGGCCCGCACCTGCACTTCGAGATCCGTACGACCCCGAACTACGGCTCGGCCCTGAACCCGGCGAACTTCCTGCGCGCCCAGGGCGTCACCATCTGACGCTCGCCGCGACGCCCGCCACGGCTCACTCCCGCGGGCCGTGATGGGCCTGCGACACCAGATCGACGGCGACCTCGAGGACGGCTTCACGCTTCTCCTCGGGGTCGCCTTCGACGTGCTGCATGAAGAACATCCCGGCGTGCATCGTGAACAGCGCGCTGACGCAGCGCACGCGGTCGGTCAGGGTCAGGCCCGGCTCCTGGATCAGCCGGGTCATGGTGATCATGCGCTCCTTGAAGGTCTCGCCGATGCTCAGCTCGCGCACGGTCGCCTGGTTCTCCTGCATGAAGCGGAAGAGCGGGTAGGCGCCGACGAGCGCCTCCTGGTAGCGGCGCAGGATCTCCTGCTTGGTCTCCAGGGTGTGCGGTTGCTCCTCGGCCCAGGCGATGAGCTCGTCGATGGGCCGCGTCAGGTCCTGGAACAGGCTGATGACGATGTCTTCCTTGGTCTTGAAGTGGTAGTAGAGCGCCGCCTTCGTCACATCGAGCCGCTCGGCGATCTCGCGCAGTGACGTCTTCTCGTAGCCCTGCTCGGCGAAGAGCCCCAGGGCTACGTCCTGAATGCGCTGGCGGGTGTTGCCTCTGGCCATGGGGGCTCTCCTGGGGCGGATACTTACTTGACGACCGGCTAGTTCCGGGACTACTTTCCCAGTGTAGTGAACTAGCCGGTCGGCAAGTAAGTGCACAGGGGGAGTGGGACGGGTGGCAGCACAGGCAGCAGATCGGGGAGCGGGGTCGGGGCCCGAGCCCGCCGGGGCGGGCGGGGCCGAGGACGGCCCGCCCACCGCACCGCAGTCGCGCAGCGTCCGTGTCGTCCTGCTCGCGCTCATGATCGCGATGCTCCTCGCGATGCTCGACAACATGATCATCGGGACCGCGATGCCGACGATCGTCGGTGAACTCGGCGGCCTCGCCCACCTCTCCTGGGTGGTCACCGCGTACACCCTGGCCACGGCCGCCTCCACCCCCATCTGGGGCAAGCTCGGCGACATGTACGGCCGCAAGGGCGTCTTCCTCACCTCGATCGTCGTCTTCCTGATCGGCTCGGCCCTCAGCGGGATGGCCCAGGACATGGGCCAGCTGATCGGCTTCCGAGCCGTCCAGGGTCTGGGTGCCGGGGGGCTCATGGTCGGCGTGATGGCGATCATCGGCGATCTCATACCGCCCCGGGAGCGCGGCAGGTACCAGGGCATGATGGCCGGTGTGATGGCCCTCGCCATGATCGGCGGGCCGCTGGTCGGCGGTACGATCACCGACCACTGGGGCTGGCGCTGGAGCTTCTACATCAATCTGCCGCTCGGCGCGGTCGCCCTCGCGATGCTCGGCGTCGTGCTGCACCTGCCGAAGCCCGACCGCACGGCCAAGGTCCGGGTCGACTACCTCGGGGCGGCGCTGCTCACGGTCGGTATCACCGCGATCGTGCTCGTCACCACCTGGGGAGGCACGGAGTACGCCTGGGACTCCGCGGTGATCATGGAGCTCATCGCGATCGGCGTCGCCGCCCTCGTCGGCTTCGTCTTCGCGGAGACCAAGGTCGCGGAACCGATCATGCCACTGCACATCTTCCGGAGCCGCAACTTCACCCTGATGTCGGTGATCGGCTTCCTGACCGGCTTCGTGATGTTCGGTGCCGTGCTCTTCCTGCCGCTGTTCCAGCAGTCCGTGCAGGGCGCCTCCGCGACCAATTCCGGGCTGCTGCTCCTGCCGATGCTGCTGTCGATGATGGTCGTCTCGCTCATCGCCGGACGGGTCACGACCAGCAGCGGCAAGTACAAGATCTTCCCGATCGCCGGCGGTGCCCTGATGGTGGCCGGGCTCTTCCTGCTCGCGCAGATGGACACGGGCACCTCGCGGCTCACCTCGGGCCTCTACATGGCCGTCCTCGGCGCCGGCATGGGCTTCCTGATGCAGATCACGATGCTGGTCGCGCAGAACAGCGTCGAGATGAAGGACATGGGCGTCGCCTCCTCGGCGACCACCCTCTTCCGCACCCTCGGCTCCTCCTTCGGTGTGGCGATCATGGGTGCCCTCTTCACCTCCCGGGTCCAGGACGAGATGACCGCACGAGGTGGGTCGGTGGCGACACAACAGTCGGCACAGCTCGACGCCGCGAGTCTGGCGAGACTGCCGGAGCAGGTGCGGGAGGCCTACCAGTTCGCGGTGGCCTCCGGTACGCACTCCGCGTTCCTGCTCGGTTCCGCGATCGCGGTGATCGGCTTCCTGGCTGCGTTCCTGGTCAAGGAAGTGCCGCTGAAGGGCGCCGGCCCAACCCGGACGGAGGGCGCCTCGGCCGGCGCTCCCGAGGGCGGCGCGAAGGTCGCGGAGGCGGTCTGACCTCGGGCGCGGATGCGCGACGCCCCCCGTGCACGGCACCGGGGGCGGCTTCCGTGCGGGCCGCCGTCGAGGGCGCGTACGGCGTCGGGCGCATGGACGGGCACCGGGAAGCACGGAACGAGGTGAACGCGGGCCCGGCATGCCCGCTCGCTCGTCCGCCACGGCCGCGGCCCACCGAGGACGGACGGCCCGCCGGTCGCTGCGCCGGGAGCGATCCGGGCGAGGCGTCGCGCCGGGGAGCGATCAGTCCGGGAACGTCGGTCTGCGGAAGCTTCCCGTGTTCGTCGGCGCGTGCTCCGGCAGCCAGAGCACGGCGATCGCACCTCCGGCGGTGCCCGGCGACACGACACCCTCCGGGGCCGCGTTGCGGAAGGTCAGCCGGGCGCCGAGGACCCGGGCCTGGCCCGCGGCGATGGTGAGGCCCAGCCCGTGGCCCGTTCCCGCACGGTCGCTCGCGCCGGTGCGGAAGCGGCTCGGCCCCTCGCGCAGCAGCGCTTCGGGGAAGCCGGGACCGTGGTCGCGGACCCGGACCACCCGGCCCTCGACCGTGACCTCGATCGGCGGCCTGCCGTACTTGGCCGCGTTGGTCAGCAGATTCAGCAGGATCCGCTCCAGCCGCCTCGGGTCCGTACTGACCCACGACTCGTGCACGACGCTGATCCCGACCTCGGGGTCGAGCACGGCGACCCGGCGGCTGACGAACTCGCCCAGGACGATCTCCTGGAGCTCGGCCCGCTCCGACGCGCCGTCCAGCCGTGCCACCTCCAGCACGTCCTCGACCAGGGTGCGCATGGCCCGCGCCCGGTCCCGCACCAGCTCGGTGGGGCGGCCCGGCGGGAGCAGCTCCGCCGCCGTCAGCAGTCCGGTCACCGGAGTGCGCAGCTCGTGTGCGATGTCGGCGGTGACCCGGCGTTCGGCCTCGATGCGTTCGTTGAGCGCGTCGGTCAGCGCGTCGACCGCCCGCGCCAACTCGTCGGTCTCGTCGCGTACGACGCCGCCGACGGCCTCCCGGACCCGTACGTCCGTGTTGCCCTGGGCCACCTTGCCCGCCGCCGCGGCGGCCTTGCGCAGGCGGCGTGAGAGCTGTCCGCCGATGAGCACGCCCAGCGCGCAGCCGCCGAAGACGACCGACACCGAACCGATCACGAGGGCGCGGTCGAGGTCCTTCATGATGTCGGCGCTGCGGTCGGGTATCCGGCTGTGCAGGGAGAGCACATCGCCGTTGCTCAGCGGCACGGCCGCCCATATGTCGGGCGCCGGGCCCTCCCCCTGCACGTAGGTGGCCATCCGTCCGTCGGCGAGCAGGCTGCGCAGCGGCCGCGGCAGTTCAGGGTCGTTGAGCTTGGAGCCGAGCTTCGGTTCGGTCCTCGGTTTCGTGGTCTCGTAGATGCGCTGGGCGAAGAGCAGCCGGCTCATCTGCAGGTCACGCGAGGTCTCGAGCATCGACACCCGGGCGGCGTTGTGGACGACCAGGCTCAGCGCGATCGCGATCAGCGCACCCACCGCGGCGATCGCGATGCTGATCTTCCAGCGGACGCCGGTGCGCAGGGCCGGTCTCCTCATGCCTTGAGCTTGTACCCGAAGCCGCGGACCGTTTCGATCCGGTCCTGCCCGATCTTCGTGCGGAGCCGCTGCACATGGACGTCGACGACGCGGGTGTCCCCGCCCCAGCCGGAGTCCCAGACGCGCTCCAGCAGCTTGTCGCGCGAGAGCACCGTGCCGGGCGCGGAGGAGAACTCCAGCAGCAACCGCATCTCCGTGGGCGTGAGACCCACCGGACGGCCGTCCCGGCGTACCTCCATGCCCTCCGTGTCGACTTCCAGGTCGCCGAAGACCAGCACTCCGCGCTCGCCCGGACGGCCCGGCTCGCCGGAGTCGCCCGCGATCCCGCCCGCGTGGCCGAAGCGGCGCAGCACGGCACGTATCCGGGCGACCAGCACGGCACCGTCGAACGGCTTCGTGACGTAGTCGTCGGCCCCGGCCTCCAGGCCGAGGACCACGTCGATCGAGTCCGCCCGTGCCGAAAGCATGATCACGGGCACGGTCGACTCGTCCCGGATCCTGCGGCACAGGCTGACCCCGTCGAGACCGGGCAGCATCACGTCGAGCAGCGCGATGTCGGGCCTGTTCGCGCGGAACGCCTCAAGACCGGCCAGCCCGTCCGGCATGGCGGTCACCGTGAAGCCGTCGCGCTCCAGCGCCAGCTGGGTGGCCTCACGGATGACGTCGTCGTCCTCGACGAACAGCACATGTGTCTCGGCCATCCCTCAGCTCTCTCGGCTCTCGTCTCTCGATCGTCGTCTGCGGCTGTCCGCACTTCCCGGCACTTCCCGGCCGGTTCCGGCGGGCGTCGGCGGCGCCGCGCGGGCCGTCCGGCGGCACGGCCGGCTCGGGGCGCGGGTCAGTTCTCGCTCGGCACCAGCGTCGGCGGCGGCTCTTCCTCGCCGCCGACGACCCGGCTGTACTCGTTCTGCACCCGGTCGTGCTCGGTGAACTTGTTCCCCGACCAGCGGTAGGTGGTCACGATCTCGCCGGAGGGATACGTGACCGGGTCGTTCTTCGCGTAGACCTGCTGGGTGACGACGAGGTCCCCGCGGTCGATCGTCGCGTAGACGGCGGGCTCCTCCTTCGCGAAGACATTCTCGTACGTCCCGTCCGTCGCCCGGTACACGTACGTACCGATCCCCACGGCATCCCCGCACGTCATCAGATTCACCACCACGTCCGGTGTCGTCGCGTTGTCCGTGAGGCTCCCGTACGAGGTGTCGATCGCGTAGGCGTCGGCCGCGCACGGCCGGAGATCGGCCTTGACGCCCTTGCTGACCTTGGGGTCGCTCTTGAGCAGCGCGACCGCGTCGACCTTCTTCATCGGAGAGGTCGTGGCGGTCGGCGACGTCGTCGACGGCGACTGGGCCACCGGGTCCGTACGGGCCGGACCCTCGTCGCGGGTCCCCATGCCGCCGGTGGAGCATCCCGCCGCGAGCAGGCCGAAGGCGGCGAGGCCGGCCATCGCCGTGCCACTCGCCGCCAACGGGCCCGGGAGCCGTCCGGAGGGGGGACCGCCCCGCGGGCCGGTCCCGTCCCCGGGGCCGGCCCCTCTGATCAGGCCGCGCAACGCTCCTGCCCCCGTTCCTCACGCCGTGCGTGCGAGTGGTTCCCGTGATCCGAACGCTCCGTGGTCCGGGCGTTCAGCTCACGGCTCTCCAGCTCCTGGCGGAGCCTGGCGAGCGCCCGGTGCAGCGTGCTCTTCACGGTACCCGTCGACATGCCGAGCGCGGCGGCCGTCTCCTCGGTGCTCATCTGCTCCCAGTGCCGCAGCACGACCACGCTGCGCTGCTTGGGTGCGAGCACCTTCAGAACGTCCATGAGCAGGGCCCGGTCCGCGTGCTGCTCGGTGACGTCCTCGACGCTGGCGTCCGGCAGCTGCTCGGTGGGGACCTCCTCCAGCTTGCGGGCCCGCCACCATTCCGTACGCGTGTTGATCATGACGCGGCGCAGATAGGCGTCGGCGAGGGACTTGTCGGCTATGCCGTCCCACCGGCCGTAGGTCCGCACCAGCGCGGTCTGCAGCAGGTCCTGGGCGTCGACCGGGTCGGGGACGAGCCGTCGTGCGCTGCGCAGCAGAGCCTCCTGCCGCGTGCGGACGTACTCCTCGAACTCGAGCACCTCTGCGTGCGCCATTCCAACCGCCTCCGTTCCCCGTTCCAGCCTCGTGACACGCCGTGTGTTTCCGTGGTCTCGCTTACGCCACAAGAAGCTACGGAGCAGTTGTCACGAGGCTGTGCGGAGAAGCCGTCGGAGGGCGCACGGCCATCCATCGGTTGTGTAACAGGAGGGTCGGGCCACCGATTCTCAGGTCAGCGGCAACCGGAACCGATCATTTTCCAGAGGTTCGACCAATCCGTCCGAGACCAGGCCGTCCAGGGCGCGGGCCCGCTGGACGGGCTCGTCCCAGACCCGGTCGAGCACGGCGCGCGGCACCGGTCGCACGGCCTCTCGGAGCACCGCGAGGAGCTTGCCGCGCACCTGGCGGTCCGTACCGGCGTAGGTCTGGCCGCGCCGGGGCGGTCCGTCGTGGGCCGGCTTGCCGGCGAGGCGCCAGGCGCACACCCCGGCCACGGGGCACCGCCCGCAGTCCTCGTTGCGCGCGGTGCAGACGAGTGCGCCCAGTTCCATGGAGGCTGCGGCCCAGCGGGCCGCCCTCGGCTCGTCGTCCGGCAACAGTGCGCGGGCCAGCCGGCGTTCGGCCGCGGTCGTCGCGTTCGGCGGGTACTGGACTCCGGTGACCGCGCGGGCGAACACCCGGCGGACGTTGGTGTCCAGGACCGGGTGGCGCTGCCCGTATGCGAACGACGCGACGGCGGCGGCCGTGTACTCGCCGATCCCGGGCAGTGCGAGCAGCTGGGCGTGCTCGCTGGGTACGTCACCGCCGTGCCGCTCCGTTATCGCGACCGCGGCTCCGTGCAGCCGCAGCGCCCGGCGGGGGTAGCCCAGGCGGCCCCAGGCGCGCACGGCCTCGCCGGGTGCCTCGGCGGCCAGGTCCGCGGGGCGCGGCCAGCGGGCCAGCCACTGCTCGTACACCGGGAGGACCCGGTTGACGGGGGTCTGCTGCAGCATGAACTCGCTGACCATCACCCCCCACGCACCGGCCTCGGGGTGGCGCCAGGGCAGGTCACGGGCGTGCTGGTCGAACCACGCGAGGACGGGGGTGTGGAGGTCGGCGGCGGCCTCGGCGGCGCCGGGCACACCGTCCTGGTCGGAGGGGACGTCGGTCACGGAGGAGGGCATCTCGGTCGCAGTCATGGCACCTCCGATCCTGGCATGTTCAGCGCCGGACGCGGCGTATGCGCTCCGGGCGGACCGTGACGGGGTCCGGGTCGGAGTACACGGCCGCGTCCGGATCGGTGTATTTCCGGGCCTCTCCGTGCCTGTGTGCCTGTGTGCCTGTGCGCGCGGGGCGTCGGGCGGTCGCCTCGGTGGGGCCGCTGCCCGCGAGCCTGCCCGCCGTGGGACCGGCCGGGGCGGTCCACCGTGCTGGGGGAGGCGCCCGGTCCGGTCGCACGGGGGTCCACGACCAGCGCAGCCGCGCCCGGCAGCCGGCTGCGGTCACGTCGTGCGGGTAGCCCCGACGAGGATGCGGGAGCAGGCCATGAACAGGCGGTGGGAACGGTGAGCCGGCCGGTCCACGGCCGTACCGGGCACGAGCGCGGCACGGCGGTCGTCGAGGGCGCCGCTCGGAACGGCCAGACGTCCGTCGGCCGGCACGGCCGGTGGCGCGCACCGCCCTCGCGACGGCGCGGTACGGACGCTCCTCGTCCACCGGCGAGTCGGGGGACTCACCGCACACACGGCCCGTCGCGGTGGCGAGCAGGGGCCGGCGCTCGGGCCCGCGGTTCCCCTCGGCGCCCTGCCGGGCACTTCAAGGCGGCCGGAATCAGGGGCGCATGATGATGATCGGCACATTCGGGAACCATGAGCGGCGGGTGGGGCCGGAGTTGCCCGCCGATCTCTCGTACAGTTCGGTACGTGGGATCTCTGCGCAATCCGGTCGGGCCCCTTCCCTCCTCCATCTACTGGCGGCGGAGGGCGGTCGCGCTGCTGCTGTTCGCGCTGTTCGCGCTGCTGATCGCCTGGGCCGTCAGCTCCGGTGACCCCGGCGGTCGAACGGGCGGCGACGGCAAGCCGGGCGGCGCCGAGCCCGCGCCCTCCATCACGCCGGGCCCCAGCGGCTCGGGCCCCGCGATCAGCGAACAGCCGGGCGGCCGCGACGAGTCGGGGGGCACCGGCGAAGGCAGCGGCACCGGCGGCGACGCGGGCACGGGTACGGACACCGGCGGTGACGGCAAGAACGGCGACCCGGCGGCCGGCGGCGCGGCGAAAGACGGCGGAACCGGCCTGGCCGAGCAGGTCCCGGCGGGCTCCTCCCTCCCCGACTGCGCCCCGGGCGCGGTCGGATTGACGGTGCGCAGCGTCAAGCCCGCCTACGCACCGGGAGAGCGCCCCCGGTTCGAACTCTCCGTGCACAACGGCTCGTCCGTGACCTGCAAGGCCGATCTCGGGCCCAAGAAGGCGGTGTTGACCGTGTCCGCCATCAACGACGGCGAGAACGACAAGGTGTGGTCCTCGAAGGACTGCCCGACTGCGGGCGGTTCCCTCCTCCTGAAGGTCCCTGCGGGCCGGACCGTGACCCACACCGTGGACTGGGACCGGCGCAGAAGCGCCCCGCAGTGCGCGACTCCGCCGTCCACTCCCGCGGCCCCCGGCTCGTACCTGCTGGAAGCCGCGTTCCCGGGCGCGTCGGTGGCTCCGGCGTCGTTCCGGCTGGAGAAGGACTAGGGAGTGTCTCGACAGTAGCGTCGTCCGCCCGCCGGGCGGAGGCCCCGCCCAGACGGGACTTTCGAAACACGCCCCGGCAGGGCTGGGTCCGGCTCCGGTCGGAGAGGGGTCGGCGCGATCCCGGCCGGGCAAGGGCGGGTGCCGTCTCCGGCGGGGCGAGGGCCGGTCAGGCGATCGGGACGGCGCCGCTTGCGGCCGCTGTCCGTAGCGCGCCGCCTGCCGGGTTGTGGCCGCACGCCTGCCCGCGGCCGTCAGACGTAGCGCTCCAGGATGGACGACTCGGCGAGGCGCGACAGCCCCTCGCGGACGCTGCGGGCGCGGGCCTCTCCGACGCCGTCGACCGTCTGGAGGTCGTCGACACTTGCGGCCAGGAGCTTCTGCAGGCCGCCGAAGTGTTCGACGAGTCGCTCGATGATCGCGCCGGGCAGCCTCGGCACCTTGGCCAGCAGTCGGTAACCGCGCGGGGAGACCGCGGAGTCGAGCGTCTCGGGCGAGCCGCTGTACCCCAGGGCGCGGGCCACGATGGGCAGTTCCAGCAGCTCGGCGTGCGTCAGGTCGTTGAGCTCGGCGAGCGCCTCGTCGACCGTGCGGGAGCGTTTGGCGGTCGGCTCCGGGACGTAGTCGCGGATGACGAGCCCGCGTTCCGGCTCCACGCCGGCGATCAACTCGTCGAGCTGGAGCGCGAGGAGCCGGCCGTCGGTGCCGAGCTCCACCACGTACTGCTCGATCTCGGTGGCGATACGCCGCACCATCTCCAACCGCTGCGCGACCGCCGTGACGTCCCGCACCGTCACCAGGTCCTCGATCTCCAGGGCCGAGAGCGTGCCGGCGACCTCGTCCAGCCGGAGCTTGTAGCGCTCGAGCGTGGCCAGTGCCTGGTTCGCCCGGGACAGGATCGCCGCCGACTCCTCCAGGACCCGCCGCTCGCCGTCCACGTAGAGCGCGATGAGGCGCATCGACTGGGACACGGAGACGACGGGGAAGCCGCACTGCTTGGAGACGCGGTCCGCCGTCCGGTGCCGGGTGCCGGTCTCCTCGGTCGGGATCGACGCGTCGGGGACGAGCTGCACACCGGCCCGGTGGATCTTGGTGATGTCCTTGTCGAGGATCAGCGCGCCGTCGAGCTTGCACAGTTCGCGCAGTCGTGTGGCCGTGAACTCCACGTCCAGCACGAACCCGCCCGTGCACATGGATTCGACCGATTTGTCCATACCCAGGACGATGAGGCCGCCCGTGCTGCCCCGAAGAATGCGCTCGAGACCGTCACGCAGGGCGGTGCCCGGGGCGACCGCGCTGAGCGAGGCGCGCATCAGCGCGTCCGTGCCGGATCCCCCGGGGCCTCCGCCGGACTTTCCGGGTGCTGAGCCCCGGTCGTTGGCTGCCACTGCACTCCTCCGGCTCGTACGGGCGGGCGAGACCAGGGCAAAGTCTACCGGCGTGCGTCGTCCGTCCGTGGGGCCTCTGCCCTACGCCCGCGCGGGAGCACTCTCAGCGCGTCCCCCATGTCGGCGACTTCCGTGACCTTCATACCAGGCGGGACCCTGCCCGGATCGGACGGGACCAGCGCGTGCGTGAAGCCCAGACGGTGCGCCTCGGCCAGTCGGCGCTGGACGCCCGTGACGCGTCTCACCTCGCCCGCGAGCCCCACCTCGCCGATCGCCACCAGGTTCTTCGGCAGCGGGGTGTCACTCGCGGCGGAGGCCAGCGCCAGGGCGACCGCGAGGTCCGCCGCGGGCTCGGAGAGCTTCACACCGCCGACCGTCGCGCTGTAGATATCCCTTTTGCCCAGGGCGCTGATCCTGCCCCGCTGCTCGAGCACGGCCAGCATCATCGACACCCGGGAGGTCTCCAGCCCGGAGGTGGTGCGCCGGGGCGAGGGGATCTGCGAGTCGACGGTCAGCGCCTGCACCTCGGCGACCAGCGGGCGGCGGCCTTCCAGCGTCACCGTGAGGCACGTGCCCGGTACGGGCTCGTCGCGCCGGGTGAGGAACAGCCCGCTGGGGTCGGCGAGTCCGGTGATGCCCTCGTCGTGCAGCTCGAAGCAGCCGACCTCGTCCGTGGCTCCGTAGCGGTTCTTGATGCCCCGTACGAGGCGCAGTCGCGCGTGCCGGTCGCCCTCGAAGTGGAGCACGACGTCGACGAGATGCTCCAGCAGCCGGGGACCGGCGATCGCGCCGTCCTTGGTGACGTGGCCCACCAGCAGCGTGGACATGCCGCGCTCCTTGGAGGCGCGGATCAGCGCTCCCGCGACCTCCCGGACCTGTGCCATCCCGCCTGGCGCGCCGTCGATCTCGGGGGAGGCCACCGTCTGGACGGAGTCCAGGACCAGCAGGGAGGGCTTGACCGCGTCGAGATGCCCGAGGACGGCGGACAGGTCGGTCTCGGCCGCGAGGTACAGGTGGTCGTGCAGCGCGCCGATCCGGTCGGCGCGCAGCCGGACCTGGCTCGCGGACTCCTCGCCCGTGACGTAGAGAGTGCGGTGGTCGCCGCCGGCCGCCTTCGCCGCGACGTCGAGCAGAAGCGTGGACTTCCCTACGCCCGGCTCACCCGCGAGGAGCACGACGGCGCCCGGCACCAGCCCCCCGCCGAGCACCCGGTCCAACTCGTCGACGCCGGTCCTGCGGGCCGCCGCCTGGCGACCGTCCACCTGGCCGATGGGCAGGGCGGCGTTGGTGACCCGGCCGGCGGCGGTCGTGCGGACCGCGGGAGCGCCTTGCTCCTCCACCGTGCCCCACGCCTGGCATTCGGGGCAGCGGCCGAGCCACTTGGCGGTCGTCCATCCGCATTCGGTGCAGCGGTAGGACGGCCGGTCCTTGGAGGTCTTCGTACGGGCAGCCATGCGGGAAACCGTAGCGGCGCGCACCGACAGCGCGCCCACGGGTGCCCGGACGGGGAGCCTCCGCCCGGGACGGCCGGCGCGGGAGGGGCGGTCGCACATGCGGTGCGCATAGGCCAGGTTGATAACCACAATCACCCGCACCGTGGCAAATGCCGCTGTTCTCTTTCGAGGGATCGCTTCACCCGTATGGATTAAATGTGCTCAAGTCGCGCGAAGGGTGTGCCAATGGCTGCCTACGGTCGCCAGGTGACGAGCAGCATGCTGGAGCCCCCCGCGCAAACCACCGGCGCACACCGCGCACGCCGCCGTGCGCGGCCGACGCTCGGGCAGACCCCGTCCGCGCGCTACGAGCCCCATCTGGACGGGCTGTTCACCTACTGCCTGTCCGTGCTCTGCGACCACGGCGCCGCGACGGCGGTGCTCGGGGAGGTCCTGGCCGTCGCCGAACGGCACCACGGGCGCGGCCCAGCCGACGAGGAGCGGCGGAAGGCCTGGCTGTACGCGCTGGCCCGCTGGGCCTGCCTGCGTGCACTGGGCGAGCAGCGCCGCCGGAGGCACCAGCGCCCGGGGGCGCACGCCGCTCGACAGGGCGCGCACGCGGCGCGGACCGGCGCGCCCGCCCGAGGGGCCGCCGCCCCGGAGGACCAGGACGAGCCCCTGGTGCCCCCCGAGACCGAGGAACGGCACCGGGCGGAGCTCGCCCGGCTGGCCTGGCCCGAGGCCGCGGGCACCACTCCCGAGCAACGGGAGGCACTGGAACTCGCCGTGCGGCACCGGCTCGGTTCCCGTGACGTCGCCGCCGTGCTCGGGATGGAGCCGGCCAGCGCACGCGAACTGCTCTCGTCCGCCGCCTGCGAGGTGGAGCGCACCCGTGCCGCGCTCGCCGTCGTCGAGACCGGCAACTGCCCCTCCGTCGCCCGGCTCACCGAGGACCGCAGGGTGCTGCTCTCCACCGCGCTGCGGCGTGAGCTCGTCCGTCACGTCGACGACTGTCCGCGCTGTCGCCGCGTGGCCGAGCGGGCGGGTGCCGCGGGACCGTGGCCGGGGTCGACGGTCACGCCTGCCGCACTCCCCCTGGTCGCCGCGCCCCGTGCCGAGGCGCACGCGGCGTTGCCGCACCTCCCGCGCGCCCGCGCCGCAGCGCCCCGTTTCGGCCGCGACGGCTTCCCCCTGGACCCCAAGGACCATGCCGCCCGACGCAGCCGGCTGCGGGCCCGCGCCGTCACCACCACCGTGGTCGCGACCGTCGTCGCCGCGCCCGTGCTCGCCCTCTGGGCCGCCTACCGGGGCGCCCCGCTGACCGGCGAGGCACGCGAGGACTCCTCGGTCTCCGTGAGCGAGGCCGACGCGGCGCAGCCTGTCGGCGGCGTCCCGTACGACCGGTACGAGAACGCCGGCAACGCGCGTCGGGACGCCGCGGACTCCCTGGTCGGCGGCGGGCTGACGAGCCCCGGGGCCGGTGGAGTCACCGTCGAGGTGATCAGCCCCAGCCTCCCTCCCGGCTCCGCCGGGTCGGCCGGACGGGGCTCCGGCCGGCTCTCCGTCGAGGCGCGACCGCACGGCGGGTCCACGATGCTCACCCTCACCGCCTCCGGCGGTGCCCCGGTTTCCTGGTCCCTGTGGACGGACGCGCCGTGGCTCTACGCCGACCGCACCTCCGGCACACTGGCTCCAGGGCGGTCGGTCGTCGTCCGCGTCCATGTCGACCACGCTGCCGAACCGGCGGGTCCGTGGAGCGCCCGTGTCGGTGTCGACCCCGCTGGAACGGTCCTGCAGATCCGAGGGGAGGGGGCGCCGCAGACCCCGTCGTCGTCCGAGCCTCCGTCGTCGTCGGAACCTCCGTCGTCGTCCGAGCCTCCGTCGTCGTCGGAACCTCCGTCGTCGTCCGAGCCTCCGTCGGCGACCGATCCCTCCCCGCCGCCGCTGAGCGAGGCCCCGGCCACGCCAGGCTGACGAAGCGTTTTGCCCAGTGCCCGAGTGCCCTGGTGCGAGAAGCCGTGGGCCAGGCGGGACTGCTCGGCGCCGGGCAGTCCCGCCTCAGCAGGGAGCCGCGCGGTCGCGCGTCGTCCGCCCGGCACTGTCGAAGGCTGCGGCCCGCACGCCCGCCGGGTCTGCGATCTCGCGGCGTCAGCGGGCGGGCCGCCGGTCGGGCGTGCTCTTGCCGGGATCCCTCTACGCGGGATCCGCCGGGTGCGGAGCCATCAGCGGCAGCTGCGAGGCCAGCCGCGCCTCGCACAGCTCCACGAGCACGTCGTAGGCCGCCTTGCCCATCAGCTCCGTCAGTTCGGGCCGGTAGGTCACATAGACCGGATCCCCCGCGCCGTGCGCCGAGGTCGCCGACGTGCACCACCAGTGCAGGTCGTGGCCCCCGGGGCCCCAGCCCCTGCGGTCGTACTCGCCGATCGAGACCTGGAGGACCCGCGTGTCGTCCGGCCGGTCGATCCATTCGTACGTGCGGCGGATCGGCAGCTGCCAGCACACGTCGGGCTTGGTCTCCAGCGGCTCCCGGCCCTCCTTGATCGCCAGGATGTGCAGCGAGCAGCCCACGCCGCCAGCGAAGCCCGGCCGGTTCTGGAAGATGCAGGAGCCCTTCCAGCGCCGTGTCTGCCGGTCACCGTCCTCGTTGACCTCGGCCCAGCCCGACGCGCGGCCGGTGTCGTGGAACTCCCAGACCTCGGGGGTGAGACGTGCCACATGCTCGGCGACCCGCTTCTCGTCGTCCTCGTCGGAGAAGTGCGCACCGAGCGTGCAGCAGCCGTCGTCCGCGCGGCCCGCCTGGATGCCTTGGCAGCCACTGCCGAAAATGCAGTTCCAGCGCGAGGTCAGCCACGTCAGGTCGCAGCGGAAGAGCTGTTCGTCGTCCGCCGGGTCCGGGAACTCGACCCAGGCCCGCGGAAAGTCCAGGCCCTTCTCGTCCGGTTCGGCCTGCGAAGGGCCGTGAGAGGTGACAGTGGGCTTCTTCGGCTGGGCTTTGTCCTGCTTCGCCTTTTTCGTCTTTGGCACGAGTCCAGCGTATGCGCGTCGCCGCAGTAGCGTTCCGTACATGAGACTCGGAGTCCTCGACGTCGGTTCGAACACAGTGCACCTTCTGGTGGTGGACGCCCACCCCGGCGCCCGGCCGCTGCCCGCCCACTCCCACAAGGCGGAACTGCGCCTGGCGGAGCTGCTCGATGGAGACGGAGCCATCGGCCCGGAAGGCGTCGACCGGCTGATCGGCACGCTCAACGACGCCCTGCAGGCAGCCGAGGACAAGGGCTGCGAGGACGTGTTGCCGTTCGCGACGTCCGCCGTACGGGAGGCCGCCAACGCCGACGACGTCCTGTCCCGGGTGAAGGCGGTGACCGGCATCGACCTCCAGGTCCTCACCGGCGACGAGGAGGCCCGGCTGACGTTCCTGGCCGCCCGGCGCTGGTTCGGCTGGTCGTCCGGGAAGCTGCTGGTCCTCGACATCGGCGGTGGCTCGCTGGAAATCGCCTGCGGCATCGACGAGGACCCCGACATCGCCGTCAGCCTGCCGCTCGGCGCCGGACGGCTGACCGCCGGGATGCTGCCCGGCGATCCGCCGGACCCGGAGGACGTCCGCGGACTGCGCCGCCATGTGCGGGCGCAGATCGCCCGTACGGTCGGTGAGTTCAGCCGTTTCGGCCGACCGGACCACGTGGTCGCCACGTCCAAGACCTTCAAGCAGCTCGCCCGGATCGCGGGCGCCGCCCGCTCCACCGAGGGCCTGTACACCCAGCGTGAACTGAGTCGAAAGTCACTGGAGGAGTGGGTTCCGAAGCTCGCCGTGATGACGGCCGCGCAGCGCGCCACCCTGCCGGGCGTCTCCGAGGGCCGGGCCGGCCAGCTGCTGGCAGGAGCGCTGGTCGCGGAGGGTGCGATGGACCTCTTCGGCGTCGACGAACTGGAGATCTGCCCCTGGGCGCTCCGCGAGGGGGTGATCCTGCGGAGGCTGGATCACCTCCCCACCCTCTGATGCGGGCCCGTAATCTGTCCCTCGTGGCAGAACCAGTGGTGCGCATCCCGGATGCGAAGGTCGCCCTGTCGACGGCCTCCGTCTATCCGGAGTCGACGGCGACGGCCTTCGAGATCGCCGCGCGCCTCGGCTACGACGGCGTCGAGGTCATGGTCTGGACCGACCCCGTGAGCCAGGACATCGAGGCGCTGCGCCGGCTCTCCGACTACCACGAGATGCCGATACTGGCCGTCCACGCGCCGTGTCTGCTCATCACCCAGCGCGTCTGGTCCACCGATCCCTGGGTGAAGCTCCAGCGCGCCCAGGCGGCCGCCGAGAAGCTGGGCGCGTCGACCGTCGTCGTGCACCCGCCGTTCCGCTGGCAGCGGCAGTACGCCCGGGACTTCGTCTCCGGAATCTGGCGGATGGCGAACGAGACGGACGTGCGCTTCGCCGTCGAGAACATGTACCCCTGGCGTTACCGGGACCGCGAGATGCTCGCGTACGCGCCCGACTGGGACGTCACCAAAGAGGACTACAGGCACTTCACGATCGACCTTTCCCACACGGCGACGTCCCGCACGGACACCCTCGCCATGGTCGACCGCATGGGAGACCGGCTCGGCCACGTCCACCTCGCGGACGGGAAGGGCTCGGCGAAGGACGAGCACCTGGTGCCGGGCCGTGGTGACCAGCCGTGCGCGGAACTGCTGGAGCACCTGGCCGGCAGCGGCTTCGACGGCCACGTCGTGATCGAGGTGAACACCCGGCGGGCGATGTCGGCCGCCGAACGCGAGGCCGACCTCGCGGAGGCGCTGGCCTTCACCCGGCTGCACCTGGCCTCGGCGAGCGCGGCGCAGCAGGGCGGCCGCCCCGGCACGGCGGACTCGGGCCGATCATGACCGGCGGGGTGCCCAGACGGCGCGGCCGGCCCGCGCGCACCGAGGCGGAGACCGGCCCCGGCGCCCGGGAACGGATCCTCGAAGCGGCCCGCGAGGAGTTCGCCGAGCGCGGTTACGACAAGACCTCCGTACGGGGGATCGCGAAGGCAGCGGGGGTGGACCCCGCTCTCGTCCACCACTACTTCGGCACCAAGGACGAGGTCTTCGCGGCCGCCATCGAGGTGTCCTTCGAGCCGGCGCTGGTCGTGCCGGCGATCCTCGGCGAGGGCAAGGACGGCGTCGGCGAGCGGCTGGCCCGCTACTTCGTCGGGGTGTGGGAGAACCCGGTGAGCCGGGCGCCGCTGCTCGCGATCCTCCGCTCCGCGCTGACGCACGAGGCCGCCGCGAAGGTGCTGCGCGGCTTCGTCCTTCGGCGGCTGCTGGAGCGGATCGCGGCCGACCTGGACGTGCCGGACCCGAAGTTCCGGGCCGAGCTGGCCGCCTCGCACATGATCGGCATCGCCATCCTTCGCTATGTGGTCCAGGTGGAGCCGCTGGCCACGGTGGACCCGGAGGAGATCATCGCGATGGTCGCGCCGACGTTGCAGAGGTACCTCACCGAGGCGTGAGTCCGGGGCCGGGGACGACGGTCCGTGCCGGGTCCGGTCCGGCCCGGTTCGGATTGCGCGCCGGCTCCGGGGACGGCGCCCCGCGGCCCGAGGCCGGTTCCGGGAGGGCGGACCGGGCAGCCCTCCCGGTGGCCCGGGGGCCGCGCCGCCGGACCGGGCAGCTCTCCCGCCCGTGCCCGGTGCGCCGCCGGACCGGGCGGAGGCGCGCGGTGCACGGGGGCGCATACCGTTCGTACCGGCGCCCGGGACGCTGACCGCGCTGACCGAAAGGCGGACCCGTGTCCCGCATTCCGGACGGGATGTCCAGATCTTGGAGCATCGGCGTAGGCTCAAGAAAGCCAGAACTGCCTGAAGGAGCGAGCGACGATGCCCGAGCTGAGGTCCCGCACAGTCACCCACGGCCGCAACATGGCAGGCGCCCGCGCCCTTATGCGGGCCTCGGGCGTAGCGAGCGCGGACATCGGCAAGCCGGTCATCGCGGTCGCCAACTCCTTCACGGAGTTCGTCCCCGGGCACACCCACCTCGCCCCGGTCGGCCGGATCGTCTCGGACGCCGTCCTGGCGGCGGGCGCGGTGCCGCGCGAGTTCAACACCATCGCCGTCGACGACGGCATCGCGATGGGCCACGGCGGCATGCTCTACTCGCTGCCGTCGCGCGACCTGATCGCGGATTCCGTGGAGTACATGGTCGAGGCCCACTGCGCCGACGCCCTGATCTGCATCTCCAACTGCGACAAGATCACCCCGGGCATGCTGATGGCCGCCATGCGCCTCAACATCCCGGCGGTCTTCGTCTCCGGCGGCCCGATGGAGGCCGGCCAGGCCACCCTCGTCGACGGCACGGTCCGCAAGCTCGACCTGATCAACGCCATCGTCGACTCGGTCAACGAGAACGTCTCGGACGAGGACGTGCTGCGCATCGAGGAGAACGCCTGCCCTACCTGCGGCTCCTGTTCGGGCATGTTCACCGCCAACTCGATGAACTGCCTGACCGAGGCCATCGGCCTCTCCCTGCCGGGCAACGGCTCGGTCCTCGCCACCCACACCGCCCGCCGCGCGCTGTACGAGAACGCGGGCCGCACGGTCGTCGAGATCACCAAGCGCTACTACGAGGAGGGCGACGAATCGGTCCTCCCGCGCAACATCGCCACCCGTGAGGCCTTCGAGAACGCCATGGCCCTCGACATCG
This sequence comes from Streptomyces sp. HNM0645, assembly GCF_030056615.1. Classification (NCBI taxonomy): domain Bacteria; kingdom Bacillati; phylum Actinomycetota; class Actinomycetes; order Kitasatosporales; family Streptomycetaceae; genus Streptomyces; species Streptomyces sp. HNM0645. The sequence goes on along the minus strand of NZ_JASHLT010000021.1, from coordinate 12,147 downwards.
CCATGGGCGGCTCGACCAACACGATCCTCCACCTGCTCGCCGCCGCCCAGGAGGCCGAGCTCGACTACGACCTCACGGACATCGACGCGGTCTCGCGCCGGGTGCCGTGCCTGGCCAAGGTCGCACCGAACGTCGCGCCGGGCGGCACGTACTACATGGAGGACGTCCACCGGGCCGGTGGCATCCCCGCCATCCTCGGCGAGCTGTACCGGGGCGGGCTGCTGAACGAGGACGTCCACACCGTCCACTCGGCGTCCCTGGCCGAATGGCTCAAGACCTGGGACGTCCGCGGCGGCTCCCCGTCCGCCGAGGCCGTCGAACTGTGGCACGCGGCCCCCGGCTGCGTCCGCTCCGCCACCGCCTTCTCGCAGTCCGAGCGCTGGGAGTCGCTGGACGTCGACGCCGAGGGTGGCTGCGTCCGCTCCGTCGAGAACGCCTACTCCAAGGACGGCGGCCTCGCAGTCCTCAAGGGCAACATCGCCGAGGACGGCTGCGTCGTGAAGACGGCGGGCGTCGACGAGTCGATCTGGACCTTCGAGGGCCCGGCCGTCGTCTGCGAGTCGCAGGAGGAGGCCGTCGACAAGATCCTCTCCAAGGTGGTCAAGGAGGGCGACGTCGTCGTCATCCGCTACGAGGGCCCGCGCGGCGGCCCCGGCATGCAGGAGATGCTCTACCCGACCTCCTTCCTGAAGGGCCGCGGCCTGGGCAAGGCCTGCGCGCTGATCACCGACGGCCGCTTCTCCGGTGGCACCTCTGGGCTGTCCATCGGCCACGCCTCCCCGGAAGCCGCGTCCGGCGGCGCGATCGCCCTCGTCGAGGACGGCGACCGCATCCGCATCGACATCCCGAACCGCTCCGTCGAGCTCCTCGTCGACGACGCCACGCTCGCCGCCCGCCGCGAGGCCCTCGGCGGCGTCTACGCGCCGAGGAACCGCGAGCGCAAGGTCTCCGCGGCGCTGCGGGCGTACGCGGCGATGGCGACGAGCGCGGACAAGGGCGCGGTGCGGGACGTCGACAGGCTCGGCTGACGCACCGCTCCACAGCGCGGGCCCCGTCGGCGCACCGGTCGGCGGGGCTCCGCCGTACCCGGCCGCCTACCAGCGCGCCGGATCCTCGGCGTCCACGGCGAACACGCTCCCGTCGGGAGCGGTCGCGAAGACCTTGCCGGGGGCGGTGACGGGAGCCGGCAGGGCGGACACGTGGGTGAAACGTCCCGTGCCCATCCGTGGATCCGTCTGACCGAGCTGCACACCGCGTTCGGCGTCGACCGCCAGCAGCCGCCCGTCGGCACCGCTCAGATAGACCCGGCGCCCGTCGGCGACCGGCCGCGAGGACCGGGCCACGTACGTCTCCAGCCGCCATCGCTGGCGGCCTTCGTCCGCGGTGTCCACGGCGAGCAGCGAGCCTCCCGTACCCGCCAGGTAGACCGTGTCGCCGGCCACCGCGGCCTGGGCCTGGTCGACGTCGACCGGCAGTGGGACGCGGCGGACCTCGCGGGTGGCGGTGTCGAGGCGTACGACCGCCGTGGTGAAGTCGTCGGCATCGGCCGCCAGGAGGAAGAGCGCGTCCTCCGAGACCGACGGCACCGGCGACAGCGAGCCGCTCAGGCGCTCCTCCCAGCGCACACCGCCGTCACGGGCGCCGACGGCCCGGACGACGGTGGCGGCGCCGTCGGCCCCCGGGGTGACGGCGAAGACGGTTCCCGAACCGGGCGGGCCCGGCGCCCACTGGGTGCCCGGCGCGCCCCGGCCGCTCCGCCACAGCTCCTCGCCGGTCGCGCCGTCGAGTGCCCGCAGGATCCCGTCCGCTCCCGCGAGGAGGACGCATCCCTCGGCGTGGCCGACCGTGGCGGAACCGATGGACCTCGTCCAGCGCGTGGCGCCCGACTCCGGGTCGAGCGCTTCGAGACGCCTTCCGCCGGCCGTGGTGACATGCAGCAGTCCGCCGGAGAGCACGGGGGCCCCGGCCTGGTAGCCCGAATCCCCTTGCGGCCCCGCTCCGGCCGCGGAGACGACGGCCTTCCGCGTCCACAGGGGCTTGCCGTCGGCCGTGGCGAGACGGGTCGCCATGACGCCCGGCGCCGCGCAGTACAGGTATCCGCCGTGGGCGGAACACGCGGGGGTCCGCAGGGCGTCGGAGCCTTTCGACAGGGAGGTCCGCCAGGCGGTGAAGGCAGGCTCGCCGCGGTGGGCGACCGGGGCGCCGGCCGGGCGGGCGCCGTCGTCAGCGGCCAGGCGGATTCCCGCGTACGCGCCCGCGAGCAGTCCGGCGACGAGGCCGCCGACGGCGGCGTACCGGACGAGGCGTCGGCGCGGCCGAATGGCCGGTCCAGCCCCTTCCTCCTCCGCGGCGGAGGGGGATCCGCCGACGGGCCGTCCGTCCGCGGACGTCCGCTGCAGCGGTATGAAGGCCGTCGCCACTTCCCCCACCGGGGTGCGGAGTTCGGCCATCACCTCGTCGGGCGCGGGCCGTTCGGCGGGGTCCTTGGCCAGACAGCGGGCCAGGAGCGGTGCGAGTTCGTCCGGCACCCCGGTCAGGTCCGGCTCGTTGTGCACCACCTGATAGGCGACGATGTACGGGCTGCCGGAGTCGAACGGCCCCCGTCCCGTCGCCGCGTGGACGAGGACGGCGCCCAGCGCGAACAGGTCGGCGGCGGGCCCGACGTCCCGTGGCCGCTGGAACTGCTCCGGTGCCATGAACGGGGGAGTGCCGATCAGTTTCCCCGTCTCCGTGCGCAGATCACTGTCCGAGGGGCGGGAGATCCCGAAGTCGATGACTTTCGGGCCGTCGGAGGCGAGGAGCACGTTGCTGGGTTTGAGATCGCGGTGAACGACACCCGCGCGATGGATGTCGCGCAGCGCCTCCGCGAGCCCGGCGCCCACCCTGCGTAGTTCGTCGAGGCTCAACGGCCCGTTCCACTTGACGCGTTCGGCGAGGGTCTGCCCCTCGATGAACAGTGTCGCCATCCAGGGGCGCCCGGCCTCCGGGTCGGCGTCCACGACGGGTGCGGTGAACGCACCGCTCACCCGGCGGGCCGCGGCCACTTCCTGGCGGAAACGAGCCCTGAACTCCGGATCCGTGGCGTGTTCCGCATGGACGACCTTGATGGCGAGGCGCAGCCCGGACGCCGAGGTGGCCAGATGCACCACACCCATGCCGCCCGAGCCCAGACGCCGTTCGAGGCGGTACTGCCCGGCGTACTCAGGATGTTCCGCTTCCGGGACGGGCCCGGTGCTGCGCAGCGGCGGCATCGCCCACCCCCGTGTTCTGTCCGCAAGCGCGACTCACGGAGCCTAGTCGATGGCACGTACGAGTCGGCGGCGGCTTGCTAGCCTGCGGGGCGCAAGCATGTCTTTCGAAACGCGGGGGAGGCCTTCATGGCCGTCGAAGGAAGCGAAAGCGTGGAAGAGGCGGAGTCCCGGGCCCTCGCCGCGCCGCGCGCCACGAGACGCTACGCGGTGGCCCCCGGCTACCGCCTGAACGTCCGCAGCGGACCGGGAACCCACTACCAGATCGTCAGGGTGCTGCAGTACGGCGCGCGCGTGCCGATCAACTGCCAGAAGCCGGGCGAGACCGTCACCGGGCCTTACGGCACGTCGAACCTGTGGGACAACATCGCCAACGGCCAGTTCGTCTCCGACGCCTACGTGAACACGGGCAGCGACGGGTACGTGGCCGTGCGCTGTGCCTGACCGGCGGCTGCGTCCGGCCGGACACCCGGCCCGGCGTGGACACTCCGGCGACTCGGCTCGTCACGGACGGAGCCCGGGTCCGGGTACCCGGTGGTCCCGGCGGCCGCGCCCCTGCCGGTGACCGGGTCCGCCACGGCTCGGCCGGCCGCGTCCGCCGCCGGCCCGGAGACCGCGTTCGCCCCGCTCGCGGAGCGCTGCCCGGCCCGCCGCCCGAGGCCCGGACGTCCGGCTCGACACCGGCAGTGGGACTGCCGATGCGCGAGCCGGGGGTCTCGGCCGTCCAGGTGACGTCGTTCGCGCCCACCATGGCAGTCGGCACCCTCGTCCCCGCGGCCGAGGACTCCGCGGCGGTCCGGGCCGGCTCTGCGGCCGCCGTGCCTCCTCCGCCCAGCGCGAGGACGCGGGGCGGCTCCGTCCGGGCGGGGTGCCGGCCGTCGCCGAAACTGCCGCGGGCGGTGGTCGGGCCGCTCGGGGACCCGTTCCCCCCGGCCGGCGCCCGGGTCCCGGCCGCGCGCCGGGGGCCGTGGGCGGCCGGGGATAATCGGGTGCGTGAGCGAGAACCGTGGAGACAGTCCCCACCGCAGCCGTACCCCCGGCTCCGCGGCCGGCCCCGGCGGTGAGTCCGGCGCCGGGAGCGGCGGCCGTGCCGGGCCGCAGCCCGAGGAGATCAGGTTCTTCGGCACCACCTGGGTCCACCACGACGGCGGCTACGTTCTGCGCCGCGTCGCCGTCGCGGCCGGCTCGCTCGCCGCGGCGGTCGCCGGGTGCCTCGTCCTGCGGTTCGCCTACCAGGGCCTGGAGACCGCCCGGGTCGGCGGCTTCGTCAACCTGCTCGTGATCGTGACGTTCGCGGTGTGCAGCGCCATCGCCTTCCGCAAGACCTGGGAGGGCTTCTCGCGCCGTCCGGCCGACCCCGCGCGCGACGAGTCCCTGCGCAGCCTGCGGATGATCGGCTTCATCGGAGCGCTGCTCGCCTACTTCTTCCGCTCGCTCGCCGAAGCGCCGGGGGAGGAACTGCGGCGCGGTGAGTACGAGACGGCCCTCGCGCAGTACGAGAAGCGCCGCGGCACGCGCACCGGTAACCCGGCGGCCCGGAAGAAGCCCAAGCGCAAGTGACCGGGCCGCGCCACGATGAGGCGCATGACGCACGCGGCCGGCGGGCCGGGTCCTGACGCCCTCGGCCACCGCTTTCCGTTCGAGTCCGTCGCCGACCGGTACGAGGCGGCTCGCCCCGGCTGTCCGCCCGCCCTCCTCGACGTGATCGAGGAACCGACCGGCAGACCTCTTCCGCACCCCCGCATCGTCGACGTCGGCGCGGGTACCGGCATCGCCACCCGTCAGTTGCGCGACCGCGGCGCCCGCGTCGTCGCCGTCGAACCCGGCCCCGCCATGGCCGCGGTGTGCGGTCGCATGCTCCCCGGCGTCCCGCTGGTGCGGGCGGTGGGGGACGCCCTCCCGCTCGCCGGTGGCAGCGCGGACCTCGTCACATAGCCCGGTCCCGGCACTGGACCGATCCCGCCCGTGCGGTGTCCGAGGCCCTGCGTGTCCTCACCCGCCCGCACGGCGCCCGGGCGCTCTGGTGGAACGTCCCGGACCCGGAGGCGACCTTGGACCCGGGAGAAGGGGGCCCGGCCGGCCCGCCGCCTCCCCGGCCACCACGCACCGAGGCCGCCGGCATCATCCGCGGACCGTGTTCCGGACTCGCGCCCGTGTTCCGCCGGCTGCACCGGGCACGCCGCATCCCGCTCGACACCCACCTCGCGCATCTCGGCAGCGGCTCGTCCTTCGCTGCACTCGGGCCCGGGGCGGCCCCGCCCGTCCTGGCCGACGAGCGCGCCCTGCTGCTGGAGCTCTTCCCCGACGGTGTGGTGGAGGAGGCGTTCGCCGTGGACCTGACCGTCACGACGCCTCCTTCTGACCGACTCCACCCAGGGGGTGTGCCGGGCGGAGGACGCCGGGGGAAGGCGCCGGAGCGACCGTCGGCCACCACGGGAGGCGACGGACCGTGGCACAGCCGGCCCCGACCGCGCAGCAGCGCACACGGCGCGGCACGTGCAAGGGGGCGGGTGCACTGCGCAGAGCCGGTGCGCCCGGGCTCCCGACGGGCTCGCACACCGCCGCAGCCGTCATCCCCCGGCTCCGCGGACGGGAGCCTCGGCCGCCGGACTTCCGCTTCCTGATCCAGTGCGTGAGCCTCGGCCGCCGGGAGGGGGCATCCAGTTCGTCCGGCCGGACGGCAGTCCGCGCGACCGCTTTCTGACGGGGCGTCCGGCCGCCCGGGTCGAGGAGCAGGTCGTCCGCGCCACCGTCGCTCTCCTGCGGTCCGCGGCGCGTCGTCCCGGGGTCATACCGCCGGCGCCGGGCCTGTCATGGCTCCCCGCCTCGCATCTTGACGCCCACCCGCTCCGGATGGATTATTCACCGCATGATGAATAGTTTCCCGGAGGGCACTCCGGCACCGGCCGTCCGCGCGCGCGCCCTGAACGTCGTCCGCGGCTCCCGAACCGTCCTGCGCGACCTCGACTTCGAGGTGCCACGAGGGCAGATCACCGGACTCCTCGGTCCCTCCGGCTGCGGCAAGTCCACTCTCATGCGGGCCGTCGTCGGCAGCCAGGCCAGGGTCACCGGCACCCTCGACGTCCTCGGCCGGCCCGCCGGCCACGCCGCGCTGCGCTCCCGCATCGGCTACGTCACCCAGGCCCCCTCCGTCTACGACGACCTGACCATCCGTCAGAACCTGGACTACTTCGCCGCGGTCCTCGACCCCGGCCGCGCCGCGGCCGAACGGCGCCGGCGCCATGTCTCCCAGGCCCTCACGGACGTCGACCTCGCCGCGCACGCCGGCTCACTCGCGGGCAGGCTCTCCGGCGGTCAGCGCAGCCGGGTCTCCCTCGCCGTCGCCCTCCTCGGCGCTCCCGAACTGCTCGTCCTCGACGAACCCACCGTCGGCCTCGATCCGGTCCTGCGCCGCGACCTCTGGGACCTCTTCCACCGCGTCGCGGACGAACGCGGCACCACGATCCTCGTCTCCTCGCACGTCATGGACGAGGCCGAGCGCTGCCACCGGCTCCTCCTGCTGCGCGAGGGCGAACTCCTCGCCGACGACACCCCCGCCGCCCTCCGCCGCCGAAACGACACCGCCACCGTCGAAGACGCCTTCCTCCACCTCGTCGACACGGCCGACGCCCTCCAGGAGACCGCTCGATGAACGCCCACCCCTCGCCCGCGACCGCCGCCGAGTCCGCGCCGCGCCCCGTGCTCTCCCCGTCCCGCACCCTCGCAACCGCCGCCCGGGTCCTGCGGCAGCTGCGGCACGATCCTCGCTCGATCGTCCTGATGCTGCTGGTGCCGTGCCTGATGCTCTTCCTGCTGCGCTACGTCTTCGACGGAAGCCCGCAGACCTTCGACGCCATCGGCGCCTCGCTGCTCGGCATATTCCCGCTGATCACGATGTTCCTGATCACGTCCATCGCGACGCTGCGCGAGCGCACCTCCGGCACCCTCGAACGCCTGCTCGCCATGCCCCTCGGGAAGGCCGACCTCATCGCCGGCTACGCCCTGGCGTTCGGCCTCCTGGCCGTCGTCCAGTCCGCCCTCGCGACCGGGCTCTCGGTCTGGTTCCTCGGGCTGGACGTCGTCGGCTCCACCTGGCTGCTGCTCCTGGTCGCGCTGCTGGACGCCCTGCTCGGCACGGCCCTCGGCCTGTTCGTCTCCGCCTTCGCCGCATCCGAGTTCCAGGCGGTCCAGTTCATGCCGGCCGTGATCTTCCCCCAGCTCCTCCTCTGCGGCCTCTTCACCGCCCGCGGCAACATGCAGCCCGTCCTCGAGGGCATCTCGAACGTGCTGCCCATGTCGTACGCCGTCGACGGCATGAACGAGGTGCTCCGCCACACCGACGTCACCGCCGACTTCCTCCGCGACGTCCTGGTCGTCTCCGTCTGCGCCCTCCTCGTCCTCTCCCTGGGCGCGGCCACCCTCCGCCGCCGCACCGCGTGACCGCCCCTCGGACACCGCCGACACCACGGGGAGCCCGGTGCAAGGATGTCCATGTCCGTGGAAGAAGCCGGAAGCGACCGGCCACGGACACGGACGACCACCACGTGAACACGCACCACCCCGGCGAGGTGACCCGCATGACCCAGACAGTCGCAGTCCTCGGTACCGGCAAGATCGGCGAGGCCCTGCTCAGCGGCATGATCCGGGCCGGCTGGCCCGCCTCGGCCCTGCTGGTCACCACCCGCCGGGCCGAACGCGCCGAGGAACTCCGCACCCGCTACGGCGTCGAAGCCGTCACCAACGCGGACGCCGCCGAACGGGCCGACACCCTCATCCTGGCCGTCAAGCCGCAGGACATGAACAGGCTTCTCGACGAGCTCGCCCCCCATGTCTCGGCCGACCGCCTCGTGATCAGCGCCGCCGCCGGCATCACCACCGCCACCATCGAGAACCGGCTCGCCCCCAACACCCCCGTCGTCCGTGTCATGCCCAACACTCCCGTCCTCGTCGACCAGGGCATGTCCGTTATCTCGGGCGGCAGCCACGCCACCGCCGAGCACCTGGCCCACACCGAGGAGATCTTCGGCGGAGTCGGCAAGACCCTTCGGGTTCCCGAGTCCCAGCAGGACGCCGCCACCGCCCTCTCCGGCTCCGGCCCCGCCTACTTCTACTTCCTCGTCGAGGCCATGACCGACGCCGGCATCCTCCTCGGCCTGCCCCGGGCCCAGGCCCACGACCTGATCGTCCAGGCCGCGATCGGCGCCGCGGTGATGCTGCGCGACTCCGGCGAGCACCCGGTCAAGCTCCGCGAGGCCGTCACCTCTCCCGCGGGCACCACCATCAACGCCATCCGCGAGCTCGAGAACCACGGCGTGCGCGCCGCCCTCATCGCCGCGCTGGAAGCGGCCCGCGACCGCAGCCGCGAGCTCGCTTCCGGCAACGGCTGAGACCGGGGCGCCCCGCCTGCCTCCCGACCGACAGGCTTCCGGGACCGCGACGGCGGTCGCGGTACCCGCCTTCCGGCCGTCGGGCGTGCGAGGTCCGGGCCGACGGCCGGATCGCCGTCCCCGCGGCCCGGACTCCACCGGCGGGCGCATGATGCGCCCGAACCCGAGCCGGTGCTCACTTGCCGGCGGCTGCCACCAGCTCCTCCGTCGCGACCACCGTCGCGAACCCGCCCCCGTGCAGCGACACGGCGGTGGCCCGCGCCAGCTCATCGGCCCCCATGCTCCAGCCGAACGGGCCCACGAGGTCGAAGGTGTACGTCGCATCGAGCGCGAACAGCACCTCGTACCCCAGGTTCCCGCCCATCCGCGCCGTGGTCTCCGCGCACATGTTGGTCTGGATCCCGGCCACCACGAACTGACGCACCCCCTCGGAACCGAACCACGCCCCCAGGTCGGGGGTCCCGTAGAACGCCGAGTTCACGGTCTTCGTCACCAGCAACTCCGGTCCCCCGCCCTTCCCCCTCCTCTGCTCCACGTAGTCCTTGAACTCGTTGCCGGCGTGGCCCCGCCGCAGCGGCGACCCCGGCTTCGACGAGTCATGCCGTACGAACACGACCGGACGGCCGCTCGCCTGCCACGCATCGATCAGTGCGGCGATGTTCTCGTCCGCCCCCGGGTTGTTCCGCCGCCCCCAGAAGTCCTCCTCCTCGAATCCCTTCTGCACATCGACGACCACCAGCGCTGCGTTCTCCGCGATCTCCATGCCCGCCATGCTGCCCCGGCGCCGTACCGCGCCACAGATGCACAAAAGTCGGCGATCGATGGTTTACTGCCAGCCCATGGTGGCTTCGACGACAGCAACCCCCCAGCGCATCGCCCTCCTCGCCTTCCCGGGGGTAAGGGCCTTCGACGTCTCCGTCATCAACGAGGTCTGGGGCGTCGACCGCACCGACCGCGGCGTACCCCCCTTCGAACTCCGCCGCACCGCAGCCGACCACGCACCCGTACCCATGCGCGGCGGTCTGAGCCTGACCCCCGATCGCACCCTCGCCTGGCTCCGCCGCGCCGACCTCGTCGTCGTGCCCGGCCTCGACGACCACCTCACCCCCGCCCCCTCGCCGGTCCTCGACGCCCTCCGCCACGCCCACGACCGGGGCACTCCGATCGCCGCACTCTGCGGAGGCGCCTTCACCCTCGCCCAGGCGGGCCTCCTCGACGGCCGTCGCGCGATCACCCACTGGAACCTCACGCACCTCCTCCGCGAGCACCATCCCCGGGTCACCGTCGTCCCCGACGCGCTCTTCCTCCACGACGGCAACATCTGGACCTCCGCCGGCACCGCGGCCGGTATCGATCTGTGCCTCCATCTCGTCCGCATCACCCACGGCGCCGAAGCCGCCGCCGCCATCGCCCGCTCGATGGTCACCGCGCCCTTCCGCACGGGAACCCAGGCCCAGTTCATCGAGCACCCCACACCGCGGGCCGATCGAGACGCCGACGCTCTCGCCGCCGTCCGCGACTACGCCCTCGCCCACCTCGCCGAGCCGCACACCGTCGCGTCACTCGCCGCCCGCGCAGGCATGTCGCCCCGCTCCTTCGCCCGTCACTTCCAGGCCACTACCGGAACCACCCCTCTCCACTGGCTGATCACCCAGCGGGTGGCAGCCGCTCAGAAGCTCCTCGAGCTCACCGATCACCCCATCCCCGAAGTCGCCCGCCGCACGGGATTCGGCAGCGAGGTGACCATGCGCCAGCACTTCGCCGGCCACCTCGCCACCAGCCCGCGCGACTACCGGACAGCCTTCCGTCAGCAGGCCGGAAGCAGCCCGATCGCCCGATAGGCGCGATCCACCAGAGGACGGGCCAGCCCCCGGGCCCTCGCGGCCCCCGCCCTCAGCACCTCGTCCACATACGCCGGATCGGCCGCCAGCTCCGCGTGCCGCTCCCGGAGCGGCCTCAGCAGTTCCACCACCGCCTCGGCCGTGTCCTTCTTGAGCGCGCCGTACGACTCGTACGCAGTGGCCAGACGCTCCGGGTTCCCGTCCTCACAGGCCGCGAGGATCTCCAGCAGATTCGATGCCCCGGGCCGGCTCCCACGGTCGTGGACGACGTCCTGACCGCTGTCGGTCACGGCGCGCATGATCTTGCGGCGGACCACGTCCGGACCGTCGAGCAGATAGACGATGCCCGCTCCGCCGTCCGTGGACTTCCCCATCTTCGACGTCGGGTCCTGCAGGTCCATCACGCGAGCGGCCACCTGCGGATGGGTGGCCTTCGGAACCGTGAAGACGTGCCCGTACCGCTGGTTGAACCGCATCGCCAGATCGCGCGTCAGCTCCACGTGCTGCGCCTGGTCGTCACCGACCGGCACCTCGTCCGTCGCGTAAGCCAGGATGTCCGCCGCCATCAGCACCGGATACGTGAGCAGGGAGAGCCGTACGCCCTCCCCCACGGCCCGCGCGCGGGCGCCCTTCTCCTTGTACTGGATCATCCGCCGCATCTCGCCGTCGGTGGCGGTGCACTCGAGCAGGTAGGAGAGCCGGGCGTGCTCGTCCACATGACTCTGCACGAACACCGTGCAGAGCTCCGGGTCCAGTCCCGCCGCCAGAAGCAGAGTCGCCGCCTGCCGACTGAGTCTGCGAACCCGCGCCGGATCGTGCTCGACGGTGAGGGCATGCAGGTCCACGATGCCGAACAGCGCGTCTGACCGGTGCTGGTCCGTCTCTGCCCACCGGCGTACGGCTCCGAGGTAGTTGCCCAGCGTCAGGTGTCCCGTCGGCTTGACCCCGCTGAAGGTCCGCGTCATGTGTCCGTCTCCCTCTCGTGTCGGAGCCGCCGCGACCGGTGGCCGGCTCCTCGGAGAGAGGAACAAGAACGGCCGCCGAGGCGGCGGCCGTGGATGCGCGCGTGTCCGTCGGCCGCCGTCAGGCGGCCCACCACTGAAGGGTGCACGCGTGCGTAGTCATGCCCAGAGAGTACGTCGCAGGCGCGAGGTTGACACGCAAATCGCCGATCCGTATGGTTCTTCGAGTTGTCCGACGTGAGCACCGACCTTGGTCGGCCCCGGACAGCCACTCCGCAAGAACCACTCCAAGCGAGCGACATGCTGTCGCCTCGCTTTCCGTGCGCTTTTGCGAAATGAGGAATCCGCGTTCGAATGGACGCGCCCCGATTAGCGTCGGAGAAGGTGGTTCCGCTAAAGTCTCACTCGTCGGAACGGCCCGGTGGCCGGAAAGACAACCCACTCCGACTGGGAATCAGGTCCGAAAGGATCTGATAGAGTCGGAACCGCCGGAAAGGGAAAACGCGAAAGCGGAAGAACGGCCCGGCAACCCGCTCCAGCGGGTGGCGGAGACGGAAATCGGATCTGCTAGGCTGGAAACACCGAAGGGAAGCGCCCGGAGGAAAGCCCCAGAGAATGTTCTGCGGGTGAGTACGAAGGAAGCGTCCGTTCCTTGAGAACTCAACAGCGTGCCAAAAGTCAACGCCAGATATGTTGATACCCCGTCCAT
>NZ_JASHLT010000020.1:0-121981 GCF_030056615.1 Streptomyces sp. HNM0645 | reverse complement strand
GATTCGTATGGTGTGACCGGCCTGGGGGTGTCCTGGGCCGGGGGTGTGGCGTTGGATCGGGTGTGTCGATGACTTCCCGGTCCCCGCGGCCACGGTCTCAGCGTCAGCGTCTTGAAGTGGCGGTGACGTCCGTGGTGGAGAAGCGTCTGGGTGCTCTGCCTGTCGCTGCCGAGTTTCTGCGCCGGCTGGATGTCGCCGGGATCGTCGACGAGGTGTGTCCCGGTGGCGCGAGTGCGCTGGTTTCCCACGGGCAGGTGATCGAGGCGTTGGTGGCCAACCGGCTGACCTCGCCCGCGCCGCTGGTGCGGGTGGAGGACTGGGCCAGGTGCTGGGCGGTGGAGGAGGTCTTCGGGATCGAGCCCGGTTTGCTCAACGATGATCGTCTGGCCCGGGCGCTGGATGCGATCGCTCCGCATCTGGAGCACATCGCGGGCACGGTCGGGGCGCGGGCGATCGGTGAGTTCGGGATCGATGTGGCCCGGATGCACTGGGACATGACCAGCATGTCCGTGCACGGGGCCTTCCCCGTTGAGAGCCAGGACGAGGACTTCCCCGTCATCGGCTACGGGCATCCCAAGGACCGGCGCTTCGATCTGAAGCAGGTCCAGGCCGGGCTCGCGGTGACGGCCGATGGCGGCATTCCGCTCCATGCCCGGGTCTTCGGNAAGGACCGGCGCTTCGATCTGAAGCAGGTCCAGGCCGGGCTCGCGGTGACGGCCGATGGCGGCATTCCGCTCCATGCCCGGGTCTTCGGCGGTGGTGCGGCCGAGGTCAGCCAGGTCGTCGGCGCGATGAAGGACCTGCGGACCATGGCCGGTGAGCGCGGCTTCCTGATGGTCGCCGACTCCAAGCTGGTGTCCTACTCCAACGTCCGTGCCCTGCTGGCGGCCGGGGTCCAGTTCATCGCCCCGGCCCCGGCCGCGCAGGTCAAAGACGAGGTCTATGCCGCTCTCGATCTCGCGCAGGCCACCGTCGTGGACTGGACACCCAACCGGGAGGCGGGCAGGCCCGCCGAGCTGCGCGAGACCTACCGCGTGCTGGAAGACACCCACACCCTGACCGGGCCCCGCAAGAGCGATCCGCCCCTCACCGTGCGCCGGATCCTGGTCCACTCCACCGCGAACGCCGCCGGCCGGCAAGCCGCCCGGGACAAACGCCTGGCCAAGGCCACCGAGGACCTGAACAAGCTCACCGCTGCGGCCGGCGGACGCCACTACAAGACCCGGGAAAAGATCGTCGCCCGGATCGGTGTCATCGCCGCCAAGCGCCGTGTCGCCTCGTGTCTGCGCTGGAGCGTCACCGACACCGAGGACGGCGCCCCGGCCCTGGCCTGGCACTTCGACACCGACGTGCTGAAAGCCGAAGCCGCGGTCGACGGCTGGTACGCACTGCTGACGTCCGTCCCCGCCGACCATGCAGACGCCGGGCAGGCCCTGATCCACTACAAGGGCCAAGGCGCCGTCGAGCGCAGATACCACGACTTCAAGGGCCCCCTCGCGGTCACACCCGTGTTCGTGCAGCACAACCGGCGCGTTGCCGCCCTGATCCAGGTCATCTGCCTGGCCCTGCTCGTCTTCTGCCTGATCGAGCGGCAGGTCAGACGGGCGCTCGGCCCCGAGCAGACCATGAGCGGTCTCTACCCCGACAACCGCCGAGTGCGGCCCACCGGGNTGTTCGTGCAGCACAACCGGCGCGTTGCCGCCCTGATCCAGGTCATCTGCCTGGCCCTGCTCGTCTTCTGCCTGATCGAGCGGCAGGTCAGACGGGCGCTCGGCCCCGAGCAGACCATGAGCGGTCTCTACCCCGACAACCGCCGAGTGCGGCCCACCGGGCGCATGATCTTCTACCACCTCGGCGAACTCACCCTGCGGATCGGCAATGTCACCGACCCGCCCACCGTCCAGATCACCCGCGGCGTCCAACTCCACCTCCTCGACCTACTCGACACCGACATCGGACAAACCCGCTGGCCACAGACCTGAAACGGTGACCCGCGAAGTCCGGGTCTAGATTCGGTGGCATGACGACATCCCTAGCCAGCAGCGCCTTCGACTCGCTCCGTCTCGACGCCGTGCCCGATCAGGACGCGTTGCGCCGGGTCTACGAACTACCCAAGGACACGGCCATACGCAAGCAGATGACCGAACTCACCGAGCAGACCCGGCGATTGATCGGCTGCTCATCGCTGGTCCTGGTGGCCAGCGCGGACGCCGAGGGTAACTGCGACGTTTCCCCGCGCGGCGGCCCCGCCGGGTTCGTTGCCGTCCTTGACGCTCGGACGGTGGCGATACCGGACGCGACCGGCAACAAGCGCCTGGACACCCTGCAGAACGTCATCGCCACCGGACGGGCCGGGCTGCTGTTCGTCGTCCCGGGGCGCACCACGACGCTCAGGGTGAACGGCCGGGCCTGCGTCTCCACTCGCCCGGAGCTGCTGTCGCAGCTGACCGCGGTGGGCAGACCTCCGGCCAGTGCGCTGGTGCTGGGGATCGAGGAGGTCTACCCGCACTGCCCCAAGTCGCTCCTGCGCAGCGGGGCCTGGAAGCCGGAGCAATGGCTGTCGGCGGATGCCCAGCCGACCTCGGCCGAGGTGACACTGGCCCAGCTGCGGATGCCGGAGCTGACGATCGCTGACATCGAGCAGGCGGAGGCGGATTCGCTGAAGTACCGGTACGAGTAACGGGCCGACCTGCGCTAACTGAACCACCAGCCCGTCGAGTCACCGCGCCAGCACCCCTCAAGAGGGGCGATGCTCGGCGGAAACACGCCCCGGCCGTCAGACCACAGCCGTCATCTGGGGTCTTCGAAGTTGGTGGGGGTGCAGCCGCGCGGTCGCTACTCCGCACGGCCACTGGACCGGCGAGAGTCCAGCAGGGACGGGGGTCTGACCGCCGTCTGGCCGGTCGCGGAGAAGCACCGCCCGGCTGCACCCACACCAACTTCGAGGACCCGCCATCTGACGACGGGACCTCGTCGACCTTGGCCCCGGGTACTGAGCGGCGTTTCCATCAGGACCCAGCCAGGGGACGCCCAGCTTCAGCGGGGGTGGGGAACGGCTGGGGCCTGATGGCCGGGCGGAAGACGTGGCGGGAGCTGAGGGCCGAGACCCTCGGCGATCCGGGCGCACGAGCGGCCTATGAGGCGACGCGGTTCCGGTTCGAGCTGGGGCGGGCCGTCCGTGAGCGCAGGGAGGCGCTCGGAACGATCAGGCTCAGCTCGCTCAGGCGGCCGGACTGCAGCGGCGCGAACGCACCGCGCCCACCGCAGGCGAGGCCCCGACCGGTCGACGTCGGACGCTCGCGGCGGTCCCCCGGGCCTCAGACCGCCGCCACCGCCCGTGAAGGCGCCCTCCGCCGGATCACCAGCGCCATCAGGGCCGCCGCCGCGCACAGGGCGCCCGATGCGTACCAGACCACGTCGTAGGTGCCGAACACGTCACGGGCGAGGCCGCCCGCGAAGGCGACGGCCGCGGCGCCGACCTGGTGGGAGGCGAGGACCCAGCCGAAGACGATCGCGCTGTCGTCGCCGTAGTGCTCCCGGCACAGTGCGATCGTCGGTGGGACGGTCGCGACCCAGTCGAGGCCGTGGAAGACGATGAAGGCGCTGGGCGTGGCACCGACGGTCTACCGGCGGACGTTCCGCGCGACGGCCGTTTCGCCCTGACGCCGCCCGGCCCCTTCGCGGGGGCCGCGTCACGGGGGACGTCCACCGGGCCCTCCCCGGGCCGCCGCCCACGGCCGAACCCGCGGGAACCGCCCCGCCCACGACCCGACCCGCGAGAGGCCGAGCCGGCATGGTCACGGGCCGGGCACCGTCCCCGACCCGCCCGCGCTCAGAACGTCAGGACCCCCCGTGCCACCCGCCCGTGCTCCGCGTCCTCGGCCGCCTTGGCGAAGTCCTCCACCGGGTACGTCTCCGTGACCAGTTCGTCCAGCAGCAGCCGCCCCTCCCGGTACAGCCGGGCGTACAGGGCGATGTCGTGCTGCGGGCGCGAGGAGCCGTAGCGGCAGCCGAGCACGGCCTTGTCCAGGAACATCGCCGCGGGCAGGAACGTCGCCTCCGCGGTCGGGGCCGGCATGCCGAGCAGCACCGCCTGGCCGTGGCGGTCCAGGAGGTCGATCGCCCGGCGCACCAGCCCCGTGTGCCCGACGCACTCGAAGACGTGCTGTGCGCCGTGTGGCAGCACGTCCCGTACCGCGTCCACGGAGGTGAGGAAGTGCGTCGCACCGAAGAGGCGGGCCGTCTCCTCCTTGGCCGGGTTGGTGTCCACGGCGACGATCGTCACCGCGCCGGCGAGACGGGCCCCCTGGAGCACGTTCAGCCCGATACCGCCCGCGCCGATGACCACGACCGTGTCACCGAGGGCCACCCTGGCCCGGTTGAGCACCGCCCCCACGCCGGTCAGCACCCCGCAGCCGATGAGCGCGGCCGAGCTGAGCGGGATGTCGCCGGGGATCCGCACCGCCTGGACGGCCTTCACCAGGGTGCGTTCAGCGAAGGCCGAGCTGGCGGCGAACTGGTGCAGCGGCTTCCCGGCCCGGGTGAACGGCCGCCCGGGCCTGCCGATCGAGGCGCGGCACATCGTCGGCCGGCCCCGGTCGCACTCCGCGCACGCCCCGCAGTTGGCGAGCGTCGACAGCGACACGTGGTCGCCGGGCGCGACGTGGGCGACGTCCGCGCCGACGGCCTCGACGACGCCCGCGCCCTCGTGTCCCAGCACGACGGGCACGGGGAAGGGGATCGTTCCGTCGACCACCGACAGATCGCTGTGGCAGAGTCCCGCGGCCGCGACGCGGACGAGCACCTCGCCCGGGCCGGGTGCGCGTACCTCGAGGTCGTCGGCGACCTCGACCCGCTCGCCGTCGAAGACGACACCTCTCACCGCAGCTCCCTGGGTAGGCCGAGCACCCGCTCGGCGATGATGTTCCGCTGGATCTCGTCCGAGCCGCCGTAGATCGTGTCGGCGCGGGTGAAGAGGAACAGCTTTTGCAGCGCGTCCAGTTCGTACGAAGGTGACCAGGCGCCCGGGCCGGCGGCGGCGGCCGCTCCCCGTACCTGCACGGCCAGTTCGCCGAGCCGCCGGTGCCAGCCGCCCCACAGCAGCTTCGCGACGCTGGGCGCACCCGGGTCGCCGGTGCGGCCGAGCGTGCGCAGCGCGTTCCAGCGCATGGTGCGCAGTTCGGCCCACTGGCGGACCAGGCGGTCCCGGAGCACGGGGTCGTGCTCGAGGGCGCCCCCGGCGGCGGTGCGGAGGACCCGGCCCAGTTCCTCCTCGAAGCCGATCTGCTGGACGAGCGTCGAGACCCCGCGTTCGAGGGCGAGCAGGCCCATCGCGACCTGCCAGCCGTTCCCCTCGCCGCCGACCGTCTCGACGGCCTCGGCTCCGTCGAGGAAGACCTCGTTGAACTCACTGGTGCCGGACATCTGCCGGATGGGCCGTACGTCGATCCGGCCGGGCTGGTCCATCGGCACGAGCAGGAACGACAGTCCGTGGTGCCGGGTGGTGCCGGGTTCGGTGCGGGCCAGGACGAAGCACCAGTGCGCCTCGCGGGCGAGCGAGGTCCAGATCTTCTGGCCGGTGACC
Organism: Streptomyces sp. HNM0645; assembly: GCF_030056615.1. Classification (NCBI taxonomy): domain Bacteria; kingdom Bacillati; phylum Actinomycetota; class Actinomycetes; order Kitasatosporales; family Streptomycetaceae; genus Streptomyces; species Streptomyces sp. HNM0645. The sequence goes on along the minus strand of NZ_JASHLT010000020.1, from coordinate 116,397 downwards.
CGGTAGCGGCCGCCGTCGGCGACGGCCGTGGTCCGTAGCGACGCCAGGTCGGAGCCCGCGCCGGGCTCGCTGTAGCCCTGGCACCAGTACTCCTCGCCGCGGGCGATGCCCGGCAGGTAGCGGGCCTGCTGGTCCGTGTCGCCGTGGGCGATCAGGGTCGGGGCGAGCAGGTTCTCGCCGATGTGGCCGAGCCGGGCGGGGGCGCGGGCGCGCGCGTACTCCTCGGCCCAGACGACCTGCTGGGTGAGGGTGGCGCGGCGGTTGCCGTGGTCGGCGTCCCAGCCGAGTCCGATCCAGCCGCCGGCGCCGAGTTCGCGCTCCCAGGCGAACCGGGTGCGGTCGCGCTCGTGCTCGCTGCCGGGTCCGCCGTGCCCTGCGGAGTCGGCGTACGCGCCGGTGACGTGGTTCTCCAGCCAGGTGCGCGCCTCGTGCCGGAAGGCGGTGTCGTCGGGGCCGAAGGCGAAGTCCATGGCCGTGGCCCCGCGTCAGCGGTTCGGGCGGTCGCCCGAGGCGGCCGCCTTCGCCATCGCCTCGAGCCGGGCGAGCATCGGCATCGGGTCGGTGCCGACGGTCCCGGGGAGGAAGTCCGCGATGCGTTCCGGGGTCCACGCGCCGTCGGCGTAGGCGGCCCGCAGTTCGCGGGGCTGGGCCCAGACCGCGATCTTGGGACCGGCGATCGTGTAGACCTGCCCGGTGATGTTCTCCGCGCGCGCCCGTTCGGACAGCAGGTAGACGACGAGTGCCGCCACGTCCTCCGGCTCCCCGATCTCCTTGAGCTCCATCGGGACGTTGGCCGACATGCGGGTCCGGGCGACGGGTGCGACCGCGTTCGCCGTCACGCCGTACTTGTGCAGTCCGAGCGCCGCGCTGCGCACCAGCGAGATGACGCCGCCCTTGGCCGCGGAGTAGTTGGCCTGGGCGACGGAGCCCTGGTGATTGCCGCTGGTGAAGCCGATCAGGGTGCCGCCGCCCTGTTCGCGCATGACAGCGGAGGCCGCACGGAAGACGGTGAAGGTGCCCTTGAGGTGGGTGGCGACGACCGGGTCCCACTCGTCCTCGGTCATGTTGAAGAGCATGCGCTCGCGCAGGATGCCGGCGACGCACACGGCTCCGTCGAGCCGTCCGAAGCGGGCGAGCGCGGTGTCGACGACCCGCTGACCGCCCTCCATCGTCGAGATGTCGTCGGCGACGGCGACCGCCTCCCCGCCTGCGGCCTCGATCTCCTTGACCACGGCCTCGGCGACCTCCGAGGCCGGTTCTCCGCCGTCGACGGAGACGCCGTGGTCGTTGACGACGACCTTCGCCCCCTCGACGGCGCACGCGAGGGCCACGGCGCGGCCGATGCCGCGTCCGGCGCCGGTCACGGCGACGGTCCTGCCTGCCAAGAAGTTCCCCACGTCCGGCCCCTTCCGGTTTTCTGACGGACCGTTAGATTTTATGGTCCGCCGGACGCTTGAGCACAAGCCCCAGGGAGGCGCCGATGTCACTGCCGGAGGAGTTCCACGAGATCGCCGAGCGCGTGAACAACTGGGGGCGCTGGGGCGCCGACGACGAGATCGGGACACTGAACCTGATCACCGACGAGGTGGTGCGGGAGGCGGCCGGGACGGTGCGTGCCGGCCGGCGCGTACCACTGGCCCTGCCGCTCCGGCAGGACGGCGTCCAGACCGGGATGATCCCGGGCCGGGTGAACCCCCTGCACACCATGGTGCAGATCAACCAGGAGCTGTTCGGGCCCGGTACGGTCGCGACCAGCGACGACGCCGTGACGATGGGACTGCAGGCGGCCACCCACTGGGACGCGCTCACGCACGTCTCGCACTCGGGCAGGATCTGGAACGGCCGCCCCGCGGACAGCATCACGCCCCACGAGGGGGCCCGCTACAGCGGCATCGACACCGTCCGCACCCTCGTCTCGCGCGGGGTGCTGCTCGACGTGGCGCGCGCCAAGGGCGTGGACCGACTGGCCGGCGACCACGCCGTCACACCGGAAGACCTCGCGGAGGCGGAGGAGTTCGGGGGTGTACGGGTACGGGCGGGCGACGTCGTGCTCGTCAGGACCGGTCAGATCCGGGCGTACCTCGGCGGGGACAGGCACGCGTACGCCCACCCCTCACCCGGCCTCTCGGTGCGTGCGCCCGAGTGGTTCCACGCCCGCGACATCGCCGCCGTCGCGAACGACACCCTCACCTTCGAGATCTTCCCGCCGGAGATCGAGAACCTCTGGCTGCCCGTGCACGCGCTCGACCTGGTGGAGATGGGCATGCTGCAGGGCCAGAACTGGAACCTGGAGGAACTCTCGGCGGCCTGCGTGGAGGAACGACGGTACGCCTTCCTGCTGTCGGCCACCCCCGAGCCGTTCGTCGGCGGCACGGGGACACCGGTCGCGCCGGTGGCGGTGCTCTGACCCCGGCACCCCACCGGCGCGGGCCGGGCCTCAGGCGGTGTACGCGCCCGGCGTCAGCCCCGAGGGGAGGACCTGGGCCACGGGAAGCGCCGGGGACGGCGCGGCGGCGCGGGGCACCACACAGCGGTCCACCTCGCACCAGATGCTCTTGCCCGCGCCCTCGCGCTTCCAGCCCCACCGGTCGGCCAGCCCGTCGACGAGCTCCAGTCCGCGCCCGCCCGTGTCGTCACCGGCCGAACGACGCGGCTGCGGCGGACGTGCGCAACTGTCGGCCACCTCGACCCGCACCGTGCCGGCCTCCGCCGCTCCGAGTCCGAACAGCATCCTCAGCACGGCCGGACAACCCGTGTGGACCACCGCGTTGGTGACCAGTTCGGAGATGAGCAGCACCAGCGTCTCGGCCAGCGGCTCGTCGTCCCCTATGCCCGACCCGGCGAGCCGGGAGCGGGCCCATCTTCTGGCCCGTCCCACCTCCGCGGGATCCGGCCCGACCTCCAACTGAACCTGAAGCACCTGCACCGCTCACACCATCCGAACCGGCGGACACATCGCCTCGCGCCTCACAGCCATCACGGAATGTGATTTCCCTGCGAGACAGCATGGTTGACGTACAGTCACCGCAACAAGCGCTTCGGGCATATTCCAGCGCGAAGGAGTACCCGTGGTGCATACTGTGCGGCGCACCTTGCGAATAGTCGAACACCCTGTGCGAGCGGCGCGTTCTTCCCCGCCGGCCATGTCCGGATCCGGCCGGGGCGTCGGGATCACTGCCCTCGGGCAGTACGCGTCTCGCACTCCACGGAGGGTACCCGAGGGCAGGCCCGACTCCGGGCCGTGACGGCCCGTGCCAAGGACACAACCCGATATCGACGCAGCGTGACTCCCGGCCGTCCGCCGCCCGGTTGGCCTCCGGCCCATCCGGTGTCCTCCCCGTCGATTCCCGGCCGACCACTCAGAGGGCGGCCGCCAGCGCCTCCTCCGCCTGCGCGGCCGTCTGCCCCAGCTCGGCGCGCACCCAGGCCCGTTTGAGGTGCAGATGCACCTCGGCCTCCCAGGTGAAGCCCATACCGCCGTGCACCTGGAGGCAGTCCCGGGCACCCCGGACCGCAGCCTCGTCGGCGAGGAGCTTGGCACCGGCGATCTCCACGGGGTCGGCGGTGACGGCAGCCGCGTACACGGCGGCGCGGGCCAGTTCGGTCCGCACCAGCATTCCCGCGCAGAGGTGCTTGACCGCCTGGAAGGCGCCGATGGGCCGGCCGAACTGCTCGCGTTCCCCGGCGTACCGCACGGCCATGCCGGTGGTGCACCCGGCGGAGCCCAGCTGTTCGGCGGCCGTCAGCAGCACGGCCTCCGGATCCGGCTCGCCGGGGGGTGCGGACGGCAGCCGGTGCAGCGGTGTCAGCGGATCGACCGACCGTACGGGCACGGCGCCGGAGGCGTCCCCGAGGACCACGTCCGCCTCCTCCAGCCAGGGGACGAGTCCCCCGTCGGCCCGGGTGACGACGACGGTCCCGTCGGCGGCGCCGGGGACGGTGCCCGCGGCGAGGTGCGTGGCCACCAGCGGTCCCGGCAGCAGCACCCGCCCGGCCTCCTCGAAGACCAGCGCCGCCTCCGGGAGTCCGAGCCCGACACCGCCCTCCGCCTCGGGCAGCCGCAGCGCGAAGAACCCGGCCCGGCCGAGCTCCTGCCACAACGACCGGTCGATCCGGGCCCCGGCCGCGCGGAGGGCGTCCCGGCCGCAGCGGGCCTCCAGCAGCTCCCGGACCCCCTTGCGCAACGCCCGCTGGTCCTCGGTCGGTTGGAAGTGCACGGCTCCTCACCGCTCCTTCGGCAGGCCGAGGATCCGCTCGGCGACGATGTTCCGCTGGATCTGCGAGGTGCCGGCGGCGATGGTGTACGACAGCGACGCCAGCCTGCCGAGGGTCCACTCGCGGGACAGGTCCAGCGCGTCCGGGCCGAGCACCTCGGCGGCCGTGTCGTACAGCTCCTGGCGGGCGTGGGAGTAGCGGAGCTTGAAGACCGAGCCGCCGGTGCCGGGGACGCCGCCGTTCGCCTCGGCCTCGCTGACGTTCCACTGGGTGAGCCGCCACAGCGCGCCGAACTCCGCGTTGAGCCTGCCGAGCCGGCGGCGCAGCACGGCGTCGCCCCAGCGGCCGTTCTCCCGTGCCGTGCGGGCCAGCGCGGCGAGCGTACGGCGGCAGGCGACGACCTCGCCGACGAAGGCGGTGCCGCGTTCGAAGGACAGGGTCACCATCGTGACGCGCCAGCCGTCGTTCTCCTCCCCCACCCGGTTCGCCACCGGCACCCGCACCTCGTCGAGGTGGACCTCGGCGAACTCCGTCGACCCGGCGAGGGTGCGCAGTGGCCGGACGGTGACGCCGGGCGCGTCCATCGGCATCGCCAGCCAGCTGATGCCGCGGTGACGGGGCGCCTGCGGGTCGGTTCGCACGAGCAGTTCGCACCAGTCGGCGACCTCGGCGTGGGAGGTCCAGACCTTGGCGCCGGTCACCACGTAGGCGTCCCCGTCGCGGACGGCCCTGGTCCGCAGGGAGGCGAGGTCGGACCCGGCGTCCGGCTCGCTGAAGCCCTGGCACCAGATCTCCTCACCGCGCAGGATGCGCGGCAGCCAGCGCTCGCGCTGTTCGCGGGTGCCCTCGGCGGCGATGGTCGGGCCGGCGTGCAGCAGGCCCACGAAGTTCGCGCCGACGTAGGGGGCCCCGGCCTTCTCGGTCTCCTCCAGGAAGATCAGCCGCCGGGTCGGGGACGCCTCCCAGTGGACGTCCGCGTATCCGGCGTCGTACAGCGCCCGCTGCCAGGCGGTGTCGTGGGCGCGCCGGGCCGGCCAGTCGTCGGGCGGGGGCGGCGGCGGGAGCTCGGGGAGGACGGCCCCGAGCCAGTCCCGCAGTCCGGCCCGGAAGGCCTCCTCCTCCTCGGTGTACGCGAGGTCCACTACGCGTCCAGGTCCAGGCCGAGCATCCGGATCGCGTTGCCGCGCATCAGCTTGTGGACGGTCTCGTCGTCGAGGTCCTTGACATGGTCCAGGGCGACCTCCCGGGTGTGCGGGAAGGTCGAGTCCACGTGGGGGTAGTCCGTCTCGAAGGTGGCGTTGTCGCGGCCCACCACGTCGAGCGAGGCGACGCCGTGCTTGTCGCGGAAGAAGCAGCAGAAGATCTGCCGGTAGTAGTACGTGGACGGCGGTTCGGGGATCAGGTCGCGCACCCCGCCCCAGGCGCGGTGCTCCCGCCACACGTCGTCCGCCCGTTCCAGCGCGTACGGGATCCAGCCCATCTGGCCCTCGCTGTAGGCGAGCTTGAGCGCCGGGAACTTCACCAGCACCCCGCTGAAGAGGAAGTCCGTCATCGACGCCATGGCGTTGTTGAAGGAGAGCGACGCCTGGACGGCGGGGGGCGCGTCGGGCGATGCCGCGGGCATCTGCGAGGACGAGCCGATGTGCATGTTGACGACCGTCCCGGTCTCCTGGCAGGCGGCGAAGAACGGGTCCCAGTAGCCGGAGTGGATCGACGGCAGTCCCAGACAGGTGGGGATCTCGGAGAAGGTCACGGCCCGTACGCCACGGGCCGCGTTGCGCCGGATCTCGGCCACCGCGAGGTCGATGTCCCACAGGGGGACGATGCAGAGGGGGATGAGCCGGCCGCCGCTGTCGCCGCACCACTCCTCCACCATCCAGTCGTTGTACGCGCGGACACAGGCGAGCGCGACCTCCTTGTCCTTGGCCTCGGCGAAGGTCTGGCCGCAGAAGCGGGGGAAGGTGGGGAAGCACAGCGACGCCTCGACGTGGTTGAGGTCCATGTCCTCCAGCCGGGCCCTGGGGTCCCAGCAGCCGCGCCTCATCTCGGCCCGGGTGATCCCCTCCAGCGTCATGTCGTCGCGGTCGAAGCCGACAGCGGCGATGTTGCGCTTGTACGGGAACTTCAGGTCCTCGTAGATCCACCAGTCCGTGGGCGGCCCGTCGGGGTCCATCGTGATCCGGTACTTCCCGCCGACGTACGCGAGCTCGCCGATGCCGGCGGTGAGCGGCTGGGGTCCGCGGTCCCGGTACTTCGCCGGCAGCCAGGTCTCGAAGAGATGTGCGGGCTCGATCACATGGTCGTCGACGCTGATGATCCGAGGCAGTTCCCGTTCCATCGGGCCCCTCCGTTCGCCACATATCTGACGGGTCGTCAGACAGCAGGCTAGTCCCGCACCCCTGGACCGACAAGGCGACCGGCCCTACGCTTCCGGCACTACCTGACGCACCGTCAGGCTCCGTCGGAACGGAGGGAACCGTCGTGACCGACACCGCACACTCCCTGGGCGCCTCCCGCACGCTCTGGGAGCTCGTCGACCACCGCGCCCGGCTCACTCCCGACTGCACCGTCCTGCTCCAGGACGACCGCCGCCTCACCTTCGGCGAACTGCGCGGACGCTGCGAACGGGTCGCCGCCGGGCTGTACGCGCGCGGTGTGCGGCCCGGCACGGTCGTGGCCTGGCAGCTGCCCACCCGGATCGAGTCCGTCGTACTGGCCGGGGCGCTGGCCAGGCTCGGTGCCGTGCAGTCCCCGGTGATCCCCTTCTACCGGGACCGCGAGGTCGGCTTCGCCCTGGACGCCTGCGCGGCGGAGTTCTTCGCGGTGCCGGGCGTCTGGCGCGGCTTCGACCACACGGCGATGGCCCGGCGGATCGGCGCCCGGGGGGTCTTCGAGGCGTACGAGGACCTCCCCGACGGCGACCCCTCCGTCCTGCCCTCGCCGCCCGCCGACGGCACCGAGGTGCGCTGGATCTACTGGACCTCCGGCACCACCTCCGACCCCAAGGGCGTCCTGCACACCGACCGTTCGCTGATCGCGGGCGGCTCCTGCCTCGCCCACGCGCTGCGGCTGACGTCCGACGACGTCGGCTCCATCGCCTTCCCGTTCGCCCACATCGGCGGCGCGGACTACCTGGTGATGCTGCTGCTCTACGGCTTCCCCGCCGTGCTCTTCGAGAAGTTCGCCCTCCCGGAGGCGCTGGACGCCTACCGCAGGCACGGGGTCACCACCGCCGGCGGGTCAACGGCCTTCTACTCGATGTTCCTCGCCGAACAGCGCAGACAGCCGGGCGAGCCGGTCGTCCCCACGCTCCGTCTGCTCGCCGGCGGGGGCGCCCCCAAACCGCCCGAGCTGTACCACGCCGTCGTACGGGAGATGGGCGTGCAGCTCACCCACGGCTACGGCATGACCGAGGTCCCCATGATCACGATGGGTTCGCCGGACGACCGGCCGGAGGACCTGGCGACGACCGAGGGACGGCCGCCCGAGGGCATGGAGATACGCATCGTCGACGGCGAGGTGCGGCTGCGCGGAGAGGCCGTCTGCAGGGGCTATCTGGACCCGGAGCAGACCGCCGCCGTGTTCGACGACGACGGCTTCCTGATCACCGGCGATCTGGGGCATCTCACCGAGTCCGGTCATCTCGTCCTGACCGGGCGCCTCAAGGACGTCATCATCCGCAAGGGGGAGAACATCTCCGCCAAGGAGATCGAGGACCTGCTCCACGAGCACCCCGGCGTCGGCGAGGCGGCGGTGATCGGACTGCCGGACCCGGAACGCGGCGAGCGGGTCTGCGCCGTGGTCCAACAGCCCGAGGGGGCGGGACCACTGAGTCTGGAGGAGGTCGCGGAGTACCTCCGCGGCGCGGGCCTCGCCGTGCACAAGCTCCCCGAGCAGCTGGAGCTCGTGGACGCGCTGCCCCGCAACGACACACTGCGCAAGGTGCTCAAGTACAAGCTGCGCGAGCGGTTCACTGGGGCGGACACGACATCCAGGGCGTGAACGACATCCCCGACACGAACGGCACGACATGAGCCTGAGCATCCGCAACCAGCTGCCCGGCACCGTGATCGCGGTCACCGGCGGCCCCGCCATGGCGACGGTGAGGATCCGCCTCGACAGCGGTGAGGAGGTCACCTCGGCCGTGACCGCCGACGCCGTCTCGGAGCTGGGCATCTTCCCCGGCGGAGCGGTCAGCGCCCTGATGAAGGCGAGCGAGGTGGCCCTTGCGACGGCGCGCGTGGAGGGTCTGAGCATCCGCAACCAGCTGCCCGGCACGGTCACATCGGTGACCCCGGGCGCGGCGATGGCCACCGTCCGTCTGAGGCTGGACGGCGGCCAGGACCTGACCTCGGTGATCACCAAGGACGCGCTTGACGAACTCGGGCTCTCGGCAGGCGGCACCGCGGTCGCCCTGGTCAAGGCGACGGAGATCTCGCTCTCCACCGCCTGAGCGCTGCTGCGGCCCCCGCACCGCGCCACCCCGGGCCTTCCGGGCCGCCCGCCTGACACCGCTCCTCGACGGGCCAACCCTGCCCGACGCGGAACCTGGTGCCGCAGCGGGCGGCGTTCGCCCCGCGCGACTCCCGGCACGGCGACTCGAGGCGTTTCCGAATCAGTTGCCGAATCAACCGAGCAGACCCACCACGAGGTCGATCCGGCGCCTTGCGATCCTTGCCCTCGACCGGAGGTCCGGAGGGAGACCCCACGCACCGGACGCCGCTCGCCGGCGGGCACGCGCCGCCCGTCAGAGCCGGGACAGCGAGGCCGCCGCGAACAGGACGTCCCGCACGGCCTCGCGGTCCCCGTCCTGACCGGCCGCGGCGTCCGCCGGCGGGACATGGCCCGCCACGAGCTGGCAGAACTCCACACCGTCGAGGGCGATCTGGGCGACCGTGTGGTCCGGGTCGCCCACCGCCGCGGGCGAGTCCAGCGCGATGTACCAGTGGCCGCCGCCCGCTCCCTCCACCTCCAGGTGCAGCGAGCGGCCGGGCGAACCGGCCGTCACCAGACGGCGGGCCGGGGCCGCGAGCCCGGCCCGCCGCCGGGCGGCGAGCGCCGCGGGCAGCAACCGGGCCGCCAGATCGATCATTCGGTGCAGATGCGCACCGGCCGGGGGTTCGTACGGATAGTCCACCGCGGCCGCGATGTCGTCCGCGTGCACCCAGCGCTCGAAGGCCCGGTCCAGCATCGCGTCCTGCAACGGCAGCGCGAAGTCCCCGTAGGACACCGACAGCTGCTCCACCCCGAGCCCGGCGAACGACACCGTCCGCACCAGCGCATGGCTCTGCTCGCGCCACGGGACGCGCACCGAACGCGTCGCCGGGCGTTCGCCCGAGCTCCACAGCCGCTCGGTGCGCTCGGCCGGGGAGGCCGGCGCGTCGGGGCCGGCCGGATCTCCCAGCCCCAGGGCCGAAGCCACCAGCCCGTCCACGGACATCAGATGGCCTATCACTCCGGCGACCGTCGTCCTGCGGCTCACCTTCGCCTCGCCGTCGAACCACTTCAGCCGCACCGGGGCGTGCCACTCCGAGTCCCCGATGTCCCGCAGCAGCGCGTCGAGCCGGGCGGTCTCCGCGTCGTACGCACCGGCCCAGGCGGGCACCGGGGTCCGGGCGGGCCGCCGGCCCAGACAGTTCTCCAGGACCCTGGAGCGCAGCAGCGGATCCAGGTCGAGGTCGTGGTCGGTGTGCAGCAGCCCGACGGCGTCCCGCAGCCGCAGTGCCTCCTCGGCACAGGGCGCGCAGCCGGTGAGGTGCTCCTCCACCGCCGCGGACTCCTCGGCCGAGCACGCCGCCAGCGCCCATGCGCCGAGCAGCGACTTGAGTACGCCGTGGGCCAGGGGCTCCGGCGGCGGCGAGGGCAGCACGTCCGGCGGCGAGAGGTCGTCCCCCGCCGCACGCGGTCCGGGTATGCGCGGCGGCGCGCCCGGCATGTCGTCGGGACCGCCGGGACCGCGGCCGCCGTCCAGGGGCCCGCTCACCGGCGGCTTCCCGGTCCGGGAGGCGGCGAGCCGTCCAGCGCGCGGGTGTTGGCCGTCGCCAGCAGCTGCAGCCCGAGCCGCAGCCGTCGGCGCGCCTCGTCCTCGGTGACCCCGAGGTCGGCGGCGGTCTGCCGGTAGTCCCTGCGCTGGTAGTACGCCAGCTCCAGTGCGGCCCGCAGCGGCGCGGGCATCGACGTCACGATGTAGTCCGCGCGGGCGGCCACGGAGGCGCGGCGCACCTTCTGCTCCACGTCCTCCGTGCCGCCACCGCTCTCGGCGGCCGCCGCGCGCTCCTGCTCCCGCAGCCGGTGGACGGCCTGGTCGTGTGTGAGACGCGCCACCCAGAAACGCATCGAGCCCTGCCGGGGGTCGTACGCGTCCGGGTTCTCCCACACGTAGCCGAACACCTCGCGCGTCACCTGGTCGGCGGCCGCGTCGTCGTCGAGCACGCGATGGGCCTGGCTGTGGACGACCGAGGCGAAACGGTCGTACAACTCGCCGAGCGCGGCGGCCTCGCCCCGCGCCAGCCGCTGCTGCATCCTGCGGTCCCAGCGAGGTGGTGCGTCCTTGCCCATCCGGCGGCCCCCAAGCCTCTGCCCGTCCTTGTCGCCTTCTGCTCGTCCTGTCGTCCACTCGAATGTAATGCGACGCGGGTGAAACGCACGCCCCTTTATGGCAAGTCCGCCCCGGCGAAGACCACGCGTGGTAGAGGGTTTCGCCGCGGTGGGGCGGGGCAGCAGCGCCGGAAGGGAACGACTACGTCCGGACGGGGACCGGTGTGACGAGAGAGCCGCGCGAGATGCTCAGGGTGGAGCGAACCGAGCAGACCCCCTGGACGATACTGCACATTCAGGGCGAACTGGATCTGGTCAGTTCCCCCGAGGTCCGGCGCCATGTGCACGACGCCGTGGCCGTGGGGCGCCGCGACGTCGTGCTGGACCTCTCCGGAGTGGTGTTCTGCGACTCCAGCGGTGTGGGCGTGCTGATCGCCGCGCGCCGCCTGCTGCGCTCCTGCCGCGGGCGGCTGAGGCTGATCCTGCCCGCCCGCGGCGCCGTCGACGGCTCGCACGTGAACCGGGTACTCGCCGCCCTGGGGGTGCGACGGCTGTTCGAGGTGTACGCGGACGTGGACGCCGCCACCGACGACGAGACGCGGCCCCTGTCCGCGTAACGGGACGCACGGACCGCCCCGACGTCGTACGCTCCCCGCATGGACAGCGCAGAATACGAGCGCAAGATCGCCCACCGGTTCGCCGAGTTCGACCAGGACGGCAACGGCTACATCGATCGCGCGGACTTCAGCAAGGCGGCCGCGGTGCTCCTCTCCGAGTTCGGCACGACCGCACGCTCCGACAAGGGGCAGGCCCTGTACTCGGGCGCGGAGGCGTTCTGGCAGGGCATGGCGGGCATCGCCGACGTCGACGGCGACCAGCGGGTCTCCCGTCAGGAGTTCGTCACGGGCGCCGTGAAGCGCCTGCGTGACAGCCCCCGCCGCTTCGCGGAGATCGCCCGGCCCTTCCTGCACGCGGTCGTCGCCATCGCCGACGAGGACGGTTCCGGGGTCACCCGGGGCGGCGCCGAGCGGGTGCTCCGCGCCCTCGGCGTCGAGCCCGACCGATGCACGGCGGTGGCCGCCGCGCTGGACTCCGACGGGGACGACCGGATCAGCGAGGAGCAGATCCTCGAGGCGTTCGCCGCCTACTACGTGACTTCGGAACCCGACACCCCCTGAACCTCCGGCCCCGGACCGTCCCTCCGCACCGGCCCCGGAAACCGCGGAGGACGCCCCGCGGGACCGGGGCCGTCGCGCCCGCCCGGGTCGCCGCAGGGGCCGCCGGACCGTCCGGTCAGACCATGGGCGCCTGCGACATCGTCCGGGCCACGTTGACGAAGCCCGGCCGCTGGGCGACCAGACGGCCGTCCCGGACGACCTGGAAGGTCACGTTCGGGTTGACGATCCGGGGGAAGCCCGGCACGCCCAGCATGTCCTCGAAGCGCCAGCGCAGCGCGGGCGTGAGACCGCCGGTGTCGACGCTGACACCGGTGTCGAGGGCGTGGGACACGGCGCTCGGGGTGACGCTGTCGCGGTCGAGCGCCTCGATCACCTTCTCCAGGACGGTGTACGCGATCCAGGTGGTCTGCACCCCCGCGTCCGCCGGGTCGATCCGGTCGTCGCCGAAAGCGTGGTCCTTGATCACCTGCCTCATCACGCCCCAGCGGGCGTCACCCGCATCGGGGTACCAGCCGGTCATGTACGCGCCCTCGAACGGCCCGCCGGCCCCGCCCGTACGGTCGATCAGCGGCTGGTCGACGGAGCTGAGGACGGAGGAGATCCGCACCCCCCTGTCGTCCTCCGGCAGCCGGCGGAAGGAGTCGAAGAAGTTCGCGGTGCGCTCACCGAGGACGGCCGTGACACAGCCGCTCCGGCCGCCGGCCTCGTCCCGGGCCCGCTCGGCCTCCTCCAGGTACTCGGTGGCGTCCTCCGCGGCCTTGACGTCGGCGGACGGCCGCCCGTCGCCCTCGGCCAGCCCGGTGTTCAGCAGCACCGGCAGGTTGTCGCCGGCGATCGTGTCGGGCCGCACCAGCGAAACCCGGCTGCAGCCTTCCGCCAGCTGCCGGCCGTTGCCGGCGAGGAGCGCCGCCTGACCTCCGTTCACCGGGTAGGAGAGGTAGCTGGTGAACTCCTCCTCGGACACCCCGTAGCCGCCGATGTACGGTACGCCCGCGGCTTCCAGCGGCGCCATGAAGGCCCGGCCGTTCTGGCTGTACGAGCCGACCACGGCGACCGCGCCCTCGGCCACCGCGCGCCGGGCACAGGCCGCCGCGCCCGCCGTCGTGTTGTGCTCGTTGCAGGTCAGCACCCGCAGCTCGTGACCGTCGATGCCGCCCTTCTCGTTGACGTACTTGGCGTACGCCTGGGCCATGGCGGGCATTCCGGGCATGTTCGTGGCTCGGGTCTCCTCCGGGGCGAAGGTCATCACGGTGATCGGCTCCCTGGCCCCCGCCGAGCCGCCGGGGAGCACCCCGCACCCGGCGAGTGACGCGCCGACGGCCGCCGTGCACGCGGCGAGGGCCGTCGCGGTCCTGAGGGGGCGGGGGAAGGAGAAGCGTCGCCTACCGGTCATGTCCCTGCACAATTCCGCCCCATGGGTAACACCGGAGTGGTGGCGGTTCAACACAGGGTGACCGCGAGGTGAATTGCAGGGGGACGGGATCGCCGGATGGCGGAGAACGTACGATCGAGGCCGCGCTAGCTTCGGTGCTGACCGTGTCGCGGAGCTCGCAAGGACCGAGCTCACGAGGTGAACGTCAATGAACTCTTCCCGCCGCGGCCGTCGCTCCTCCACCATGGGCGACATGCCGCTCAACGACATGCCCTGGTGGCGCTGGCGTGCCAATGTGCGCTCGGCGCTGCACATGTTCTCCGACCCCGCCTTCCACCAGGAGACCTGGCTGGCAGGCCATGAGGGGTACGGCGACGTCACCGACGCCGTCTACCGGCTGGTCGAGGACACCTGGCTGGACAACTGGTCCGCCGAGAAGTACGTGGGAACGATCTTCCGGGACTCCGGCGAGGCCGCGCTCGTCGACGTGGCCGTGCTGCGCGTGCTGCGGATCATGCACCAGGTCGGCGCGGACGCGCCGGTCTCGGCGTACATGGAGCACCACGCCTGGCCCGAGGCCGTGCAGGCCGCACGGGAGGCCCACGTACTGCTGGCGACGAACGACGGGGAGGACCCGGACGCTCCGCCGCGCACCCTGGAAGTGCTGCGGATCATGACGCGTTCGGCCTGACGGTCGCGGAACACGGCATGGCTCCCCGGCGACGGACACCGGGATCACCGCGGTCCGCCCGACGGACGCCGGAATCACGATCGTGGGGTCCGCCTGACGGACGCCCTTCCGCCACCGGCCTGGGGGTGTGGCACCCTACGAGAATGACCGACCAGTACGTCCTCACGCTCTCCTGCCCGGACAAACAGGGCATCGTGCACGCCGTGTCCAGCTATCTGTTCATCACCGGCTGCAACATCGAGGACAGCCAGCAGTTCGGAGACCGGGACACCGGCCTGTTCTTCATGCGGGTGCACTTCTCGGCCGAGGACCCGGTGACCGTGGACAAGCTGCGCGCCGGCTTCGCCGCGGTGGGCGACTCGTTCTCCATGGACTGGCAGATCCACCGCGCCGACGAGCGCATGCGGATCGTGCTGCTGGTCAGCAAGTTCGGTCACTGCCTGAACGACCTGCTGTTCCGGTCGAGGATCGGGGCCCTGCCCGTCGACATCGCCGCCGTGGTCTCCAACCACACCGACTTCGCGGAACTCGTCGCCTCCTACGACATTCCGTTCCGGCACATCCCGGTCACCAGGGACAACAAGCCGCAGGCCGAGGCGGAGCTGCTGGAGCTGGTGCGCGAGGAGAACGTCGAACTCGTCGTGCTCGCGCGCTACATGCAGGTCCTCTCCGACGACCTCTGCAAGCAGCTGAGCGGCCGGATCATCAACATCCACCACTCCTTCCTGCCGAGCTTCAAGGGCGCCAAGCCCTACCACCAGGCGCACGCCCGCGGGGTGAAGCTGATCGGCGCGACGGCGCACTACGTGACGGCCGACCTGGACGAGGGCCCGATCATCGAGCAGGAGGTGGAGCGCGTCGGCCACGAGGTGACGCCGGAACAACTGGTCGCGGTCGGCCGCGACGTGGAGTGCCAGGCGCTGGCCCGCGCGGTGAAGTGGCACGCGGAGCACCGGATCCTCCTGAACGGCCATCGCACGGTGGTGTTCGCCTGAGGGCTGTCCCGTAATCCCCGGTGGATCAGCGCGCCTCCGCGTCAGATGCGGTGCATCGCAAGGCGGAGACTCCGGGCGGGCCGGGAGCGGTTCCGGCGGACACGGTGCGGGTGGCGCGGGCCGCGTTCCCGAAGGGGAGCTTGGCGATCCGGGTCCGGGACGCACTGGGGGCTGTTTCGCGACGACGGGTCCGCGGACTTCACCCTGCCTCACTCGCGGGGTCCGAACCACGACGCGGGACGGTCCAGAGCAGCACCATGGTCGGCGCGCAGATGACTGCGCCGACACTGACGCTCACCTGACGACCTTGGACGAAGTCCCGCTTCGTCGCCTCCACGACGGCCTCGCGCCGGCCAGGTGAGGGGGTGGGCAGCGGGCGGCCGGGGCCGATCTCGGACGTGTAGGCATGGGGGTTGGCCTCCTGGACGATCTGGTCGGCGATCGCCTGGCGGGCCAGGGCCTCTGGAACGACTTGGCGCAGATCGGCGCTGAGCGTGACGAGCAACGTTCAGCACGCCCGGCACCGCTTGCCCGTCCGTGCAGCGACCCGGTCGATCCGTTGGGAATAGGATGGATCGTGAGCGGTACCGACGCCATCGTTGCGATCATCCAGGGCCGAGGGCTCACAGACAGCCCGGCTCGTCAGCGACTCACGGGCCCTGGGGATCGGCGGAGTGATCTGGGCTGACCAGAGCCTGCGTGCCGCTGTCACCGCGATGTGCCGCGCCTGCCGCCCGCTGTGCGTCGACGGCCCCGCCGCGATGGAAGCGGAGATCGCACCGTTGGATGACCGTGTTCGACCTGACGCGGCACTGAGGGCGAGCAACGGTACGGCACGTGATCACGGACGGCCGCTGCCGAGCGTGCCGCGATCACGCGTCCGCGTCGTACCGCCGGCCACCGTCCGGCGCGGCGAGCCGGTCACCCCGGTAGGGAGCCCGGAGGGGGGAAGGAGAGGCCCTGCGCTGTTCGTGGCGAAAACGACCGTGTGCCGAGTCGCGAAAAAGCCGGGAGGCATGGAAAGGAAACAGTGATGCGAGTCGAAACGGGCGGCATCGCGGGCGTGAATCGGCATGAGACGGAACGCCTGCATGAAGAGATATTCGCACAACGGGCATACCTCCGCTTCGGAGTGACACTACCGGAGAATTCCGTTGTTTTCGATATCGGGGCCAATATCGGAATGTTTTCGCTGTTCGTCCGGTCGGTCTGCCCGACGGCATCGATTTATGCATTCGAGCCACTGCCGCCTCTGTTCGCGAAGCTGCGGCAGAACGTTGCCGCGCACGCAAGACTGTTCGAGTACGGGTTGTCGGACTCCGAGGAGGAGGTCACGTTCTCGTACTATCCAGACTGGTCCGTGATGTCCACCCGTAGCACATATGCCGATGAGGTCATGGACATGGCAGTCATCGAGCGGATAGTAAGCGGACGGTCGGGCCGACCTGTGACCGACGCGGACGGGACACCGACTGGATCGACCGGTTCTTTGGGAAATGAAATGCAGTCGCGGGAATACGTCTGCCGCGTTCGCGTTTTGTCCGATGTCATCGACGAGCAAGCCGTCGAACACATCGACATGCTGAAGATCGATGTCCAGCGGTCGGAGCTGGACGTGCTGAACGGAATCCACGACCGCCATTGGCCGACGATACGACAGGTCGTGACCGAGGTTCACGACGCACCCGGATCTCCCACGTCGGGACGGCTCGGGAGAATCGTCACCGGGTTGGTCGGCCACGGTTTCCAGGTCGCCGCCACACAGGACCCATGCCTCGCGGGCACAGACCGGTACATGGTGCATGCCATCCGGGGTGAGCTGCCCCGTGGAACTCCCCGTTGAACCGAACAGCCTGATACCGGAACGGATCGCCCCGGAGGCAGCAGTCCAGGGAGTGAGGAGGGGGCGCCATGACCGCGCGCCCCGGCCGTCCGCGAGGGCGGCCCGGGGGAGTGGGGACGACCCCGAGCACCCTTCCTGGAAACGCTGTTCGGGTAGGCGTGATCACGCCGGACGCGCCCGCGTGCCGGGGAGGCGGTCCACTCCGTGGTGTCGGTTGGTGATCGAGGACTTCGACGAAGCCGGGCCCGTGCCGACGAGGGCCTCGGCAGACAGGATGAGAGCACGTCGGCGTGCGGTGGCAGACAGCTGTCCGCGGATGTCGACGGAGCCCGGATGCTCGAGTTCCGCGCGCGGGCTCTTTGAGCCGTTGGCGGCAAAGCAGCCCGCGCCCTCTCGCGCCTCGCGTCGGACCGTCGTCCTCTGCCGGACACTAGTGCCGCATCAGGCGACGTTCGCCCCGTCGCGGCACCCGGCACGGCGACTCGCGGCGTTGCCGAATCAACCGAGTAGGCCCACCACGAGGTCGATCCGGCGCCTTGCGATCTTCCCCTCGGCCCGGAGGGCCTNCACCCGGCACGGCGACTCGCGGCGTTGCCGAATCAACCGAGTAGGCCCACCACGAGGTCGATCCGGCGCCTTGCGATCTTCCCCTCGGCCCGGAGGGCCTGGGGAGACCCCGTGCACCGGACGCCGCTCCTTGACGGGCAAACCTTGCCCGACACGGCACTAGCTCTGCCGTCAGGCCGTGTGGACGGTTCTGAGCGGCATCGAAGGGAACGGTGGAAGTCATATGGCAGGACGTCCGGCTCGCAGAGCCGTGCTCGGGGCCGCGCTTGCGGGTACGACCATTGCGCTTGGGGGATGCGCACCGATGCGTACCGTCACGCCGGCGCCCAGCGCCTCGACCGTGCCGCGGCCGACGCCGACCACGCCCGCCGCGGCATTGGCGATGTTGATGGAAGGCAACGAGCGCTGGGTGGAAGGAGGGCTTCAGCACCCCGACCGGGATCCGAGCCGGCGTCAGTTTGTGGCCCAGAAGCAGGAGCCCTTCGGGGCGATTCTCTCCTGCATCGACTCCCGGGTGCCGCCTGAACTCATCTTCGACACCGGCCTGGGCGACCTCTACGTGATGCGTACGGGCGGGGAGGCGATCGGTCCCGTGGTCACCGGTTCCGTCGAGTACGGACCCCTGACGAGTGGCACCCCACTCGTCATGGTCCTCGGTCACCAACGTTGTGGGGCTGTCGAGGCGGCGTACAAGTCCATCCGCGACGGCGAACCACTGCCCGGCAACCTGGAGGCGATCGTCGATGCTCTGCGGCCCGCATACGAGCAGGCGGTCCGGGAGGGCGGCCCCGACCCAGTGGAGACCATGGCCCGCGCTCAGGCCACACTGACAGCGGAGACTCTGCGCTCCAACGAGGGCCTCGCCCCACTCGTGCAGGAGGGCGCCCTCGCCGTGGTCGGTGCCTACTACCTGCTCGACACGGGCAAGGTGGAAGTCCTGTCCGGCTCGCCCTCCTGAACCTGGGCGGAGACGGATGGCGGACGTCGTCGCCGCCCGAGGTGTCCACCATGGCCAGTTCGAGACGCACCCCGGTCTCGTGGCAGAGGTCGTCTTGCTCGGCCGCGTTCGCGAGCGTGGTGTCCAGGGGCGCCGCAGGTCCTCGGGGAGGGGCGGGCGAGGCGTACGCGCCAGCAGACCGCGTGGACGCGGTCGGGGAGAGCTGAAGAGGCAGCAAGATCGTGTTACGACCTCTACGGTTTTTCCATAATGGCCTGAATTTCTCTGAACGGGTAGACCGATACGTGGAAGCTCCCCTAGAACGGAGTGGTCAGGATAAGGATAACCGCGACAATGCTGGCCAGACTCAAGGATATGACTCCTGAAATTATCGCATGAATTAGCCGGGATTTTATGGGCATGAACCAGATGAGTGAGGTCATAATAATGACCCCAAGCCCCAGGACGAACCAGAGGGGCCCAGGTAGATTCCGCTGGGAGTAGAACACGCGCTCCCTCCGACTCGACAGGAAATCTCCATAAGTTGCGAAAAGGGCTTGCTGGATATTCGATTCCCGCCCCGTTGCCGGCTCGAGCGCCCCGACGGCATGCCCGATTTCTCGCGCTTGCGGAGAGCATGGATACAAAGCGCTCCTGCCCTCGACCATGGCCGGCCACTCGACATCTATGACGCATTTAACGTACATCTCGACACTGTTTACCACATCCGCAGACGAGGACTCTGGCAGGCTCTCAGATATTCCATGTATGGAGATGAGTTCTGCCGCTTCCTGCTGGGTCGCGGACAATGCGGCCGAATATTGGTCGTAGGCAACCACCGCAATCAGCGCCATGAGGAGCCCGAAGAGTACAAAGCTGCCGTTGACGATGAACTCCACGGTCTCTCGCAGCTGGGGCTCGTTCATCAGCCTCGGATGGATTCTCCTCACCAGGACCGTCCCCGCGGACGCGACAAGGAGCGAGGCGGTCAATGTGATCCCCCAGAGCGCCCAGTCCGGAAATTGCGTGATATCCGGGAATTTCATGGAACTGTTGAGGTTCATCGCCATACGGGACTCCGGGTCTCGTTCCAAACGCGGCGTTATGCGATGGACTTGTCCGCCCAGGAGAGTCAGGGCCGGGTACAGCCGGGAATTCAGCGTCTGCGCCTGCAGGGGATCCGAAGCCGGAGGCGGTCGTCTCTCATTGAACCCGGCCCATCACACTGCGCAACTCGGCGATCTCGTCGAGTCCGAACACGAGCCGTGGCTCTCCTGTGCGGCCCGGCCGCAGGGACCCAGAACCGTGCCCTGCGTCACAGGGCCTCGCTGTCGAGGTCGAACAGGTCGAGCGGCACTTCTCCGTCCGCGTTGAGCGGCGGCCCCTCGGCGGGCGAGCGGCTGTACATCCAGAAGATCCAAGAGATCTTGCCCTCCGGGGGTCTACCGGGTTCCCTCAGCGTTCGGACATCTGGGCGATCGGGAACAGGCCCAGGCCTCCCTCGCCCGTCGCGGCCGCGTACCGCAGGTGATCGAAGTGCCGCTGCCGTCCGCCACCCCTCAGGTCAGGCATTGGTCACGGAGCAGCCACACCCTGATCGGCCGGAAACCGTACCGAGTGAACAGCGCCCCGTCGTGCCGCAGCCTGGCGAGCACCTCACGGCAGGTCTCCTCCGACGTGCGGTCGGCTTGGAACAGCGCCAAGCGGCAGCTCGATCCCGACGCCGGTTCCGCATGTGGTCCTCGATTCGTAGCCCGTCGGTGTGAAGGCGAGCCGGGTGCCCTCGGCGACGTCCGGTAAGGCGGTCTCGAACGGCATGCCGCCTTCCGTCATGCGCATCCCGTACGTGGCATCCGTGACCGAATGATCACCCAGGGCGGTTGCCTCGAACGCCGCTCGGTCGGCCACGACGCACTTGAGCGCGTCGTGACAAAGGAAGTCCCTGTTCGATGAGCAGGGACTTTTTCGTGTGCGGGGCATAAACTCCACTTCCCCCGGGGCGGTTCACATCGCCGGGTGGTACGTGTCGATGGGCCGATTTGGGTGGTTCGCCGCATCCAATAGGCGTCATGGACTTCATTCGGCAGAGCCTCATCGGACCGATCAGCGAGTTTCTCTGGTCGTATGTTCTGGTCTACTTGCTGATTGGCGCAGGTCTCTACTTCACCTTCCGCACCCGTTTCGTCCAGATCCGACTCTTCCCTCTGATGGTGCGCCAACTACTTCACAGCGGGCATGCTGACGGAGGCATCTCCTCGTTCCAGGCCTTCTGCGTCGGGCTGTCGACGCGTGTGGGGACGGGGAACATCGCCGGCGTGGGTATCGCCCTCACGCTCGGCGGTCCTGGAGCCATCTTCTGGATGTGGGTTGTGGCCGCTCTCGGCATGGCGACCGCGTTCGTGGAGGCCACTCTGGCCCAGGTGTTCAAGGTGCCCGCAGAGGACGGCTCGTTTCGTGGGGGTCCCGCGTTCTACATCGCCCGCGGCCTTGGTGCCCGGCGGGTCGGAGCCTTGTTCGCCGCCGTTCTCATCGTCACCTTCACTCTGTTCAACATGGTGCAGGCCAACACGGTCAGCGACGTGCTCCGAGGCGGTCACTCGGTAGGCGCCCAGTGGACCGCGCTCGTGCTCGTCGTCTTCGCCGCTCCCGTCCTGTTCGGCGGCGTGCGGCGGATCGCCCGGGCCATGGCGTACCTCGCCCCTGCGATGGCCGTGGTCTACATCGTTCTGGCCCTGGCAATCGTCGTCATGAACCTGGCAGAAATTCCCGGCGTGTTCAGCCAGATCCTCAGGTCCGCGTTCGGCCTGGATCCGGCGCTGGCCGGTACGGCAGGAGGGCTGAGCGCGGCACTACTCAACGGGGCCAAGCGCGGACTGTTCTCCAATGAGGCGGGCATGGGCAGTGCCCCGAACGCCGCCGCGACCGCCACCACGCCGCACCCTGCCCGGCAGGGGCTGATCCGTCCCTGGGGGTGTTCGTGGACACGATGCTCGTGTGCACGGCCACTGCGCTGATCATCATGGTGGGCGGGGAGGAGGTGTACGTGCCGGGTCAGGACAGCACGCTCACGGGGGCGGCACTCACG
This sequence comes from Streptomyces sp. HNM0645, assembly GCF_030056615.1. NCBI lineage: Bacteria > Bacillati > Actinomycetota > Actinomycetes > Kitasatosporales > Streptomycetaceae > Streptomyces > Streptomyces sp. HNM0645. The sequence continues at coordinate 94,977 of NZ_JASHLT010000020.1, read as the reverse complement.
CAGGCCGCCGTCGCATCCCAGTTCGGTACTGCCGCGACATGGCTGACGACCCTGCTGGTCACGGTGTTCGCCTACTCTTCGATCGTCGGTAGCTACTCCTACGCGGAGGTGAACCTGTCGCTCTTCCACGCGGGGAAGGTCGCACTGACCTCCTTCCGCCTGATCACACTCGCGGCGGTCGGGATCGGTTCGGTCCTGGCCCTCGAGGTGGTCTGGGAATTCGCAGATGTCGCGATGGCGGTGATGACACTGATCAACCTGGTGGCCATCGGTTTGCTGGGAGGTTGGGCGTTCGGGCTGCTCCGGGACTTCGACCGCTCCCGTCGCGAAGGTCGGGATCCTGTCTTCTCCGCGAAGGGAAACCCGGACCTGCCCCGCCCGCTGGACACCGAGGTCTGGTGAGAATCCCATCTCGGACAGGCTCCGCTCCGGGCGCAGTACGATGACATGTGGTACATCGGTGACCGAACGGACGGGGAACCCGTCATGGTCATCTCACTGAGCCTCTTTCATCCTGAATAGTCGCAGGTCAGTAGTGTGTGGACGGCCTGGACGACGGTGCCGATCCGGCGGGTGGAGCATCTGGCTCGCCGTAGTAGCCGCCAGGACTTCAGCTGTGCGAAGGCCCGTTCTCCTGGAGCTCTCAGCCGAGCATGGTCGCGGTTGAACTGCTGGTAGTGCTCGGGTTGTTCACGGTGGTGGTAGTACGGGGTGCGGACGGTGGCGCCGGCGCCCTGGTAGGCGCGGTCCGCGAGGACGAGGATCTGTCTGGTGAGGCAGGCCTGGACGATGCCGTGGGCGCGGGCCGCGGTCAGGTCGTGGGTGCGGCCCGGTGTCGCGCGGGAGAACCACAGCGGTGTGCCGTCGGGTCGGGCGATGACCTGCACGTTCATGCCATGCTTACGGTGCTTCATCGAGTAGTACGGCTCATCCGCACGGATCCGGTCGATGGGAATCAGGGTGCCGTCAACGATGACGTGGTCGCTTTCACCGAGGCCGGTCAGAGCTTCATGAAGGCCGGGCGCCCAGGAAGCCAGAACGTCCAAGGCCTCGTCCACGTACCGCCAGGCGGTGGCCTGGGATATCCCGAAACCGGCTCCGAGCTGCGAGAACGTCTCGTTCTTGCGCAGATGGACCAGCGTGAGCAGCGCCTGCTTGAAGCAACCGAGCTTGCGCCAGCGGACGTTGCGGGCCCGGCGGTGCTCGTACAGCAGCCAGGCAACATGCTCAACGAGCTCATGCTGGACATCGAGCATGGCAGGATACGGAACCAACAGGGCCTCTCCGGTCGCGGTGTGCTGAGTGGAATCACCACGCCAACGACCAGGGGCCCTGCCTCGTCACCACGCCCGCTGACCAGCCCATTTCACCCTTCAGCGCAGGATGAAAGAGGTTCACTGAGATCGGCGACTCCGGAAGACATCGACCCCTGTGGGCATCTCTACTACGAGGCATTCCGGTCCGTTTCCGAAGGACACGACTTCCCGTCGGACTATCCGACCATCGATTCGGCGCTGTCCCTTGTGGAGTATCGATTAAATGGGGCGTGCAATAGAATTTTGGGAAGTGCTTTCGCCGCAAGCAACCAATTGGTTATGGCAGCCATGAACCGAAGATTCCTTTGTGGGAGAACGTCCGCGCCGACCAATGGCGAACGGCGGCGAAACCGCTACCGGCCCACCGTCGAAGTGCCCGCAGAAGGCACCGGGCGGTTCGAGATCACGAGCGCGAGCGCGGCCGAGACACGGATGATCGAAGCCTGGGCCGCCAGGGAGGGTTGGAAGCTCGGCGACATGGACACGTTCGCCTATGCGGTCGCCGATCCCGGTGCACTCCTCATCGGACGTCTCGACGACGTACCCATAGCGTCGGTCTTGGCCATTCGTTACGGTGAGAGCTTCGGTTTCATCGGCCTGTACATAACCCGGGCCGATCTACGCGGAAGGGGCTACGGCAGGCGGATGTGGCGAGCCGCCGCGGCCCGGCTGGAAGGACGTCTGATCGGCCTGGACGCTGTGCCCGCACAGCAGGACAGATACATGGCCATGGGTCTGCGCCCCTTCTGGCGGAACATCCACTTCCGCGGGGTGCCGCGGCTCGCGGGCGTGCCGCCCGCCGGTCTCGAACTGGTCGACGCCACAACGCTCCCTTTCAGCGTGCTGGCGGCATACGACTGCCGGTTCTTCCCGGTGCCGCGGAACGCCTTCCTGACCGCATGGGTTCGCATGCCCGATGCCCGGAGTCTCGCGGCCCTCCATAACGGCCGCATGGTCGGATTCGGGGTGTCCCGGCCCTCTGGGAGAACGTGGTCCCGGATCGGCCCGCTGTACGCCGACTCGCCCGAGGCTGCGGCGGCCGTGTTGTGGAGCCTGGCCGCAGCGGCTCCGGACCGCGCGGCCGCGATCGATGCGCCCGAGGCCAACCCACTGGCCGCGGTGACCATGACGCGACTCGGCCTGGAGCCTGGTGCCCACACGGTCCGGATGTACGACGGCACGCCGCCAGAGGTGGAGCACTCGGGCGTCTACGGCACGACGAGCCTCGAAGCCAGCTGACCAGCTCGTATCGTCGTGCATGGGGAAGCTCCCGCACCACGTAACCCGGATTCGAAGGGGTCACCATGTGCAGTCGTCGAGAGGAACCGGCCTGTGTGGCGGTACTGCACAGGCGCGGCGGCTCGGCCGGGCTCACGGAGATCGAGCAGGCCGCTCGGGGTGTCTGCCGACCGGTGATGTTCTTCGACCGATCTGTGGCCGAGGGCGATCCCGGACTGGTCCGCAGGGCCGAGGAGCTGTTCCCGGTCCGTGTCTTCGACCCCCCCACTCTCGCCGAATCCGTCAGGGACGCGGAGGTGGAGGGAGTCACCACCTTCCACGACCGGGAGGTGGAGAACGTCACCGCCGTGGCGTCGGCCCTCGGGCTGCCAGGCGTCCCGGCCGGGCCGAATCCATGGGACAAGCTCACCCAGCGGACGCTCCTCGCCGGAGCCGGCCTGACGCACGTCACTGCGGTGGCCGTCGACTCCGCGCGCACGTTCGCCGAGGCACTGGACAAGGTCCGCCTGCCCGCCATCCTGAAACCGCGGCGTGGCGTGGGCGGTACCGGGATCGCATTCGTCGACAACACGTCCGACGCCGACTACCAACTGAGGCACCGCACGCAGTGGCCCGGCCTGCTCCTGGAAAGCAGACTCCCGCCGCACGAGCATCCGCGAAACGAGTGGCTCGCGGACTACGTATCCGTGGAGACGGCCAGCACCCAGGACGCTCACGTTCCGATCGCGATTTTCGACAAGGCGCCCGTCTCGGTGTACCCGCGCGCTGGGCCGGATGCGTCCGACGTCGTCAGCGTCACCGGCGATCTGACGCCGACGATGCTGCCGCGTGCCGTGCGGAACCGCGTCCTCGACTACGTCCGGGAGGTACTCGCGGCACTCCGCGTGCGGTGGTGCGTCACCCACACTGAGGTCAAACTGCTGCCGGACGCGGTCGATCTCATCGAGGTGAACGGGCGCGTCGGCGGCCATCTACCCAGGCTGCTCCGGGCCCTGGAGGGACCGAATCTCCTCACGATCGCGATGAGCCTGGCGCTGGCGCAGGAGCCGAACGTTCCTCCACTCGCTGACGGTGCGCCTCGCGGGTACGCCATGGGACTGTTCCCCGCCTTCGGGGAACGGGCGGGGACCGTACACTCGGCCGTCACCCGGGACCAGCTCGAAAGGTTCCCCTGCATCGTCCAGGTGGACGAGGTCGCCGAGCGCGGCAGGCTGCGTCGAGCCACCGGATACCGTGCCGCGAACGTGGTGCTGCGCGCCCAGGACGAGGGAGAGCTCACCGCGGCCGTCACCGCGGTCACGGCCGGCATCTCCGCACTGTTCAACGCCGACGGACTGGGCGAAGACCCCTGGTTCGAGAACTTCCACCCACCCGCTGGGCCCCTTCGGTGATGGCCTTGGTAGGGCGGCTCGAGCGCAGCCTGGCCAACCTTGCCCTCGACCGGCTCGAAGCCCTCGTCCGTAACCGGCCCGAACGCCTGCAGTATCGGGCCGACACCTTCGACGGCTTCATCGCCGTACTCCTCGTTCGCGGGTCCAACGGCGGTGCGACCTTGACGGCTGCGCGCCCACCTCGGGCATGGAGTCGTGCCCGGGTGGAAGTGAGGGAAACAGTGCAACGCATCACGCAACGTATCCGTGTAACGCCCGGAGCGTTTCAGCTCTCACACTGCAACCGCCGCGGCTCAGAGCTGTTCCGCGCGGCGCTCCGTCAGGTCGTACTTCGTCGCGATCCGGTTCCAGAGAGTCGCCGCCTCGCGCTTCGCCTTCGTCGCCACACCGCTCTGGGCGTTGCCCTGGGCGGTCTGGCCCGTGTTGCGCGCCTTGCCGCCCTTGCAGCCCTTCTTCTCCTTCACCTGGCCCGCCCACGCGGCGTAGTGGTCGTCCGCCGAGGCCGACGCCTCCCACGCCCTCTTCAGGGAGGCGGTGAGCGCCTGGTGGTCCGGGAGCTCGTCCACGGCGAGGCCCTGCAGCCGGGTCACGAGCCCGCGGCGCTGCTCCGCCGCGCCGCGCAGGTCCGAGGCCGCCTGGTCCAGGTTCTCGCAGGTCTTGATCGACTCGACGGAGCGGATCACCGCGGCCCGGCTGTCGTTGCTGTCCGCGAGGAGCTTGTCGAGCTCCACGGCCTGCGTCTTCGCCGGATCGTCCGCCACCTCACCGGACGGGTCGGCCGCGGGCGAAGACGCCGCGGCGGCACTCGTGCCGGCGCCCGGGTCCTCGTCGTCACCGCCGCCGAACATCAGCGCGCTCGCACCGAGCCCGAGCACGGCACAGCCGACCACGACCGCGGCGATCAGCGGCAGCCGCGAGGAGTTCCGCGAGGCGCTCCCCCGGGAGGGGCCGGACTCGGGAGCGCGGCGGGCCGCGCGGCCGCCCGGAGAGGCGTACGGCGGCTGGGCTCCGTACGCCGGCTCCTGCACGGGCGGCAGGTACTGCGTCGCCTCCGCGCCACCGGCCCCGCCGGCGTCGCTGCGGAAGAGGTTGTCGAACTCCGCCGGCGGCTGCCGGTCTCCCGGCGCTCCGGGGCGGACGCCGTAGGGGGCGCCGGGCGGCGGCGCGGGGGCGTCCTGGTGCGCCACGGGCGGCAGGTACTGCGTCGCCTCCGCCTCCCCGGCCGGAGCAGCCGGAGCGGTGCCCGCCGACCGTGCCCCGAGGAACTGCGTCGGCTCCGCCGGGTTCTCCGGCGGCAGGGCCCCGGGCCCCGGCGGGACCGGAGCGATGTACTGCGTGGCGTCCCCGGCGGATCCCGGGGGGACCGGAGCGATGTACTGCGTCGCGTCGCCGGACCCCGCCGGGACGGGAGCGATGTACTGCGTCGCATCGGCGTCGGGCGCGGGCGTCTGCACGCCCTGCTGCCCGTATCCGTACGGCGTCTGCTGCGGCGGCAGCGCCCCGGCGGGCGCGGGCTGCGCGTACGGCGCGCCCGGCGGCTCCTCCTGCGGCAGCGGCTGCGCGTCCCGCCCGGGGCCCCAGGGCGCACCCCACGGGGTGCCACCGGACGGGGCGACCTGCGGCCCGCTGACTCCGGGGGTGAAGGGCTCGCTGCCGTCCGCGGGCAGCACGACACCCTCGTGCGCGGGCCGCGAGGCGGGATGCCGCGACTCGTCACCCTGTCCGCTGTGCGTCACCGGGACTCCTACGTGTCAACCTACGGAATCGTCGGCTCACGCTACCGGGTGACTCAGTGCGTCCGCACACGCGTGTGGTAGCCGTAACAAGAACGCCCGCGGAGACGCTGTTATCGCCTCAAGCCCCTTGCCGGCACGGGGATCCGCCCGCCCGGAACCGGGCCCCGCTCACACCCGGGCGGCCCCGCCGGCCGCGGAACCGCCCGGGCCCGCTCACGCCGCCTGCAGCTGCAGCCTCGCGCCGAACTCCCGTACGGACGGCTCCGCCGCGTACGGCTCCAGCCGCTGGTGCAGGTCCTCCAGGTACTCCGTACCGCGGCTGGAACGGAGGGTGCCGAGGAGTTCCATCGCCCGCGTGCCCGTACTGCAGGCCTCCTCGACCTCGCGCTGCTGGAGCCGGGCCGCGGCCAGCAGGACCAGTCCGATCCCCCGGCGCCGCGCGCGCGACTCGGGATGGCCGTCCAGGGACTCGGTGGCCCGGCGCACCGCCTGGTCGGCCTGCCCGAGGTCGCGGTGGCAGTGGGCCAGCTCGTCGGCGAGGTACGCATGGTCGAAGTGGGCGATCCAGTCGGGATCGTCGCCCGATTCGGTGTTCGCCCGGTCCAGGGCGGCGATGGCCCTGCCGGCCGCCTCCTGGCAGGTACGCGCGTCACCGAGCAGCGCGTGCCCCCGGGCCTCCGCCGCGTGGAACATCGCCTCCGCGCGCGGTGTGACCTGGCCCCGGGCCCCCTCCTGCGCGGCCCGCGCGAGCTGGGCGATCTCCCTCGGGTTCCCGAGCTCCGCGGCGAGATGGCTCATTGACGCGGCCAGGACGTAGCCGCCGTAGGCGCGGTCGCCCGCGGCCTGGGCCAGCCGCAGGGCCTGGATGTAGTAGCGCTGGGCGAGGCCCGGCTGGCCCGTGTCGACGGCCATGTAGCCCGCCAGCTCCGTGAGCCGCGCCACCGCGGCGAAGAGCTGCCGCCCCACCGGCTCCCGGTACGAGCCGGAGAGCAGCCCGGACACCACGCTGTTGAGGTAGTGGACGACGACCGGCCGGACGTGCCCGGCGCCGAACCGGTGGTCGAGACCGGTGAGCGCCTTCGTCATCGCCCGCACGGCCTCGACGTCCGGGAGACCCACCCGCGCCCCGGCCTGCCGGGCCACCTGGGTGTCGGCCCCGGTGATCAGCCAGTCCCGACTGGGCTCGACGAGCGCCGAGGCGGCCACCGTGGAACCGGTCAGGAAGTCGCGCCGGCCCACGTCGCTGCGCCACAGCTCGCAGACCTGCTCGATCGCCCCTACCACGGTGGGGGCGAACTGCAGCCCCACACCGGACGCCAGGTTCTTGCCGTTGGCCATCCCGATCTCGTCGATCGTGACCGTGCGGCCCAGCTTGCGGCCCAGTGCCTCCGCGATGATGCCGGGCGCCCGGCCGCGCGGCTGCTGCCCGCGCAGCCAGCGCGCCACCGACGTCTTGTCGTAGCGCAGATCGAGGCCGCGTTCAGCCCCGACCATGTTGACCCTGCGGGCCAGACCGGCGTTGGAGCATCCGGCTTCCTGGATCAGCGCCTGCAGCCGTTCGTTCGGCTGACGGGCGACGAGTGGCCTCGCTGCCATCACTAACCCCCTGTGCCGGACCTCGCCGGTCGTGATCTCCGTGGTGATCTGCCATCGATCACTTCCCGGCGTTATCCGGAGAATGCCAATGAGCTCGGACGATTACGGGTGAATGCCGCTCACCCGCAACTGGCTACCCGCCCGCCGGGTCCGGCCCTCATGCGCGCCCCCGTCCGTGCACCCGTGCGCCCCACGTGCGGTATCGGTGCGCCACCGCCCGGCGCCGCGCGCCCGTAACCGGGTCCGGCGGGGGGAGTTGTGTTTATCGTGGAAGACACCATCGACGGGTCGATCCGCCTCACCGAGGCGGCACGGATCCCCGTACAGCGCGGCACACAACTGCTCGACAGCGCGGTCCGTTACGCGGAGGAACGCCACTGGGACGTGTTCCCCGGCACCTGGCTGGAGGCCGTCGAGGGCGCCGAACGGTGCTCGTGCGGCGCCCCCGTGTGCGATGCGCCTGGGGCGCACGCCGCCCGGCCGGACTGGTCGGGCCAGGCGACCGGCAGCGCCGTCGCCGCCCGCCGGCTGTGGGGCAGGCAGCCGAAGGCGTCGGTCCTGATGCCCACGGGGAGGACGTTCGACGCCCTGGAGGTCCCGGAGTCGGCCGGCTTCCTCGCGCTGGCCCGGATGGAGCGGATGGGCATGGCCCTCGGGCCGGTGATCTGCGGCCCGAACCGGCGCATGCTGTTCCTCGTCCTGCCGGGCGCGGCCGTGAAGCTCCCGGACCTGGTGCGCAGGCTCGGCTGGGTGCCCAGTTCGCTCGACCTGGTGGCGCGCGGCGACGGGCAGTACGTGGCGGCGCCGCCGACGCGCGTCGGCGGCCAGGGAGCCGTGCAGTGGGTGCGCAAGCCGACGACCGCGAACCGCTGGCTGCCGGACGCCGAGGAGCTGATCAGCCCGCTGGCCTATGCGTGCGGACGGGAGGCCGCCGACGGGCGGGACCGCCGATCGTAGGGTTGTTCCCGTACTACGGGGACAACGGAAGGCGGCAACATGCCCGACCAGGCATCGGACCGGACGGTGAACACGGCGGGCGGCGCGCCCGGGGAGGTACCTCCCCCCGCCGTCCGGGTGGAGGGGCTCTGGAAGCGGTTCGGCGAACAGATCGCGGTTGCCGGCGTCGATCTCACGCTGCCCGCGGGCAAGTTCATCGGCCTGGTCGGACCCAACGGCGCCGGCAAGACCACGACGCTGTCGATGGTCACCGGGCTCCTCCGCCCCGACCAGGGGCGCATCGAGGTCGCCGGCCACGACGTCTGGAGGGATCCGGTCGAGGTCAAGGCCCGGATCGGTGTACTGCCCGAGGGCCTGCGGCTGTTCGAGCGGTTGTCGGGCGGTGAACTCCTCGCCTACACCGGCCGGTTGCGCGGACTCCCGGGCGAGGAGGTGGACAAGCGGGCCACCCAGCTGCTGGACGTGCTGGATCTCGCGGGCGCCCGGCACAAGCTGGTCGTCGACTACTCGACCGGTATGCGCAAGAAGATCGGCCTGGCGGCGGCACTGCTGCACAATCCGCAGGTGCTGTTCCTGGACGAGCCGTTCGAGGGTGTCGACCCGGTGTCCGCACAGACCATCCGCGGGGTTCTGGAGCGGTACACCGCGTCCGGGGCGACCGTCGTGTTCTCCAGCCATGTCATGGAGCTGGTGGAATCGCTGTGCGACTGGGTCGCGGTGATGGCCGCCGGCCGGATCAGGGCGCACGGCACGCTGGCGGAGGTCCGCGGTTCGGCGCGGTCCCTGCAGGACGCCTTCCTGGAGCTCGTCGGCGCGAACGGACGGGACACCGGCAAGGCGCTGGACTGGCTCGGCGGCGGTGCCCGGTGACGGCCACGACGCCCGGCCCGGCTCACTCGCTCACGTCGGTGTTCGTACGGCTCAAACTGTCGCTGCTGACCAACGGTCTGCGGCAGTCGGCCGGCCGTACGGCCGCGTTCGTCACCTCGGCCGTCCTGGCACTGCTGGTCGCCGCGAGCCAGTTCATCGGATTCGTCCTGCTGCGCGGCACAGCGCACGCGGCCTCCCTGGTGGTACTGCTGGTGGCGGTGCTGGCCCTGGGCTGGGCGTTCCTCCCGCTGTTCTTCCCGAGCGGGGACGAGACGCTGGACCCGACCCGGCTGGTGATGCTGCCGCTGCGGCCGGGACCGATGGTGTCGGCGCTGCTGGTGGCGTCGCTGGTGGGCATCGGACCGCTGTTCACGCTCTGTCTGGTGGCCGGTGCCGCGCTGGCCCTGGCGCACGGGCCCGCCGGGGTGGTGGCCGCGGCGGTCGCCGTGCCGCTGGCGGTGCTGGTGTGCGTGGCGCTGGCTCGGGCGGTCGCCGCCGCCAACATCCGCCTGCTGACCAGCCGCAAGGGCCGCGACCTGGCCGTGCTGAGCGGTCTGGTGATCGCGGTCGGGATCCAGTTCGTGAACTTCGGTGTGCAGCGACTCGGTCAGGCCGGCGGGCTCACCGCGCTGGACCCCGCGGCGGCCGTGGTCCGCTGGATTCCGCCCGCGTCCGCGCTCGGCGCCGTCGACTCTGCGAGCACCGGGGCGTACGGGGCGGCCGCCGCGCAACTCGCGCTCTCCGGAGCCGCCCTGGCCGCCCTGCTGTACGGGTGGCAGCGCAGTCTGACGCGTCTGATGACCGCCCCGGACGGCTCGACCCTCGCGGCGGCCTCGGAGCCGACCCGCCGGAACACGTCCACGGGTCTGCACCGGCTGCTGCCGGGCGGGCGCACGGGCACGGTCATGCAGCGCAGCCTCCGCTACGTCTGGCGTGATCCGAAGACGAAGACCGCGTGGGTGACGGCGCTGGTGATCGGGCTGATCCTGCCGCTGTTCAACGCCCTTCAGGGGACCGGCTCGATCTACTTGGCGTGCTTCGCTTCGGGGATGCTCGGCATCCAGATGTACAACCAGTTCGGCCAGGACACGTCCGCGTTCTGGATGGTCGCGCAGACGATCGCCTCACCCCGCGACGCCTACCTCGAACTACGTGCCCGTGCGCTGGCGTTGCTGCTGATCACCCTGCCGTACACGATGCTGGTGACGGTCGCCACGGCCGCCGTGCTGGGCGACTGGCGGGCGCTGCCGGAGGCGCTGGGGATCGCACTGGGGCTGCTCGGCGCGATGATGGCGACCGGCGCGGTCGCGTCGGCGCGTTTCCCGTACTCGATCCCGCAGGGCAGCGCCTACAAGAACGTGGCGCCGGGGCAGGGCGGGCTCGCGTGGATCTCCATCTTCGGCGGGATGATCGCCTCGGCTCTGCTGTGCTCCCCGCTGATCGCGCTGACGATCTGGCTGAACGCCGCGAACGCCGAGTCGGCGCTGTGGATCCTGCTGCCGCTGGGTGCCGCGTACGGCGCGGCGGTGGCCTGGGGCGGGCTGCGGGTGGCGGCCCCGCAGACGGCCGCGCGGCTGCCGGAGATCCTGACGGCGGTCAGCAAGGGGTGACCACGGCCTGGTCCGTACCGTACGCCGGGCATCGAGAGCCCATGACGTACTGTACGGATCATGTCCATGCCTCCTCCGCCCCAGGGACAACCGCAGTACCCGGGGTATCCGCCACCGGCACAGGGCGCGGCGCAGCCGGGCCCCTACGGCCCAGGGCAGCCGGGGCCGTACGGTCCGGGGCAGCCGGGCCCCTACGGCCCTCCGCCACAGCAGGGAGGTCCGTACGGCCCGCCTCAGGGAGGCCCTTACGGACCGCCGCCGCCCTTCCCCCAGCAGGGTGCCTGGGCTCCCCCGCCCGCGCCGCCGAAGAAGTTCTGGTCCGGCCCGAAGGTCGCGATCATCGGGGTGTCGGTCGCCGTGGCCGTCGCGGTGCTCGCGTGGGCGGGAAACCGGGGCGGCGGCTCCGGCTCCTTCCCGGAGGCCACGCACAAGGTCACCCTCCCCGGGACGCTGCTGGGCGGCGAGTACACGCTGGCCCAGGACCTCTCCGAGCAGGGCGACTCCGCGCTGGCAGGCGCGAGCGAGGCCAACATCCGTGATCCGAAGGGCGTCGTGGGCCAGTACGCCTCCACCGACGCGAAGAAGGCCGGGGTTCTGGTCCTCTCGGCCCTCTACGGGCAGATCAAGGACCCGGACGACGCCCGGGAGAGCATGCTGAAGGGCGCCGCCCGGTCGGAGGGGGCGACGGTCGCCGTGCCGCCGAAGGACATCGAGGTGCCCGGCTCCGACGTCACCGTCACCTGCCAGGTCCTGACCGCCGCGTCCACCGGCGGGAAGAGTTCCTTCCCCATGTGCGCCTGGGCGGACGGGAACACCAACGGCTCCGTCGCCGAGGTGACCCCCGAGACCGCGACGCGGAGCCCCGAGTCACTGGACCTCCGGACGGCGGCCGCGAACACGCTGAAGGTGCGCGAGGAGGTCAGGAAGCCCATCGACTGACTTCCGCTTGTGGAGGTCTCGTGCAGAAAGCGCGACCTCACGACGACGGGCCGGCGACGGAGTGCACCACTCCGGCGCCGGCCCTTCGCTGTATACGAAGGCGTACGGCGGAACGCGGCGAGCACCCGGGACGAGGTTCACCGAAAGGCGCCGGATTCCGGCCGAAGCGCACGGCGCGGCGGCGGTCAAAGACGAAACCGGTTTTGCATCACCGCAGGCCGGACCTTTGTTCCGCGTTGGACCACACCCCGCTGTCCATATACCGGACAACCGATCACCCGCCTCGCACACCCCTTCCGAGCTGCCCGAACGGCCATTCGGTCGGCACGCCTTGAACGTATGCGGCCGGAAACAGGTGATGGATGTGCGATCACTGTACGCATCAGCAAGACTCCCGACCGCAACCGCACACACCGTCAAAGGGGTTCACTCATGCGTTACATCGTCCACACACTCGGCGCGACGGCCTCCGCAGCGGCGCTCGTGCTCGGCGGCCTGGCCGCGGGCACCGCGCACGCCGATGCCGCCGGTCACACGGGGCTCTACGCGCCGTCCGCCCTGGTGCTGGCGGTCGGCAGGGGCGAAGCCGCCGCGACGGCGACCGTCGAGCGCGCGGTCACGCTGAACTGCGCCCCGGCGCCGGGCGGCACCCACCCGTCCGCCCGCGCGGCCTGCGGTGAACTGAACGCGGTGAGCGGCGAGTTCGCCCTGCTGACCAGGACGTCCGACCGCCCCTGCACCCGGCAGTGGGACCCGGTCACGATCATCGCCACCGGGGTCTGGGAGGGCAAGCGCGTCGACTGGTCGGCCACGTACGGCAACGCGTGCGAGATGCGGGAGAGCATGGGCGGATCCACCGTCTTCGCCTTCTGAGGCCCCTCAGCCGCGGCGGACCGGGGCGATACGACGGCGGTCCCGGTCCGCCGCACCGCCGGCGCGGCACGCCGGCACTCCCATGGACTGGATGGCCCCCTCCCCGGCCATCCGGTCCCGGGCGAGGTCGATGCGCACCGCCGTCAGACCGTCACACCGTCAGGACGCCTTCGAGGAAGGGCTCGACGACCGCGCGCCAGGCCTCCGGCTGGTCGTAGTGGACGAGATGGCCGGCGTCCGCCACCTCCGCGTACTGCCCGCGAGCCAGGACCCGGACCATCTCCTGAGCCTCCGCACGGCCCAGTTCCCCGTCGAGCCCGCGGACCACGAGCGTCGGGCACGTGACCTGGGCGAGCGAGTCCCAGTGCGCGTCGTGCACCCAGGTCGCCCGGGACCGCAGCATCTGGCGGCGGGAGAAGACGGGCCGCCAGCCGTCCGCCCGTTCGGCCATCACCTCGGCGAAGAACTCGCCCCGAGACGGGCTGGGACGCTCCACCCAGGGGTCGTCCTCACCGAACCACTTGCGCACGTCCGCCAGCGTCGCGAAGGGCACGGGCCATGAGCGGAACCAGTCCTCCCACTCCCGCTGGGAGGCTGCGCCGAGCGCGGAGGCGCGCATGTCGCAGATGACCAGGGCCCGCACCAGGTCGGGACGCTCGGCGGCGAGTTGCCAGGCCGTCAGGGCACCCATGGAGTGGCCGACGAGGATCGCCGGCGCCAGGCCCAGCCGCTCCACCGCGGCCGCCGCGTCCGCGACGTACGCCTCGCGGGTGAACACTCCGTCGGCGGGCCGCTCGCTGCGGCCGTGCCCGCGCTGGTCGAGGGCGACCGCCCGGTGCCGTTCGGACAGCCAGCGGGCGGTGGGCGCCCAGTGCGAGGCCCGGCCCATCAGCCCGTGGAGGAGTAAGACGCCCGGGACGCGGTCCGTCTCGCCGCGCCCCTTGGGCGGGTCGGCGAACTCCCAGGCCGCGAGCCGTACACCGGCCGTACCGGCCACGTCGATGCGCCGCACCATGGTCCTGGCACCCCCTTCTGGCCCCGTGGATCTCCGGACTCTCCGAAGCGATCGAGCCCGGCCAGACTATCGAACTTCCATTCGAAAACTGGCTTCCGGCCAGCAACACCCCTCGTTCGAGTGACCACCCTCAAGGATTGACGCGCGTCGCCGAGGGGAGATCTTCAGCGGGAGGCGGGCCGCTCGGGGAAGACGGTCCGAGGGGATTGACCCTGGGAGCTCGGGGCTCCGGGTCAGCGAAGGGGAGGACAGGCCCCGGCGCCGCAGGGCGCCGGGGCCCTCCGCGTTCAACAGCCGCATGCTCCGCTCCCTCCCCTGCGGCCGACCACCGACCCGGCCCGGCCCGGTCACATGCCTCAGCCACAGGGTGGCACGCAAACCGCCCGTGCGCTGCCGTTACGGCCGGAAAGCGCGTTCTGAAAGAGTCCTCACGGCGGGCGGAGGAGTCACACGGCGGGCGGGGGTCGCACGCCGGACGACGAAGCGCGCCCGTACCGCGGATGCACGGTACGGACGCGCCGCACGAGGTCCCCGTCTCCCGCGATGCTCGCGGGACGGGAGCCCGACGAGCCGGAGCCCGGTGGGCCGGTGGACGGGACAGCCGGACCGCGCGACGCCAGCCAGGCCCGGTGGGCCGATGGAGCCGCCCGGGACGACGGCCGCGCCCGGTGGGCCGGTCCGGTCGCTCAGCGGTCTCCGGCGGACGACCGCCGGGGCCGGGAGCGCACGGAGCGGGTACTCAGCGCTTCGCCACGAAGACGTGCGAGGCGACGTCCGCCTTCAGCTCCGCGGCCTCACCGCCGCTGCCCACCAGCACCCCGCCGGCCGACTCGGTCACGCTCACCACCGAGCCGGGCTGCACACCGGCGCGGCGGAGCGTGTACATCAGCTGGGCGTCCGTCTGGATCGGCTCCCCGATCCGCCGGACCACCACCGTCTTGGCCTCCGTGCCGGCGTCGAGATCGGCCAGGCTGACCATGCCGTCGTCCAGGAACGCCTCGGCCTCGGACTTCTCGCCCAGCTCCTCCAGGCCCGGGATCGGGTTGCCGTACGGCGACTCGGTGGGGTGCCGCAGGAGCTCGAGCACGCGCCGCTCCACGGCCTCGCTCATCACGTGCTCCCAGCGGCACGCCTCGGCATGGACCTGCTCCCACTCCAGGCCGATCACATCGACCAGGAGGCACTCGGCGAGCCGGTGCTTGCGCATCACGCGGGTGGCGAGCCGGCGGCCCTCCTCAGTCAGCTCCAGGTGACGGTCGCCCGCGACCGTCACGAGCCCGTCGCGCTCCATCCGCGCGACGGTCTGGCTGACCGTCGGCCCGCTCTGGTCGAGCCGCTCCGCGATGCGGGCGCGCATCGGGACCACGCCTTCCTCTTCCAGCTCGAGGATGGTGCGGAGATACATCTCCGTGGTGTCGATCAGTCCGGACATACGTGCCCCTCGAAGAAGTCGTGCGGTGGCCCTGCCCCAATTCTGACGCATGCCGCCGACAACCGGGCCACGCCTGCCTGGAACCCGTATTGACAGAGCAATGGTCCAGACCGCAACGTGATCCGCGACACGACGGGAAGGGGCGACCGCGATGGGCGGGAACAAGCTGGCGGGACAGTTCTTCGACGCCGCGATCGGTCTGCTGGAGCGTGTGCGCGACGAGGAGGCGGCGAGCATCGCCGCGGCCGGCGCGGCCGTCGCGGACACCGTCGCCGCGGGCGGGAGGCTGTTCGCCTTCGGCGCGGGCCACTCCTCGCTCGCCGCACAGGACGTCGTCTACCGGGCAGGCGGTCTGGCGCTGATGAACCTGCTCGCCGTCCCCGGCGCCGTCGGTGTCGACGTGATGCCCGCGACCCTCGGCTCCGCGCTGGAGCGCGTCGACGGCCTGGCCGGCGCCGTACTCGACTCCAGCCCCGCCCGCGCCGGCGACGTACTGGTCGTCGTCTCCCTCTCCGGCCGCAACGCCCTGCCCGTCGAGATGGCCCTGAACGCGCGGGCGCTCGGGCTGAAGGTCATCGGGGTGACGTCCGTGGCGTACGCCTCGGAGACGAAGTCCCGGCACACCTCGGGCACGTTCCTCAAGGACCACTGCGACATCGTCCTCGACTCCAAGATCGCGGTCGGCGACGCCGAGCTGACCGCGGAGGGCATCGCGGCCCCGTTCGCGCCCGCCTCCACGGTCGTCACCAGCGCCCTGATGCAGGCGACCCTCGCTGCCGCTGCCGGCGAACTGGCCGAACGCGGCATCGAGCCGCCCCTGCTGCGGTCGGGGAACGTGGACGGCGGACACGAGTGGAACGGCCGGGTCATGGCCCAGTACGCGGACCGGATCTTCTACCGCCGCTGAGCCCGGGCCCCCGCGCGGCAGACGGGGCCCCGGCGCGGACCCGGTCGCGGCGGGCGGGGCTATCCGCCGCGCGCCCGGGCCAGGTCCAGTGCTGCCGCCACGTGCGTCGCGACGCTCTCCGCGTACTCCGCGTCGGGGCGTTCGAAGCGGGGGCGGTTGGCGGACCGCAGGAAGGTGACGACACCGAGCGTGCGGCCGCGGCTGCGGAGCACCGTGGACAGGGCGTGCACCGCGTCGCGCGGCCACTGGCGTTCCGCTGCCCAGCTCTCGGTACGGTCCGGCCCTCCGCCCGTGCTGGTGCGGACGGAACCGACGCGGTCCACCGCCTGCAGTGCCGGATGGCCCTGCGGATACCGGAGCGGGATGCCCGCGCCCGCCACCCGGGCGACCGGTCCCGGGGCACCCGACGGCGTCGCCGCGGCCCGCACCAGCCGTTCGCCGTCCTCCGACAGCACGTCGACGAGGACGTGGTCGGCGAATCCGGCGAGGGCGAAGTCGAGCCGCGTCGTCGCCGCCTCCATCGGGTCCTCGCACTCGGCCGCAGCCCGGGCCGCCCGGTGCAGCTGGCTGAACCGGAACCGCAGCCGGTCCGCCTCCTGCTCCGCGAGCTTGGCCTGGGTGACGTCCTGGAACAGCCAGCCCACGCCCAGCGGCACCGGTTCCTCGGCCAGTGGCGACGCCAGCCTGAGGAATCCGCTGCGCCAGCACCTGCGCTGCTCGCCCTCGTCGCCACGCACTGTCAGCCACAGCTCGACGAGCGCGCCGGGCGCACCATCGGCGAGGACGTGGTGCAGTGCGCCCTCCAGTTCCTCAACGCCCCGCACGACCAGCTCCCCGAGCGGACGCCCGAGCGCCGTCGTGCGGCCGGAGGATCCCAGCATCCGGGCCGCTTGCCGGTTCACGACGGCGGGCCGCAGGTCCACGTCCACCAGCACGACGCCCCACGACGCGTCCTCGAACAGCGCCTCGCTCAAGGCGATCGACCGCTCCAGATCGATCTGGGCGTGCACTTCGCTGAACGCGCAGTACACCCCGGCGGGCCCGCCGTCGGCACCGCGCACCCCGGCGGACTGCGTCCGTACGAGCACCCGCCCGCCGTCCTTGCGCAACAGCGCGAACTCGTGCACCTGACGGCCCGGTGCGGTCATCGCGGCCATCAGCCGGCCCTGCACCTCGTCCGCGTCCGCGGTCCGCACGGCCCACCCGGCGAAACCGCGCCGCCCGACGGCCTCGTCGGCCGACCAGCCGAGGATCCGCTCGGCCTCCCGGTTCCAGTGGGTGATCACACCGTCCGCGTCGAACGCGCACAGCGCGGCGTCCATCCCGTCCAGCAGCGCCGCGAGCAGATCGGAACCGGGGCCGTCCCGCTCCGGCTCGTCCGGTCCCAGCGCGCTGGCGGCCTCGCTCTTGGAAGCACTCATCCCGGCACCCCCTGCAGGACGTGTCCTCGGCCCGTGCCGCCCTCCGCAAAGCGGCACCCCGATCATTCAACTGGAACGTGACTCAGGACACATCCATTTCCCGGAAATCGTCGCCCCGGGCAAAAAGGGGTTGAGTCACCCTCGCGAGGTTCCTAGTGTGGGACGCCTCGAGAAGGGAGGTGATTCGGAACATGATGGCATTCCGGACGCGAGAGGTGGCTGCGGCCTAACGGCCCGTCGTCGCACCTTCGTGCACCTCGGCAGGGCCACTGCCGAAATCCAAGCAGTCACCGACCCGCGGGCTCGCCGGTACGTCCGGCCGGCTTCCTCCTCGGAGGGACCCGAGCCCGCGGGTTTCCGCGTTCCCGGTCCCTGCCCCGGGGCGCACCTCACCCCGCCCGGCCCGCCCGCGGTTCACGGAGCCAGCCGCTCCACCCGCCAGCCACCGGGCCCTTCCGGGGTGCGGACGTACCGTAGGCGGTCGTGGAGCCGGTTCTCGTGGCCCTGCCAGAACTCGACGGTCCCGGGCGTCACCCGGTAGCCGCCCCACTCCGGCGGCACCGGCACCTGCTCACCCGCCGGGTACCGGTCGGCGAGTTCCTCGTAGCGCCGCAGCAGCTCCCCACGGGACGGGAGCACCGAGGACTGGGGGCTGGCCCAGGCACCGAGCTGGGAGCCGTGGGGCCGGGTGCGGAAGTAGGCGGCCGTCTCGTCGCGGCCCACCCGGGCCGCGGTGCCGGTCACGATGATCTGGCGGGTCAGCGGGTGCCAGGGGAACAGCAGCGAGACGTGCGGGTTGGCCTCGAGTTCGCGGCCCTTGCGCGAGGCGTAGTTCGTGTAGAAGACGAAGCCGCGGTCGTCGAAGTGCTTCAGCAGCACGGTCCGGGAGGACGGCCGGCCGTCGGGCGTGGCCGTGGAGACGATCATGGCGTTCGGCTCGTGGAGCCGGCCGGCCGCGGCGTCCTTGAACCAGTGGACGAACTGTTCCATCGGATCGGCGGGCAGGTCCGCCTCGTCGAGCGGTGTCGAGCGGTAGTGCTCGCGCATGGCGGCGGGGTCGAGGGCGTCGGTCACGGGGTCATCCTGCCGCACGCGCCCCGGGTGGTTCCCCGCCCTCCGGGGGCCGGCGCCGTGGCGGTCGGGGCGGGGCGCCGCGGCTCCCCTCGTCACCCGTTCGGAGCGCGGCCGAGTTTTCCCGGCACGGAGTGCCGCCAATCCTCCGGAACCGGATCGGTGCAGTGTGCCGGATGTCACGCTTCCCCGCATCGGAGGAACCGGCCAAAATCGTGCGCTGGGCCGCTGTGGCCTCCCTACGACGCGGAGCGGGTGACCACGCGCCGCGAGGGGCATCACCGTGGTGGTGACCCACCCGGGCCGAAGCTTGTCTCGCACATATCCTGAGGAGCCGCCTGATGTCCGATTTCGTACCCGGACTCGAGGGAGTCGTCGCGTTCGAGACGGAGATCGCCGAACCCGACAAGGAGGGCGGCGCGCTCCGCTACCGAGGTGTCGACATCGAGGACCTCGTCGGCCACGTCTCCTTCGGGAACGTGTGGGGGCTGCTGGTGGACGGGGCGTTCAACCCCGGTCTGCCGCCCGCCGAGCCGTTCCCGATCCCGGTCCACTCCGGTGACATCCGCGTCGACGTCCAGTCGGCACTCGCGATGCTCGCCCCCGTGTGGGGCCTGAAGCCGCTCCTCGACATCGACGAGGCGCAGGCTCGGGACGACCTCGCCCGGGCCGCCGTGATGGCGCTCTCGTACGTGGCACAGAGTGCCCGCGGCCAGGGGCTGCCGATGGTGCCGCAGCGGGAGATCGACAAGGCCGAGTCGGTCGTCGAACGGTTCATGATCCGCTGGCGGGGTGAACCGGACCCCAAGCACGTGAAGGCCGTCGACGCCTACTGGACGTCGGCCGCGGAGCACGGCATGAACGCCTCCACCTTCACCGCCCGGGTCATCGCCTCGACGGGCGCCGATGTGGCCGCCGCGCTCTCCGGCGCCGTCGGCGCCATGTCGGGTCCGCTGCACGGCGGCGCCCCGTCCCGGGTACTCGGCATGATCGAGGAGATCGAGCGCACCGGGGACGCGGCCGCGTACGTCAGGAAGGCCCTGGACAAGGGCGAGCGCCTGATGGGCTTCGGCCACCGGGTGTACCGGGCCGAGGACCCGCGCGCCCGCGTCCTGCGGAGGACGGCGAAGGAGCTGGGCGCGCCCCGCTACGAGATCGCGGAGGCACTGGAGAGGGCCGCGCTGGAGGAGCTGCACAACCGCCGTCCGGACCGGGTCCTGGCGACGAACGTGGAGTTCTGGGCGGCGATCATGCTGGACTTCGCCGAGGTCCCTGCGCACATGTTCACGTCGATGTTCAGCTGCGCCCGTACGGCGGGCTGGTCGGCGCACATCCTGGAGCAGAAGCGCACCGGCCGTCTGGTGCGGCCGTCCGCCCGTTACGTCGGCCCCGGCCCGCGCGACCCGCGCTCGATCGAGGGTTACGCCGACATCACCGACATCGCCGCCGTCACCGACGCCGCCGCGCGGTAGCGCGGCAAGGGAGCGGGCCCGGCGCGTGCGGCGGTCCGGGCCCGCAGGCGACGCACCGGCCGTCAGGCCGCCCGCTCCACGAGATCCGCGTGGTGGCGGGCGGCGACCAGCGGATGCGCCCGCAGCTTGCCCTTGAGCTCGTTGCGCCCGTACTCGGCGAAGAGCGGGTTGGCCGGGTCGGTGGTGACGCCGGGCGCGTCGGCCGCGTACGGGAAGGGCAGCGGGGCGACCCGGGCGTCGAGCCGCGGGTTGAAGAAGAACGGCACGGAGAACCGCTCGGTGGCACCGGGCGGACTGACCACCCGGTGGTTGGTGGCGACGAGGTAGCCGTTGGTGGCGACCTCGAGGAGTTCGCCGAGGTTCACGACGAACGCGCCGGGCATCGGCGGTACGTCGTGGAAGAGGCCGTCCTCCCGCTGCACCTGGAGACCGCCGATGCCGTCCTGGTGAAGCAGGGTGAGGAAGCCGTAGTCCTTGTGGGCGCCGACGCCCTGGTCGGCGCCGTCGCCGGCGCTGCCGGGGTAGCGGACCAGCTTCAGGTGCAGATGGGCCCGGTCGCCGAAGACGTCGTCGTAGAAGTCCGGCGGGGCGCCGATGGCCGTCAGGAGTTCGTGGAGCAGCCGGTGCGCGACCCCGCTGAGCCGCTCGATCCAGCCGAGTGCGGCGGTGCGCAGTTCGGGCAGTGCGGCGGGCCACTGGTTGGGGCCCTCCAGCCACCAGTACGCGGGCTCGCCCGGCGCGGGCACGTGTGCGGGCCGCTCGGCGCCGATGTCGAGCTGGTCGCGCCAGTCGCGGCTGCCGCCGGTGCGCTCGTCGCCGATGCGCGTGTAGCCCCGGAAGTGCGGTGAGTTGACGTTGTCGATGGCGTGCCGCTCGGCCTCGGGCAGGGCGAAGAAGGCGCGCGTCGCACGCATGAGCGCGTCGGTCTCGGCCTCGGTGACGCCGTGGCCGACCAACTGGAAGAAGCCGACGTCGTGCGCGGCGGCGTGCAGACGGGCGTGCAGGTCGGCGCGGGCCGCGGGGCCGCGGTCGGCCGCGGAGAGGTCGACGACCGGGAGCTGCGAGAGGTCGCGCGAGGCGTGCTGCGGGAGGTGCTGCGAAGAAGACATGGGTGCGTCCGCTGTTCTGTGTCCCGGCCGCCGGTCCCGGTGGTGACCGGGTGTGTGCCGCCGACGTCCGCCGGAGTGGGGGCGGGGCCGGTGGGCCGGGTGGGGGTGGAGTCAGGGCGTGGGTCGGAGGTGAGCCCGACAGCCCATGCTCGTGACGCGGAGGAAGTCCACGTGGCGACGGCGAACGAGCGGAAGCATGGGGAAAGGGTACGACGCGGGGCTCGGCGAGCGGCCGTGACCCGGGTCACAGGGCGGGAACGGTGGGCGCGCGACCGAGGGCCCGTGCCCCGGACTTCCCCCTGGTCGCGGGGCCGCCCGGCTCGGGCCGACCGCGGAGGGCGGACCCGGTACCAGGGGTTCGGCCCTCGAACGGCCCGAGGGTCGCGCCCGGCCCGGCCACCCGCAGAGCCTCACCGCACCCGCCGGCGGGGCCAAAGACCGGTGGACACCGGGTCAGACGCTCAGGAGCCGGATCCGGTCGCCACAGAGCCTGGCCATGTCGTCGAGGTCGGACGTCATCATCACGACGGGGCCCGGCTGGCGCAGCGCCATCTCGGCGACGGTCGCGTCGATGGCGTACTTGCGGCCGTGCAGTCCGGCGTCCTTGAGCAGCCGGGCGGCGGCCTTCGCGGACTCCTCGGTGACGGTCTCCACCTTGACGCGGGAGAGGAGCCGGTTCAGCCGGGGAATGCTGGTTCCGGCGTGGGCGGCCTCGATGACGGTGTTGGCGCCGACGACGAATTCGGTACCGCTGCCGTCGAAGGCTTCAAGGACGGCGGTGACCTTGCGGTCCTGCGCGATCCAGGCCGACAGCCCCTCGGAGTCGAGGACCAGGGTTTCCACTACCGGGCCCATGCGGCCCTCGCCCCGGGTGCACCCTGATCGTCCGAGAGCGCCTGAGCGACGGCGGCACGTGCCTCGGCGAGTTCCTGCTCGGTGAAGGCGCCGTGCTCCTCCTGATAACGCTCGAACTCTTCCCTGCGCAGTTGGTGCCGGATCTGGCGAGCCACCGCCTCGGCCACGTACGCGGACACGTTGTCCGTCAGCTTCTTCAGCACTTCCACGTCGGCGGTGGGAAGCGTCACCGTGATGCGTGTCGTCTCGGCCATGGAGCCAGGCTACCCCACATCCGCATACCATCAGTATGCAGATACGTTTCACCCCAGCGTCTCCTCCAGCAACCGCGCCCACTGCCCCACGACCCGCTTCCGCCTCGCCGCGTCGTCGGTCAGCAGGTTCGCGAGCCCCAGGCCGCGGGCCATGTCGAGCAGGCCCTGGACGGTCTCCCGCACGCCCGGCACCGTCTCGTCCGCGCCGAGCAGCTCCACCGCGATCCGGTGGGTCTCGCGGCCGACCCGCGCCTCCAGCTCGGTGACGCGGCCGCGCAGCTGCTCCTCGTTGGAGGCCGCGACCCACAGATGGAGGGCGGCGCGGAAGAGCGGACCGGTGTAGAGGTCGACCAGGGCGGCAACGACGGCGGCCCTGCTCTGCCCCGGAAGGGACCGCAGCGCCGAGGACCGCTCCTCCGCCACGTACTCCACGGCCGCTGTGAACAGGTCCTCCCTGGTCGGGAAGTGGTGCTGTGCCGCGCCCCGCGAGACCCCGGCCCGCTCGGCGACCACCGAGACGGTGGAGCCCGCCCAGCCGCGTTCGGCGAGGCAGGCCACCGCGGCCTCCAGCAGCCGCTGCCGGGTGGCCCGACTGCGGTCCTGCTTGGGCTCCTTGGCGGAGCCGGCGGGGGAGGTCACAACACCCATGCGGGGTCCCGTCGTTCGAGGAAGGCCGTCATCCCCTCGCGCGCCTCCGCGGAGGCGAAGATCGACGCCGAGCGTTGGACGAGGTCCTCGGCGTCACGGTCGAAGGTCTCCCGCACCCTAGCCGTGAGCAGCTGTTTCGTCGCGTCCAGGGCCTGCGGCGAAGCCTTGCGGAAGCCGTCGAGGACCGGAGCCAGAGCCTCGTCCACGTCCTCGGCTACGGCCGTCAGCAGGCCCATGCGGGCCGCCTCCACGGCGCCGAAACGCTCCCCGCCGAGGTAGTAGCGGGCCGCCGCCCGGGGCTCCAGGCGCGGCAGCAGCGGCAGGGAGATCACGGCGGGCGCCACCCCGATCCGCACTTCCGTGAACGCGAAGTCGGACCGGGCGGACGCAGCGGCTACGTCGCAGGCGCCGACGAGGCCGAGCCCGCCGGCCCGCACATGGCCGTCCACCCGCGCCACCACGGGCTTGGGCAGTTCGACGATCCGCCGCAGCAGCGCGACGAACGTGTACGGGTTCGGGGGCTCCTTCAGATCGGCGCCGGCACTGAAGGTGCCGCCGGTGTGGGTCAGGACGACGGCCCGCACGGCGGGGTCCTTCCCGCACTCGGCCACGGCGTCGGCCAGCTCGCCGACCAGCCGCGCCGAGAGGGCGTTGCGGTTCGCCGGCGAGTCCAGCGTCAGGGTCGTGATGCCGCGTGCTGTCGCCGCCTTGACGGTCTCCGTGCCGGTGGATGTCACGTGGTCTCCTTCTCCGATTCCTCCCGGGCCTGCCGGGTCTCCCGGTCGCGCAGTTCGCGGCGGAGGATCTTCCCCGAGGCGGCCCGGGGCACCCCTCCGATGAACTCGACGCGCCGGATCTTCTTGTACGGGGCCACCCGCTCGGCGACATGGGCGAGGACCGCGTCCGCGGTCAGATCGGGCGCGGCGGCCTGCCGTACCACGTACGCCTTGGGTATCTCGTTCCCGTCGTCGTCGTACACGCCGATCACGGCGGCATCCGCGATCCCCTCATGGGTGAGCAGCAGGGCCTCCAGCTCCGCCGGGGCGACCTGGAAGCCCTTGTACTTGATGAGTTCCTTGACCCGGTCGACGACGAACAGCCAGCCGTCCCCGTCGACCCGGCCGATGTCACCGGTGTGCACCCAGCCGTCGCCGTCGATCATGGCGGCGGTGGCGTCGGGGCGGTTCAGATAGCCCTTCATCACCTGCGGCCCGCGGATGGCGATCTCGCCCTCCTCGCCGGGTGCGGCGTCCCGGCCGGGGTCGTGGAGCGCCAGGATCCGCATCTCGGTGCCGGGCAGCAGCTTGCCCACGGCGCCGGGCGGCGGGTTCACGGCGTCGAGCGGCACGACGTGGGTGCCGGGTGACAGCTCCGTCATGCCGTACGCCTGGAGCACCGGCGGCAGACCGAGCCGCTCCGAGCAGGCGCGGGCGAGCCCGGCGTCGAGCGGGGCGGCGGCGCTGACGACGTACTCCAGCGACGACAGGTCGTAGCGGGCGACCGCCGGGTGCTTGGCCAGGGCCAGCACGATCGGCGGGGCCACGTACAGGGCGTTGATCCGGTGCTTCTCGATCGCGGCGAGGAACTGGTCGAGGTCGAACCGCGGCAGGACGACGACGGTCGCGCCGTTGCGCAGCGGGGCGTTCATCAGCGCGGTGAGGCCGTAGATGTGGAAGAACGGCAGCACGGCAAGAACCCGGTCGCCGGGCTTCATGGGGATCACCGGTTCCAGCTGCGCCAGATTGGTGGCGATGGACCGGTGGGTGAGCATGACGCCCTTGGGCACGCCGGTGGTGCCGGAGGAGTACGGCAGGGCCGCGACGTCCTCCGCCGGATCGATGGCGACGTCGGGTTCGGGGGCGGTGGAGCCGAGCATGGAGAGGATCGAGCGATGGCCGTCGGACTGGTCGCAGACGAAGATCTCCTCGACCCCGCCGACCAGTTCCGCAGCGCGCCGCGCCGCTTCGAGCAGCGGGGAGACGGTGACGATCCAGCGGGCGGAGGAGTCACGCAGCTGCTTGGCGAACTCCTCCGCCGTGGAGAGCGGATGGACGGTGGTGACGGACGCCCCGGCGCGTGTGGCGGCGTAGAAGACCGTCGGGTAGGCGATCGTGTTGGGGCTGTGCAGGGCGAGCACGTCGCCCTTGCGGACGCCCGCGTCGGCGAACGCCGCCGCGAGCCTGCGGTGGTACGTGTCGAGCTGGGCGTACGTGAGCGTCGTACCGCCGGCCCCGTCGATCAGGGCGACGGTGTCGCCGTACTCGACGGCCCGGCCCAGGACGGCTTCGTGGATCGGGACGGAGAGGGACGGGACGTCCGCGTACTCGCTGTGCATCACCATGGCAGCCCCTTCACGGTCGTGTCGTGGTCGCCAGAATCTCCCCTGTCAGTACGACTTGGGGAGACCCAGGGACTGGTGGGACACGAAGTTCAGCACCATTTCACGGCTCACCGGGGCGATCCGGGCCACCCGGGCGGCGGTGACCAGGGACGCGAGACCGTACTCGCGGGTGAGGCCGTTGCCGCCGAGCGTGTGGACGGACTGGTCGACGGCCCTCACACAGGCTTCTCCGGCCGCGTACTTGGCCATGTTGGCGGCCTCGCCGGCGCCCGCGTCGTCGCCCGCGTCGTACAGCGCCGCGGCCTTCTGCATCATCAGCCGGGCGAGTTCCAGCTCGATGTGCGCCTGGGCGAGGGGGTGCGCGATGGCCTGGTGGGCGCCGATGGGCGCCTTCCAGACCTGCCGCTCCTTCGCGTACTCCACGGCGCGGGCCAGCGCGTAGCGCCCCATGCCGATCGCGAACGCGGCCGTCATGATGCGCTCCGGGTTGAGTCCGGCGAACAGCTGGAGCAGTCCGGCGTCCTCCTCGCCCACCAGCGCGTCCCCGGGCAGTTCCACGTCGTCGAGGACCAGCTCGAACTGCTTCTCCTGCGCGTGCAGTTCCATGTCGATCTGCGATCGGCCGAAGCCCGGCGCGTCCCGCGGGACGACGAACAGGCACGGCTTCAGCTTCCCGGTCCGTGCGTCCTCGGTACGGCCCACGACCAGCGTCGCGTCGGCGATGTCGACGCCGGAGATGAACACCTTGCGGCCGGAGAGGACCCAGCCGCCCTCCGTGCGCCGCGCGGTCGTGGTGATCCGGTGCGAGTTGGAACCGGCGTCCGGCTCGGTGATGCCGAACGCCATCGTGCGGGTGCCGTCGGCGAGGCCCGGGAGCCACGCGCGACGCTGCTCCTCGGTGCCGAACCGGGCAATGACGGTGCCGCAGATGGCGGGCGAGACCACCATCATCAGCAGGGGGCAGCCGGCGGCGCCGAGCTCCTCCAACACGATGGACAGCTCGGCCATGCCGCCGCCCCCACCGCCGTACTCCTCCGGGAGGTTGACCCCGAGATAGCCCAGCTTGGCGGCCTCGGCCCACAGCGCCTCGCGGTCGTGGTCGCGGCCGTGCCGCTTCCCGAGGGCCGCGACCGCGGCGCGCAGCGCCGTCCGCTCTTCGCTTTCGATGATCGTGCTCATGATGTGTGCTCCTCCTGTGCTGCGGCTTGGACGACGGCGAGAAGGGCACCGACCTCGACCTGGCGGCCGGGGGCGGCGTGGAGCGCGGTGAGGGTGCCGGAGGCGGGAGCGGTGATGCGGTGCTCCATCTTCATCGCCTCCAGCCAGACGAGCGGCTGGCCGGCGGTGACCGTGGCGCCGGGGGCGAGCCCCTCGGCGACCCGGACGACCGTGCCGGGCATGGGGGCGAGCAGCGAACCGGGCTCGCGCTGGGCGGTGGGGTCGGGGAAGCGGGACAGCCGGGTGAGCGTGTGTGCCGAGGTCGGGGTGTCGACGTGGATCAGGTCGCCGTCGTGGACGGCGACCCGGAACTCGCGTTCCACACCGTCGACTTCGAGCCGCACGGCGTCCGGGGCGGCGTGCCGGACCCGTACACCGGGGAAACCCTCGGCCTGTGTGCCCCGGCGGGTGACGCGGTAGCGGACCTCGTGCTCGGCGTCACGGCCCCGGTAGCGCTTCACCTGGGGCTGCGAGGGGAGGTTGCGCCAGCCGCCGTGACGGGCGGTCGTGCCGGCCGCGCCGCCGGCGGCCCGCCGGGCGGCGGCGTCCGCCAGGGCCGCGGCGAGCGCGGCGAGTTCCTCGCCGTCCTCCGACGCGGTCAGCGCGGGCAGATGCCGGTCGTAGAAGCCGGTGTCCATCCGGGCCTCGACGAACTCGGGGTGCCGCAGGGACCGGACGAGCAGCCGGCGGTTCGTGACGGGACCGTGGATCGTGCTCCTCGCCAGATCGCCCGCGAGCCGGCGCACGGCCTCCCGCCGGGTGGGCGCCCAGACGACGACCTTGGCGATCATCGCGTCGTAGTGAACGCCGATCCGGTCGCCGTCGCCGTACCCGGCGTCGATCCGGGTCCACGGCCGCGGCTCCGCTGCACCGTCCCCAACGGCCCCCGGCCGGCCGGCCGGGAAGGACAGCGTGTGGAGCCGGCCCGCCTGCGGGGCCCAGGAGCGGGACGGGTCCTCGGCGTACAGCCGGGCCTCGACGGCATGGCCGCGCGGTGCGGGCGGGGAGGGCGGCAGGGCGCCGCCCTCCGCGACAGCGATCTGCAGGGCCACCAGGTCGACGCCGAACACCGCTTCGGTGACGGGGTGTTCCACCTGGAGCCGGGTGTTCATCTCCAGGAAGTGCGCCCGGTCGCCGACCACGAGGAACTCGACCGTGCCGGCGCCCAGGTAGTCCGTCGCCCGCGCCGCCCGGACGGCCATCTCCTCCAGTCGGGAGGTCAGTTCGGGGTCCAGCCCCGGCGCGGGCGCCTCCTCGACGACCTTCTGGTGCCGGCGCTGCAGCGAGCAGTCCCGGGTGCCCAGCGCCCACACCGTGCCGTGGGCGTCGGCGAGGATCTGCACCTCGACATGGCGGCCGCCCTCGACGTACGGCTCGACGAAGACCTCGCCGTCCCCGAAGGCGCTCAGCGCCTCGGCCCGGGCGGCCGCCAGCCCGTCCCGGAGCTCGCCCAGCTCCCGGACGACGCGCATACCGCGACCGCCGCCGCCGGCCGCCGCCTTCACCAGCACGGGCAGGTCGTCCTCGGTGACCGCCTCCGCCACCAGCGGGGCGATCCCCATCAGCTCCTTGGCACGGGTCTTGGACGCCATCGCCTCGACGGCCTCCGGGGGCGGCCCGATCCACGTCAGTCCCGCGCCGATGACCTCCCGGGCGAAGTCGGCGTTCTCGGACAGGAATCCGTAGCCGGGGTGGACGGCGTCCGCACCGGCCGCGAGCGCCGCCTTCACGATCAGGTCGCCGCGCAGATACGTGTCGGCGGGCGCGGCGCCCGGCAGCCGTACGGCGGTGTCGGCCTCCCGGGTGTGCAGCGCGCCCTCGTCCGGGTCGGCGTAGACGGCGACCGTCGCGATACCGAGCTCCCGGCAGGTGCGGAACACCCGGCAGGCGATCTCACCGCGGTTGGCGACGAGCAGGGTTTCGATCATCGGGGCCTCACATCCTGAAGACGCCGAAGCCGCCGCGCGCGCCTTCGACCGGGGCCGTGTGGATGGCGGACAGGCACATGCCGAGCACCGTGCGGGTGTCGCGCGGGTCGATGACGCCGTCGTCGTACAGCCGCCCGGAGAGGAACATCGGCAGCGACTCCGTCTCGATCTGCTGCTCGACCATCGCGCGCAGCCCCGCGTCGGCCTCCTCGTCGTAGGGCTGCCCCTTGGCGGCGGCCGAGGCGCGGGCGACGATCGAGAGGACGCCGGCGAGCTGCTGCGGTCCCATCACGGCGGACTTGGCACTGGGCCAGGCGAAGAGGAAGCGCGGGTCGTACGCCCGGCCGCACATCCCGTAGTGGCCGGCGCCGTACGAGGCGCCCATCAGGACCGACAGATGCGGGACCTTCGAGTTGGAGACCGCGTTGATCATCATGGCGCCGTGCTTGATGATGCCGCCCTGCTCGTACTCCTTGCCGACCATGTAGCCGGTGGTGTTGTGCAGGAAGACCAGCGGGATGTCGCGCTGGTTGGCCAGCTGGATGAACTGGGCGGCCTTCTGCGACTCGGCGCTGAACAGCACGCCCTGCGCGTTGGCGAGGATGCCGACGGGATGGCCGTGGAGCCGCGCCCAGCCGGTGACCAGGCTCGGACCGTACAGCGGCTTGAACTCGTCGAAGTCGGAGCCGTCGACGATCCGGGCGATGACCTCGCGCGGGTCGAACGGGGTCTTCAGGTCCTCGGGGACGATGCCGAGGAGCTCCTCCTCGTCGTACGCGGGCGGTGCGACCGGGACCGCCGGAGCGGGGTGCGCCTTGCGGTGGTTGAGACGCGCGACGATCCGGCGGGCGTGGCGGAGGGCGTCTTGCTCGTCCACGGCGTAGTGGTCGGCGAGTCCGGACGTCCGGGCGTGCATCTCGGCGCCGCCGAGGGACTCGTCGTCGCTCTCCTCACCCGTGGCCATCTTCACCAGCGGCGGCCCGCCGAGGAAGACCTTCGACCGCTCCTTGATCATGACGGTGTGGTCGGACATGCCGGGTACGTACGCTCCGCCGGCGGTGGAGTTGCCGAAGACCACCGCGATCGTGGGGATCCCGGCGGCGGACAGCCGGGTGAGGTCGCGGAAGAGCGCCCCGCCCGGGATGAAGATCTCCTTCTGGGACGGGAGGTCCGCACCGCCGGACTCGACGAGGCTGACAACCGGCAGCCGGTTGGCGAACGCGATCTCGTTCGCGCGGAGGACCTTCTTCAGCGTCCAGGGGTTGCTGGCGCCACCGCGCACGGTCGGATCGTTGGCGGTGATCAGGCACTCGACGCCCTCGACCGTGCCGATGCCGGTGACGACGGAAGCGCCGACGGGGTAGTCGCTGCCCCAGGCGGCCAGCGGCGACAGCTCCAGGAACGGGGTGTCGGCGTCGAGGAGCAGCTCGATCCGCTCCCGGGCCAGGAGTTTGCCCCGCTTGCGGTGCCGTGCGGTGTACTTCTCGCCGCCGCCGGCGAGGGCCTTGGCGTGCTCGGCCCCGAGCGCGTCGAGTCGGGCGAGCATCGCCTCCCGGTGGGCGGCGTGGTCGGGGGACGCGCTGTCCAGCGCGCTGGCGAGGACGGTCACGGGATCACCTCCGGTGCGGGGTGCGGTGCGGTGCGGGCTGCGATACGCGGACGGGAGAGCACGCCGGGCGGCGCCCGGGGAGAACGGCCCGGTGGCCCGGCACGGCGCGGCGGTGGCCGGCCCGCTCGGGGCCGAGGGGGCGGGACGGCGGGCGCCGCGGGAGGGGGGCACGGGTCACAGCAGGCTCTCCGGGACGTCCACGTGCCGGGACCGCAGCCACTCCCCCAGGCCCTTCGCCTGCGGATCGAAGCGGGCCTGAGCGGCGACACCCTCGCCCAGCAGGCCCTCGACGGTGAAGTTCAGCGCCCGCAGATTCGGCAGGACATGGCGTACGACGGGCAGCTCCGCGGTCTCCGGCAGGAGCTCGCGCAGCCGCTCCACGGTCAGCTCGTGCGCCAGCCAGCGCCACTCCTCGTCGTCACGGACCCACACCCCGATGTTCGCGTCGCCGCCCTTGTCGCCGCTCCGGGCACCCGCGACCAGGCCGAGGGGGACGCGGCGGGTCCTCGCGCCGGCCGGCGGCGACTCGGGCAGCGGCGGTTCCGGAACGGGCTCCAGGACGCGGGTGCGCGGGGCCGCCGGAACCGGCAGCCGCCGCCCGTCGTCGAGCACGGCGGTGTGCGCGACCGACCCCGCGTCCACGTACGCCGCCTCGAACACCCCGTAGGGCGCGCCCTTCCCCGGCGGGGCGGTCACATGGAAGCCCGGGTAGCCGCCGAGGGCCGTCTCCACGGCCGCTCCGCTGACGACCCGGCCGACGGCCTCCGCGTCGCGGTCGCGCACGACCAGCCGCAGCAGCGCGCTCGCGGTCTCCTCGGTGGCGGCGTCCGGCCGGTCGGTGCGGGCCAGTTCCCAGCGGACCTCCGCCGGGCGCGCCCCGGCGCGACCGAAGGCGTCCTCGATCTGCTCGCGCACGAGCCGCGCCTTGGCGTCGATGTCGAGCCCGGTGAGGACGAACACCACCTCGTTGCGCCAGCCGCCGAGGCGGTTGAGGCCGGTCTTGAGGTCCGGCGGCGGCGCCTCGCCGCGCACGCCCGACACCCGGACCCGGTCCGGGCCGTCCTGGGTGAGCCGTACGGTGTCCAGGCGCGCGGTGACGTCGGGGCCCGCGTACCGCGCTCCGCCCGTCTCGTACAGCAGCTGGGCGGTGACCGTCCCGGTGTCCACGAAACCGCCGGTGCCGGGGTGCTTGGTGATGACGCTGCTCCCGTCGGCGTGGAGTTCCGCGAGGGGGAACCCTGGGCGGCGCAGGTCCCGGCCGGCGTAGCGCTCGTCGGCGAAGAAGGCGTAGTTGCCGCCCGTCGCCTGCGTGCCGCACTCCAGGACGTGGCCGGCGACGACGGCACCGGCGAGGGCGTCGTGGTCCTCCGGCCCCCAGCCGAAGTGCCACTGCGCGGGCCCGGTGACGAGCGCGGCATCGGTGACCCGGCCGGTGACGACGACGTCCGCGCCCTCCGCCAGGCAGGCGGCGATCCCGCCCCCGCCGAGGTAGGCGTTGGCGGCCAGCGCGCCGGGGAAGCGCTCGGTGAGGTCGTCGCCCTCGACATGGGCGACGCGCACGGGGACCCCGACCCGGCCGGCGAGTTCGCGCACGGCGTCGGCGAGACCGGACGGGTTCAGCCCGCCCGCGTTGGCGACGATCCGCACGCCGCGCTGGTGCGCCAGGCCGAGACCCTCCTCCAGCTGGCGCAGGAAGGTCCGGGCGTACCCGAGGCGCGGGTCCTTCATCCGGTCCCTGCCGAGGATCAGCATGGTCAGTTCCGCCAGGTAGTCCCCGGTGAGGACGTCCAGTTCGCCGCCGGTGAGCATCTCGCGCACGGCGTCGAAGCGGTCGCCGTAGAAACCGGACGCGTTCCCGATCCGCAGCGGGGCGGGCGCCGTCGGCTGCATCGGTCAGGCCCCCTTGGGGGCGCGGCCGGTGCCCGCCGGCCCGGCGAACGCCTGGGCGATGTCCAGCCAGCGGTCGGCGTCGGCGCCCTCCGCCCGGACGGCGAGGTCGTCGCGGTGCGCGCGTTGGGTCACCAGCAGGCAGAAGTCCAGCGCGGGCCCGGTGACCCTCCCCCGGCCCTCGGCGTGGGGGACCCCGGCGGCCTCCTCGGGCCCCCACGTCCACAGTTCGCCGCCCGGTCCGGTCAGCTCGACCCGGAACTGCTCCTTCGGTGCCTCCAGCCCTCGCACGAGGAAGGCGTAGTCACGGGCGCGTACTCCGATGTGCGCGACGTGCCGCAGCCGGGCGGTGGGCTCCCGCACGACGCCGAGGGCGTCCGCGACGTCCTGGCCGTGGGCCCAGGTCTCCATGAGCCGGGCGGTCGCCATCGACCTGGCGCTCATCGGCGGCCCGTACCAGGGGATCCGGGCGCCCGGGGGTGCGTCGCTCAGGGCCTGCCGGAGCCCGTCGCGACCGGTGCGCCAGTGGGCGAGCAGTTCGGCGGGCGGCCGGCGGACCCCGGCCTCCGCGGCCCGGTCGACGAAGGTGCCGGGCTCGGCGAGTGCCTTCTCGACCTCCCGGGCGAAGGCACCGGGGCTGGTGGCGGCGAGCAGGGCGACCTCGTCGGTCCAGGCGAGGTGGGCGATCTGGTGGGCGACGGTCCAGCCGGCCGCGGGGGTCGGCGTCCACCATTCCTCGTCGCTCAACCCGGCCACGAGCCGGTCGAGTTCGTCGCTCTCTGCGCGCAGGTCGTCGATGACGGCCGCGGGGTCGGACACGGTGCGCTCCCTCCGGGACACGGCGTGGTGCCCCGGAGCATGACAGCGCCCCCAGAAACAATCAAGCATGATTGCTTTACTTTCTCGGCCGACCGAAGCCTCAGGGCCCCTCGACGACCTCCCGGCCGGAAGGCGGCTCCTCGACCCACCGGCCCCGGAGTCCGGTTCGGGGTGGACCGTCCCGGAGCCCGACGAAGGCGCGGGGCGGACGGCGGGGGCCGGTACCGTGCCACCCCGTGAGCAGACAAAGCAGACACATACCGTTCGAACGACTGTGCAACTTCCGGGACTTGGGCGGCTACGCCACCGAGGACGGACGCTCCGTGCGGTGGGGGCGGCTGTACCGTTCCGACTCGCTGGACAAGCTCGCCGGGGAGGACTGGGAACGCTTCCTCGGCATGGGTATCGGCACGGTCGTCGATCTGCGCCACCCGTGGGAGATCGAGGCCCGCGGACGCGTCCCGGACGACGCGTCGTTCACGTACCACAACCTCAGCATCGAGCACCGGCCTTACGACCAGCCCTCACTCGGCCCCGAGATCGAGGTCGGGCCGTTCCTCGCCGAGCGATATCTGGAGGTGGCCGACGACGGGGCGGCCGAGCTGCACGAGGCCCTGGAGGTGATCGCGGCGTCGGACCGCCCGGTGGTGTTCCACTGCGCGTCCGGCAAGGACCGCACAGGTCTGCTGGCCGCTCTCGTGCTGGCCCTGGTGGGCGTCTCCGAGGAGGACGCCGCCGAGGACTTCGCCCTCACGGAGCTGGCCACCAAGCGCCTGCTGGCGGACTGGCGGGCGGCACACGGGGGCAGGGAGCCGACGTGGCCCGGCTACGGACGCGCACCCGCGGAGGTCATGACGTTGTTTCTCGCGGCACTGACCCACCGGCACGGGTCGGTACGGGACTATGCGGCGAACGCACTGGGCGTGGACGAGGCCCTGACGGCGGCACTGCGGGAGAGGCTGCTCACACCGGCGGTGGCGGGGATGCCCGCGTTCGCGTCCGGGAGTGAGGCCGGGACCGGGACGTAGGCCCCGCGGTCGGGTGCCCGCGCACCCCGACCGCGGGACGGGCTCACGCCGTACGGCCACCCGCCCCCACCTGGGTGCGCACCGCGCCCATACTCGCCGCGACGACCAGCGCGATCGCCAGTGCGTCGGCCGCGGACAGCGCCTGGTGCAGCACGAGGAACCCGGCGGTCGCGGCGATCGCCGGCTCCAGGCTCATCAGCACGGCGAAGGCGGGGGCGGGCAGCCGTCGCAGGGCGAGCAGTTCCAGCGTGTAGGGCAGCACGGACGACATCAGCGCGACCAGGAGGCCCAGCCCGACCGTGGACGGGACGAGCAGCTTGCCGCCCGCCTCCGCGACGCCGAACGGCAGACTGAGGACGGCGCCGACCGCCATCGCGAGGGCGAGCCCGTCGGCCTGCGGGAACCGACGTCCGGTGCGGGCACTGAAGACGATGTACGCCGCCCACATCGCACCCGCCCCGAGGGCGAACGCCGCGCCGGCCGGATCGAGCCGGTCGAAGCCGCCGCCGCCGAGGAGGACGACACCGCCGAGGGCGAGGCCCGCCCAGAGGAGGTTGATCAGCCGCCGCGAGACGATCACGGAGAGCGCCAGCGGGCCGAGGACCTCCAGGGTCACGGCCGCGCCGAGCGGAATGCGGTCGGCGGCCTGGTAGAAGAGCATGTTCATCCCCGCCATGGCCGCGCCGAAGACCACCACCGTGCCCCAGTCGGTGCGGGAGTGGCCGCGGAGCCGGGGGCGGCAGACCAGCAGGAGCACGACGGCGGCGAGTACGAGCCGGAGCGTGACGACGCCGAGCGCTCCCGCACGGGGCATCAGCAGCACGGCGACGGCGGCACCGAACTGCACGGAGAGCCCGCCCGCGACGACGAGGGCGACCGGCCCGAGCGAGCCGCGCCCGCGCCGTACGGCGCGCCCCAGTTCACCGGCGGCCTCGGGGAGGGCGACCGCGGCTGCAGCCGCCCGCTCCGCCTCCACGCCCTCGCGGCCATCGGTGCTTGCGGTCGCGCCTGCGCCACGGAGCCTGCTCACCGTTCCACCTTCATCTATCCAACTGCACCTGCAGTTCAAAATAGTGCACTGGAGTTACTCGGTCCACTTCGTTCCCCCTTCACGCTACGGAAGCCCGTGCCGCCCGTGAAATGCCGATTGGGCTGCGGTTATGCTCCGCACGCATGAGCATCGAGCTGCGTCATCTCCGCTGTTTCCTCGCCATCGCGGAGGAACGGAGCCTGACCAGAGCCGCCACCGCACTGCACCTCACCCAGCCGGCCGTCTCACGCACGCTCGCCGCACTGGAACGCCGGCTCGGCGTGCGGCTCGTCGACCGCTCCACGCATCATCTGGACCTCACAGCCGAAGGCCGGGCCTTCCGTGAGAAGGCAGCCGCGGTGGTGGCCGCGTTCGACGAGGCGCTCGACCCCGCACGGCTGCACCGCCGACCCCTGCGCCTCGGGCACGCCTGGTCGGCCTTCGGCGCGTTCACCACCCCCCTGCTGCGGCGGTGGCGGCAGGAACACCCAGACACCCCGCTGGAACTTTTCCGCATCGACGACCGCACTGCGGGCTTGGCGCGCGGCGAGGTGGACGCCGCTGTGCTGCGCGGCCCGGTCGACACCCCCGGCCTGGTGACGGCGCTGCTGTTCACCGAGCCCCGAGTCGCCGCGGTCACCTCCGACGGGCCGCTCGCCCGTCACGCGTCACTGACGCTGGCCGATCTCGCCTCCGTCCCGATCGTCCTCAACACCGTCTCGGGGCTGACGACGCTCGACCTCTGGCCCGCCGGGACCCGGCCGGGGACGACGCTGACCGTCGGCAACACCGACGACTGGCTGACGGCGATCGCCGCGGGCCGCGGCGCGGGCGCCTCCGCGGCGTCGACTGCGGCGATGCACCCTCACCCCGGGGTCACCTACCGCCCCCTCGCCGACGCGCCTCCGGTCCCGGTCCTCCTCGCCTGGCGCGCCGCCGCACCGCACCCGGCGACCGGTGCGTTGGTGGCGCTGGCGCGCGAACTCGGCACCGAGAGCTGAGGCGACGCGGCGGGAAGCACCGTCGCCGCCGGCGGCGACGGTCCCGCCGAGCAGCGCGCTCACCCGTCCTCGAGCTGATGGTCCGCCCAGACGTAGCTCACGGGCAGCAAGTCGCCGATGGGAACGGCGCGGAGGCGATCGCCCTCGCCGACGATGACCTCGAGGCCCGGGAAGTAGTCGAGCAGGACCTGACGGCAGCGGCCGCACGGGGGGACGACCCCTCGTTCCCGATCCCCCACCGCGACGACGGTGTCCAACTCGTAGGCGCCCTGGGCGGCAGCCGTACCTATGAGGACGAGTTCGGCGCAGGGGCCTCCCGTGAAGTGGTAGGCGTTCACCGCGGTGACGATCCGTCCGTCCCGGGTGCGGGCCGCGGCCGCCATGGTGTGGTTGTCGCCCCGGCAGCGTGTGCCGGCGACGCGCGCTGCGGCCCGGACGAGTTCCTGGTCGACGGAGTGGGACTGCGTGGTCATTTTCTCTGCCTTCGCCGGGTGTCACGCGACGCTGCCCCACTCGATGAGGACGCGCAAACGAATATCGGGCGGTCCGTGCGCAGCTTCGGGCACCCGCCGGAGGCGGGCGAACGGAAAACCGGTCCCGGGCACGGGCCCGATGCGGCCCTAACATGAGCCGATGCGGCACCCTCGCCCCCGCCCACGGCTGATCGCGACCGACCTGGACGGCACACTCCTGCGCCGCGACGGCACCGTGTCGGAGCGCACGCTGCGCGCCCTGCGCACGGCCGTCGAGGCCGGGGCGGAACTCGTCTTCGTCACCGCCCGGCCGCCGCGCTACGTGGACGCGCTGGCCGCGGCCACGGGGCTCGTCGGCACAGCGGTGTGCAGCAACGGCGCGCAGGTGTACGACGTGCGCGCGCGTACGGTCGTCCGCTCGCTGGCGCTCGTGCCGGCCACGGCCCGCAAGGTGGCGACGGCCCTGGCCGAAGCGGCGCCGGGACTGGGGTTCGCGGTGGAGACCGGCCTGAGGGTGCTGTACGAGCCGGCGTATCTGCTGCGCTTCGGCGGCGGGCTCGGCGCGGAGTCACCCGTGGCGTCGCTGGGCGACCTCTGGCTGCTCGACGTCCCCATCGTCAAACTGCTCGCCCACTCGAACCGGTTCGACGCGGACGTGCTCGTGGCGCTGGCGGAAGAAGCGGCGGGCGGGGAGGCGCAGTTCACCCACTCGGGCGGACGCGGCCTGCTGGAGATCAGCGCACAGGGCGTCACCAAGGCCGCGACGCTGTCCGCGCTCTGTGCGGAACGGGGCATCGCCGCAGAGGAGGTGGTGGCGTTCGGCGACATGCCCAACGATGTGACGATCCTCCGCTGGGCGGGCGGCGGTTACGCGATGGGCAACGCGCACCCGGTCGTGCTCGCCACCGTTCCCCGGCGGACCGCGTCCAACGAGGAGGACGGCGTGGCCCGGGTCCTGGAGCGGCTCTTCGACGGGGACTGAGCCCGGCGACGAGCGCGGGGCGACGAGGGTCGCCGCCGCACTCCGGGCCCCGGCCGGCGTCGTCGAGTCCGCGCCGGCCACCACGCGCGGGCTTCCGTTCAGCGTCCGGCCCATCCGAGCAGCGCCGGCAGCTCGCGCATGTCGTCGAACACCACCGTGCCGGGCCCCTCCAGCCGCGCCGCCGGGGTCAGCCCCCCGCAGTACCCGAAGGCCCGCATACCCGCCGCGCGGGCGGCCCGGACCCCGTAGGCGCTGTCCTCGACGACCGCGCACCCGGCGGGGTCCACGCCCATGGAGTGGGCCGCGTGCAGGAAGAGGTCGGGCGCGGGCTTGCCGAGGGACACGTCGGAGGCACTGAAGACACGGCCCTCGAAGCGCCCGAGCAGTGAGGTGAGCGTGAGGCTGTTCCTGATACCGGCGTGGTGGCCGTTCGAGGCCACGCAGAACGGCACGGTGAGCGCGTCCAGGGTCTCGGTGATGCCGTCCACGGGCGTGAGTTCCGCCGCGAACGCCTCCTCGTAGAGATGCTCGTACTGCAGTTGCCAGTCCTTCTCCAGCCGCCGCCCGAGCCGCTCCTCGACGGCCGCCGTGTACACCTCGCCGGAAGAGCCCACGAAGAGCTCGACGATCTCGGCCTCGGTGAACGAGCACCCGAGCTCGGCCGTGATCAGCGCGTCCACCTTCACGCAGATCCGCTCGCTGTCGACGAGCACGCCGTCGCAGTCGAAGATCACCAGTTCGACAGGAGGATGAGTCATGAACGGCAGCCTAGGCCCGTGCGCTTCGGCCGGCCCCTACGCCCTCTCCGCATCAGTCGCGGGGGAACTCCCCGGTCCCGAGGGTCAGGCCGACGGCCGTGCCGCTGAGGTCGACGTCCGCGCCGAAGGCGACGGTCGTCTCGACGAGATAGTCGCCGCCCTTGGGCTGGGTGTACACGTGGCAACGGCCGACATACGGGTCGGCGACCAGGTAGACCGGGACCTCGGCGCTCGCGTAGGCCCGCTTCTTGGGGCCGTAGTCGTTCCGGGCCGTGTCCCGTGAGATCACCTCGGCGATGAACTCGACGTCCTCGCAGCTCCAGAGACGCCGGGAATTGTGTTCCGCGCCCTCGCGCAGCTTGGCGACATCGGGTGCCAAACCGTTCAGGTGGCCGGGGAAGTCGATGCGCTCGTCCGACGCCACCAGCACATCGAGGCCGAAAGCGTCTTCAAGCGCTCGTACGATCCGGCGGATGATCTGCCAATGAACGTGCCGCTGCGGCGACATGAAGACGGTCCCCTCGACGATCTCGACCTTGTACCCCTCGGGGACGGGCATCCGCTCGAGCGCCTCGAACATCTCGTCCAGGGTGCGCTCGTTGTCGCTCTCAGCCATCTCGATCCTGTCGGTCTCCACGACGGTCACCATGGCGCTCCTCCCCGGCCGCCGCGTCGTGGCGGGCAGCCGCGCAGTACAACGATACGTACGGCCGTGACGACACGCCCGGCCCCGCGCGCTCACGTCAACTGCCGTCGTCCGGTTCCCGCGCGCCATCGCCGCTCCCCTCTCTCACGGGTCCCTCCACACACTCCTCCACCGGCTCCCCCGCCAGCCCCTCGGCGAGCACCTCCGCCAGATGCCGTCCCCGCCGGCCCGCCAGCTGTTCCAGTTGGGTGCGGCAGGAGTAGCCGTCGGCGAGGAGGACCGTGTCGGCGGTCGCGGCGCGCACCGAGGGCAGCAGCCGGTCCTCCGCGCAGGCCACCGACACCTCGTAGTGGCCGCGCTCGAAGCCGAAGTTGCCCGCGAGCCCGCAGCAGCCGCCGCTCAGCTCGCCGGTGAGGCCGGCTCGTTCGCGCAGCCGGCGCTCGGCGGCGTCGCCGAGGACCGCGTGCTGGTGGCAGTGGGTCTGGCCGGCGACCGGGCGGTCCAGACGGGGCGGGCGCCAGTCGGGGGCGTGTTCCTCCAGGGCGGCCGCGAAGGTGCGTACGGAACCGGCCAGACGGTGTGCCCGCGGATCGTCCGCCAGGAGTTCCGGGAGGTCCGTGCGCAGGGCCGCCGCGCAGCTCGGTTCGAGGACGACCACCGGTGAGCCCCGGTCCAGGACGGGCTCCATCACGTCCAGGGTGCGGCGCATGACGGCGCGGGCGCGGTCCGGTTGGCCCGTGGAGACGTAGGTGAGACCGCAGCAGACCCGGCCCGGAGGCAGGGATACGCCCAGGCCCGCGGACTCCAGGACCCGGACGGCCGCGCGGCCGACCGACGGGGAGAGGTGGTCGGTGAACGTGTCGGGCCACAGCACGAGCGGTGAGCCGGGGGTTCCGTCGCGCCGCCACCAGGAGCTGAAGGTCCGCGTCGCCAGCCGTGGGATCTCCCGCTCCGGGGCGATGCCGCCGAGGCGTTTCGCGAGCGACGCGAGGGGCCGTACCCGCGAGGCCGCGTTCAGCACCCCGGCGAACGGTGCGGCGGCTCGCAGCCAGTGCGGCAGCCACCCCATCGTGTAGTGCGCGGCGGGCCTCAGCCGCCCCGCGTAGTGGTGGTGCAGGAACTCCGCCTTGTACGTGGCCATGTCGACGCCCACCGGGCAGTCGCTGCGGCAGCCCTTGCAGGCCAGGCAGAGGTCGAGTGCCTCGTGCACCTCCCGCGAACGCCAGCCGCCGGTGACCACCTCGCCCGCGAGCATCTCGTGCAGCAGCCGGGCGCGGCCGCGCGTGGAGTGCCGCTCCTCGCCGGTCGCACGGTACGACGGGCACATCACCCCCGGTCCCGTGGAGGGCCCGTCCACCCGGCACTTGGCCACCCCGACGCACCGCCGCACGGCGGCCGTGAAGTCCCCGCCGTCGTGCGGGTACCCGAAGGCCACGTCCACCGGCTCGCTCGGCAGGACCGCGAAGCGCAGGTTCTCGTCCAGTCTCGCGGGCCGGACCAGCATGCCCGGGTTCAGCCCGCCCGCCGGATCCCACACGTCCTTGAACCGGCCGAACAGCGCCACCAGTTCGTCCCCGTACATCCGCGGCAGCAGCTCCGCGCGCGCCTGTCCGTCGCCGTGCTCGCCGGACAGCGAACCGCCGTGCGCCACGACGAGTCCGGCCACGTCCTCCGAGAACGCACGGAAGCGCCGCACTCCCTGCTCGCTCAGCAGGTCGAAGTCGATACGGACGTGGATGCAGCCGTCGCCGAAGTGGCCGTACGGCGTACCGCGCAGCCCGTGTTCGGCGAGCAGCGCCCGGAAGTCCCGCAGATAGGCGCCCAGCCGGGCCGGTGGCACCGCGCAGTCCTCCCAGCCGGGCCAGGCCTCTCCCCCGGAGCCTCCGGTATCCCCACCGTCAGGAATCCGGGTCGCGGTGCCGGAGGCGTCCTCGCGGACCCCCCACAGCGCGCGCTGCCCCGCGGGGTCGGTGACGACGGTCCCGTCGAGGGCGTCCGCGCCGCGCACGATCTCCTCCGCGCGTGCCCGTGCCTCGGCGGCCGTCGCCCCGCCCGTCTCGACGAACAGCCATGCGCCGCCCCTCGGCAGCCCCTTGCCCGCGGCGTCCGGAACGAGATCGTCCGCCATCCCCTCGACCGTGAGCGGCCGGTACGGCAGCAGCCCGGCGGCCGCCTCGGCGGCCGCGCTCTCGTCCGGGTACCCGAGCAGGGCGAGCGCCCGTGCGGGCGGCGACTCCACCAGCCGTACGGTCGCCTCCGTCAGCACCGCGAGAGTGCCCTCGCTGCCGCAGAAGGCGCGGGCCAGATCGGTGCCGTTCTCGGGCAGCAGGGCGTCCATCGCATAGCCGGAGATCCTGCGCGGCAGCCCGCCGGGGAACCCGGTGCGCAGCAGCGCCAGACGGCCCGCGACCAGTTCGCGCAGACCGTCCTGGACGCGGGACCCGGGTGGTCCGCCGCGGGCGGCCGCGGCGTCCGCCCCCGGCAGCCCCCAGCCCTGCCCCAGCCGCAGCTCCTCGCCCCCGTACGTCACGACGGACAGCTCACGGACGTTGTCCGCGGTCGTCCCCCACGCCACCGAGTGCGAGCCGCACGAGTTGTTGCCGATCATCCCGCCGAGCGTGCAGCGGCTGTGCGTGGAGGGGTCCGGACCGAAGGTCAACCCGTGCCGGCCCGCCTCGTCCCGCAGCCGGTCCAGCACCGCGCCGGGCTGGACCACCGCCGTGCGGGCGGCCGGGTCGACGGAGACCACGGAGCGCATGTGGCGGGTGAAGTCCAGCACGACGCCGGTTCCCGTCGCCTGCCCCGCGATCGACGTCCCCGCTCCCCGGGGCACCACCGGGACGCCGTGACCGCGGCAGACGGCGAGCGCCGCCGCGACGTCCGCGGCGTCGAACGGCGTGACCACGCCCTCGGGCACCCGGCGGTAGTTGGACGCGTCCATCGTCGTCAGCGCCCGCGTCCCGGGCGAGAAGTCCACCTCGCCGCGGAGCTCCTTCCGCAGCGCCCGTTCCAGCTCCCTGCGATCAGCCATGGGCCCAGCGTGCCCCACGCTCGATCGGGTGATGCCCATACCCGTCCCGACCAGTGACCGCTTGTCTCATTCGCCGGACATCGAGCCCGGTGACCTGGCGGAACCGACTAGGCTCCGGCTCGTGGCCGATATCCAGATTCCCGCTGACATCAAGCCCGGCGACGGTCGTTTTGGCGCCGGACCCTCCAAGGTGCGGACGGAGGCGCTCGACGCCCTGGCCGCCACCGGTACGTCCCTGCTCGGCACCTCCCACCGCCAGGCCCCGGTCAAGAACCTGGTCGGCTCGGTGCGCGAGGGCATCCGCGAGTTGTTCTCCCTGCCCGACGGCTACGAGGTGATCCTCGGCAACGGCGGCTCCACCGCGTTCTGGGACGTCGCGACCCACGGGCTCATCGAGGACAAGTCCCAGCACCTGTCCTTCGGCGAGTTCTCGTCGAAGTTCGCCAAGGCGGCGAAGCTGGCTCCGTGGCTGGCCGAGCCGACCGTGATCTCCTCCGACCCCGGCACGCATCCGGAGCCGCGGGCGGAGGCGGGCGTCGACGTGTACGCCTTCACCCACAACGAGACCTCCACCGGTGTGGCCGCCCCGATCAAGCGCGTCGAGGGCGCCGACGAGGGCGCGCTCGTCCTCGTGGACGCCACATCGGGCGCCGGCGGCCTGCCGGTCGACATCACCGAGACCGACGTCTACTACTTCGCGCCGCAGAAGTCGTTCGGGTCGGAAGGCGGGCTGTGGATCGGGGTGTTCTCGCCCGCCGCGCTGGAGCGCGCCGCCCGTGTCCACGGCTCGGGCCGGCACGTGCCGGAGTTCTTCAGCCTGCCGACGGCGATCGACAACTCGCTGAAGAACCAGACGTACAACACCCCGGCGCTGGCGACCCTCTTCCTGCTCGACGAGCAGCTGAAGTGGTTCAACGGCCAGGGCGGGCTGGACTGGGCGGTCCGGCGGACCGCGACGTCCGCGCGCAACCTGTACGGCTGGGCCGAGGAGTCGAAGTACGCCACGCCGTTCGTCGCGGACCCGGCGCAGCGCTCGCAGGTCATCGGCACGATCGACTTCTCGGACGACATCGACGCCGCGGCGGTCGCGAAGGTGCTGCGGGCCAACGGGATCGTGGACACCGAGCCGTACCGCAAGCTGGGCCGCAACCAGCTGCGGATCGCGATGTTCCCGGCGATCGACCCGGCTGACGTACAGGCACTGACGGCCTGTGTGGACCACGTGATCGAGAAGCTGTGACCCGGGCGTCGTGAGCGCCGGCTCCGGCCGGTCGCGACACGGCGGAGGTGCGGCGCGCCGTACCAGGGTGAGAGGCACGGGAGGGCTCGGCGGCCATGGCGTCCGCCGGGCCCTTCGCCGTGCGCGGACGGACGCCGCCCCACCGCATGCGCACACGGTGCTGGTTTTGTGAGAACGGCGTGCAGCAGTCGTGGAGGTACGGCTGATAACCGCCCTACCCGGCGGGCGTGTTGGTCCATACGATCCAAGCGATCCGATGCGTTTGACATGTTCACACCTCAACAGTCCAGTGCTGTCGAGAGCGGGACACGGGATCGGCTGGACCCCCCACGGTTCACGTCCCGCAAGGCCACCGACCGACTCTCCTCCGACCACAGGAGTACGCATCATGCCCCGCGCCTTACGCGCCAGCGCCGCCCTCACCGCGGTCCTCGCCTCCACGCTCGTCGCCGGGAACGCCGGCAGCGCGAACGCGTCCATCGTCGCACCACCCGACAAGATCGTCATCGAGATCGCCACGGTGAACGGCTCGGGATGCGCGCCCGGGACCGCGGCGGTGGCGGTCTCCCCGGACAACACCGCGTTCACCATCACCTACAGCAACTACCTCGCCCAGGTCGGCGGGGGAGCCTCGCCCATCGACTTCCGCAAGAACTGCCAGCTGAACCTGATCGTCCACGTCCCGCAGGGCTTCACCTACGCCGTCGCCAGCGCGGACTACCGCGGTTACGCCAGCCTGCAGAGCGGCGCCACGGCCCTCCAGAAGGCGTCCTACTACTTCCAGGGCTCGCCCGACACGGCCGCGAGGAGCCACTCGTACAGCGGTCCCTACGACGACAACTGGCAGGCCACCGACGAGACCGAATGGGGACAGTTGGTCTGGGCCCCCTGCGGAGTGAAGCGGAACTTCAACATCAACACCGAACTCCGGGTGAGCGCGGGGACGTCCGACCCCGCGAAGACCAGCTTCATGACGATGGACTCCACAGACGGCGAGATCAACACCATCTACCGGCTCGCCTGGAAGGAGTGCCCGGAGTAATCGGGAGCGCCCGGCGCGGGCGGACCCGTTCCGAC
The DNA here is from genome assembly GCF_030056615.1 of Streptomyces sp. HNM0645. Taxonomy (NCBI): domain Bacteria; kingdom Bacillati; phylum Actinomycetota; class Actinomycetes; order Kitasatosporales; family Streptomycetaceae; genus Streptomyces; species Streptomyces sp. HNM0645. The sequence goes on along the minus strand of NZ_JASHLT010000020.1, from coordinate 51,198 downwards.
GGGAACCGCCCGGCGCGGGGCGACCGGCGTGGCGCCGTCCGGCCTCCTGCGGACCGGCGTCACGCCGACCGGGTGGCCCCCTCGCGGGCCCGCCCACCGGGGCACACCGCGCCGCGCTCGCGGTGCCGGTACGGGCCTCCCCCGGTGTCCGCCTCCCCGCAGGCGGGGTGGACCGCCGGCGCGTGGCCCGGCCGGGTCCGCGGTGCGTACTCCACGGCCCTGACGAACTCGTCGGCGGAGAAGGCCACCGCCCCCGGAGGGGAAAGCCCCGTCAGCCGCGACGCCGCCGGGACCTGAGCACGAGGAACGCCAGCACCGCGGCCACGACGGCGCCCGCCGGCACGGCGAAGCCCTTGCCGTCCTCACCGCCCGCGCCCCGCGCGGACGAGTCCGCGCCTCCGGAGCGGGAGGGCGACGCCGCGTCCGAGCCCTTGCCGTCTTCGCGACCCACGTCCCGGGGCAGGACCTCGCTCCGCTCGCCCTCCGTCCCGAACATCAGCTGTGTACCGTCCGGCGTGAAGGTCACCGACTCGGCCTGGCCCTGCAGCGGCGCGCTGACATGGCGGTCGGCGCCCAGCCGGCCGTCGTGCCAGGCGTAGCCGCGTGCGCTGAAGTACGAACGCAGCACCAGCTCGCGGCCGTCGGGCGAGAAGGCGCCGTCCGTCACCCAGGGCACCTCGCCGATCCGCCGGAAGACGTTCGTCCCGCCGGTCACCAGCCGGGACGGTCCCTCGTAGAGCCCGCCGCCGTCCTCGTTCTTGCTGGCGATGTAGACGCGGCCGGTCTTCGGATGCACCATCATCGCCTCCGCGTTCCGTGGGCCGTCCGCGTACCGGACCGTGTACTGGGTGGCGTGGACGGTCACGTCCCGCAGTGTCCGCGGTTCGGGGAAGCGGTAGATCCAGACGTGGTCCCAGCTGCCGTTCGCGTTGTCACCGATGTCGCCGACGTAGACGTCGCCGTCGGGGCCGACCGAGATCGCCTCCATGTCGCGCGGCCTGCCGACGCCCTCGAGGGTGACGGTCGCCACGGTCTCGCCGGTCCGGGAGTCGACCGCGAAGACCCGGGGCTCGTCCTGGTCGTTGTGCGTCCAGTACACACCGGGGTGGGCGCGGCTGGCCGCGAGCCCGCTCGACTCCGTGATCCGCGGGTCCTTGATGATGAAACCGCCGGAGTCGTCGGCCGCGGAGGGCACGGCGGCCCCCAGGACCGCCACGGCGGCGGCGACCGCAGCCGCCATAGTCGTACGCAACGAACGCATGCCACCAAGTGTCCATCGTCACGTCACCTGCCGGGGCCACGCCTGGCGGGGGTCGGCCATCATTACCCCCATGCGCTTCATGTTCGTCGGTGACTCCATGACCATCGGACGCGCCGGCGACTACACCTGGCGCTACCGGATGTGGCAGCACCTGAACCGCTCCTTCGGCGGCCCGTACGCGATCGTCGGCCCGCGCACGGAGCTGTACGACACCGCCGCCGACGCACCCGTGTCCGCCGACTACGCCCGCCCGGACTTCCCGGCGAAGGCCCGCCGCCACCTGGCGGGCTGGGGCGAGGGCTGGCTGCACATGGCGCCGCTCATCGGCGGGGCGGTGGCCGCGGCGAAGGCCGACGTGCTCCTGGTGTCGCTGGGGCTGATAGACCTCGGCTTCTACACGAACAGCACTCAGACCGCCGCGAACGCGCGGCAGTTCATCGCCGCGGCCCGCGGGGCCAACCCGCACGTCCGGGCCGTGCTGCTGCCGGTCATCCCCAACGTCCGCGCCTTGGCGGACGCCCCTTTCGCCGCCGAGTGCGACCGCTTCAACGAACTCCTCGCCAAGGCGGTCGCGGATCTGGACACGCCCGCGTCGCCGCTGCTGCTGGCCTCGACGCCGCACGCGTACGACATCCACACCGACACCTACGACGGCACCCACCCGGGCCCCTCCGGCGAGCACAAGCTGGCCGCGGCCTTCGCCGGTGCGATGCACCAGGCGTGGGGGCTGGGCGGACCGTACGAGCGGGGGGCGGACTGACCGGGCGCCGTCCCAGCTGCTGCTGATCGTCGGTGCCGGCCGCCTCGTCCCGGAGCTCGTCCGGCACCGGGCCGGGACGATCGGTGAGCGTCGCAGCCTCGGCCGGCGGCAGGGCGGCCCGCACGGCGCCCGGGAAGTACCGTGCCTCCCGCCACGCCGCGACCGGGCGATTCCGCGCGGTTCCGCCCGCGCGCGTGCCGGTCCTCGGGACGACCGCCCAGATGCGAACCGTGCAGGCGGAGGAGACGCTGGAGGAGCGGGGGCACACGGCAAGGAGGACCGCCCATGTCCATGATGGACAAGCTCAAGCAGATGCTGAAGGGCCACGAGCACCAGGCCTCGAAGGGCGTCGACAAAGGCGGGGACACGATCGACGAAAGGACCCGGGGCAAGTACAGCGGCCAGGTCGACACCGGTCAGGACAGGCTCAAGGAGCAGTTCGGCGGCGACCAGCCCGGCCAGGGGCAGGACAAGCCGCCGCAGCCCTGACGGGGCCAGACGGACGCCCTCCCGAGGAACGGAAGGCAATCATGACCGGCAACACCAAGCTCACCGCCCGCGACATGATGAGCGGCGGGGTGAAGTGCATCGGTGCGCACCAGTCGCTGCGGGAGGCGGCGCGCATGATGCGCGACCTGAACGTCGGCGCTCTTCCCATATGCGGCGACAACAACAGGCTCACGGGCCTCGTCACCGACCGCGACATCATCGTCCGGTGCTGTGCGGAAGGCATAGACCCGGCGACGGTCCAGGCCGGTTCCCTCTCCGGTGACCTGCACTGGATCAAGGCGAGCGCCCCGGCCGAGGAGGCGCTGCACCTGATGGAGGAGCACCAGATCAAGCGGCTGCCGGTGATCGACGTCGAGCACGGACACCAACTCGTCGGCATGATCACGGAGGCCGATCTCGCCAAGAACCTCTCGGACGACCAGATCGCGGAGTTCGTGTCCAAGGTCTACGCGAACGCCTGAGGTCTGTCCCCAGCGGTCCGGCCGTCCTCGGCGACCGCCCACTCTCCTGACCGCCCACCCCCGACAGGCCGCGCCGCCGCAACGGTCGCCCGCCGACCCTGCGGCGCGTGGCGCCGTGCACGCCGTGAACGTCACCCGGGCGTCCACGGCGTCCGGCTGCCCGGGCACGCCGCACGGACAGGGGGCGGTCCGCTTCAGACGAGCCAGCCGTACGGCAGCCGCAGCACGGCGGCGACGCGATCGGCGACGTGCTCCGCGTGCGGCGGGACGCCTCCCTCGGCGAGGCCCAGGGCGAGGTGCAGATGGGCGCGGTGCAGATGCAGGGCCTGGAGCGTGGCGAAGTTGGCTTCGGGTGCACGGGATCAGGTGTCGCCCAGGAGGGCAGCCGCCCGGCCGTCCAGCTCGCTGACCCCTGAGGTCCTTCTGTGGCCGGACAGCCGGACGCGCATGTCGGTCAGGGCGGCGCTGATCTTCACGGACCGGACGCCTTCGGCGCAGTCGATGAACTCGCCCCAGGGACTGCGAGCGCGAACTCGCCCAACTCGGCGACCGGGGACATCTGGTCGGCGCGTTCGATGCTTCGGGCTACGTCGAGTCGTGGCCTGGAGCCACCGTGGTCATGGCGGAGGTTCGCAGGCCCGCACGGCGGCAGCGTCGGTTCCGTGATCGTATGGCTCAACGGCACCCACGGCGCGGGCAAGACGACGACCAGTGCACTTGTGCAGCAGCTGATCGCGGATTCACGGGTGTTCGACGCCGAGAAGGTCGGCGAGACACTCATGGACATCACGCCGGGGCTGCCCGGGACGGACAACTTCCAGCACTGGCCGCCGTGGCGGCCGCTCGTAGTCGAGACCGCCCGCCGCGTACTCGACTACGCCGGCGGCACTCTGGTGATGCCCATGACTGTCCTGATCGAGGAGTACTGGCGCGAGATCAGCACGGGCCTCGCCAACCATGCCATTCCGGTACGGCGCTTCGTCCTCCACGCCGACCCGGACACCCTCCGTGAGCGCATCGGGGGCGACACTGTTCTTGGCCCCAACTCTCCGTTCCGTCTCAAGTACCTTGAGCCCTATGTCGAGGCGGCCCGCACGTGGCTACACGGTGAGGCCGAGGTCATCGACACCACCCACCTCACGCCCGCGCAGGCAGCACTGCGGATCGCAGAGGCCGTCAAGGGTTGAGGCCCGCCCGCCACGCGAAATCGGGCGGCGTCGGGCCGGTTCCTGGATGCGAAAACCCCGTAGCGCGGCGCGCGTTGCCGTCCTCGACCCCGACGGCGCGGTCTTCCTCTTCCGGTACGACAACGAGGAGGTCGGAGTCCACTGGGCGATGCCCGGCGGAGGGCTGGAGCGCGAGGAATCCCCGCGCGAGGGGGCCCGGCGCGAGTTGGGCGAGGAGACCGGGTGGACCGATCTGCTGCCCGGCGCACTGCTGTGCACCTGGGAACACGACTTCACCCGCGCCGGTGTCCCCGTGCGCCAGCACGAGCACGTCTACGTCTGCCACGGCTCCCGCCGCGAGCCCACGGACCGTGCCGTCGCCGCGCACGTCGAGGAGAGGATCCTTGCGTGGCGCTGGTGGACCCCCGAGCAACTGGCCCGGGCGACGGAGGCGGTCTGGCCGCCGGACCCCGCGGAACTGCTGGCCCCGCTGCGGAAGAGCACCTGACCGCTTCGCCCGCGCGGCCCGTGCCGCTCCGCCCGGCGATCCGCGCGCCGGGGGACGGGAGCAGCGCCCCCGTCCCCCGGCGTTCTCGGCCCCGGTGGGCCCCCGATGCCGGCAGCCCTCAGGCCCCGGCGTTCACCAGGCGAATGCCTCCGGGGACGGCCCCGGGCCCGGGAAGATCGCGTCGAGTTCCTTCAGCAGCTCGCCCGGAAGCTCCAGTTCCAGCGCCCGGAGCGCCGACGCCAGCTGAGCCTCGGTGCGCGGGCCGACGATCGGGCCCGTCACACCCGGGCGGGTGAGCAGCCAGGCCAGAGCCACCTCGCCGGGAGCCAGGCCGTGCTTGTCCAGCAGGTCCTCGTAGGCCTGGACCTTCTCGCGCACCGACGTGTCGGCCAGCGCGTCGGCGGAGCGTCCGGCCGAACGGCGCCCGCCCTCGGTCTCCTTCCTGATCACGCCGCCGAGGAGACCGCCGTGCAGCGGCGACCAAGGGATCACGCCGAGGCCGTACTCCCGGGCGGCCGGGATGACCTCCATCTCGGCGCGCCGCTCGGCGAGGTTGTACAGGCACTGCTCGCTGACCAGCCCGAAGGAGCCGAGTCGGCGGGCGGTCTCGTTGGTCTGGGCGATCTTCCAGCCGGGGAAGTTGGACGAACCGGCGTAGAGGATCTTGCCCTGGGAGATCAGGACGTCGATCGCCTGCCAGATCTCCTCGACCGGCGTGCTCCGGTCGATGTGGTGGAACTGGTAGAGGTCGATGTAGTCCGTCCGCAGCCGCTTGAGGCTGGCGTCGACGGCCCGGCGGATGTTGAGGGCGGACAGCTTGTCGTGGTTGGGCCAGACCTCGCCGTCCGCGCCCATGTTCCCGTACACCTTGGTGGCGAGGACCACCTTGTCGCGGCGGTCGCCGCCCTTCGCGAACCACGAACCGATGATCTCTTCGGTGCGGCCCTTGTTCTCGCCCCAGCCGTAGACGTTCGCGGTGTCGAAGAAGTTCAGGCCCGCGCCGAGCGCGGCGTCCATGATCGTGTGGCTGTCGGCCTCGGTGGTCTGGGGACCGAAGTTCATCGTGCCGAGGACGAGTCGGCTTACCTTGAGTCCGGTGCGTCCGAGCTGCGTGTACTTCATGGGGTTCAGCCAACTGCTTCGAGTGCGCTCGAAGCAAGGGCGAACCGGCGCGGCGCACCCGCCCCGGGCCTTGGTCACTCCTCGCGCGCGCCGCTCCTCCGCGCGCCACGCCACCCGGCTCGGGCGCTCAGCGGCCGAGCGCAGCCGCCACCGCGACGACGGCGAACATCAGCACGAGCACACCGGCCATGATCCGGTTACGGGTCTTCGGGTCCACCCTTTGAGCCTAACGGGCTGGGCCGGGCCCCCGGCGCCTGGGGCGTCCCGCGCGGACCCTCCGGTTCCGCGGGGCCGGTCCGCGGTGCCGTGCGGCGGGGCCGGTCCGCGGTGCCGTGCGGCGGGATCGGTCGGCGGTGCCGTGCGGTGTACGGGCTCCGGCGTCAGCCCGCCGCGCCCAGGGGCCACCGGCCGGCCTCCTCGTAGCGCGGTCCCTCGCCCGGGCGGCCCCCGCCGGGCAGGTTGCTGCGGATCAGCAGCAGCCGGGACACGGTCCACGGCCTGCCCTCGAAGGGGCCCAGTGCGTCGACGTACGGGCGCAGATCCGTGTCGGTTCGGGTACGGGCGAGGGTCAGATGGGCGTGGTAGCGGCGGGGCTCCTCCATGGCGACGCCCGCACGCCGAGCCGCCGCCTCCGTGCGCTCGGCGAACATGCGCATCGCGTCGAGCGCGCCGGCCGCGCCCACCCAGAGCGTGCGCCGGCCGAAGTGCCCGCCGCCGTGCAGCCGCAGCGGGAACTCCTCGGTGCGCCGTGCGGCCCGCCCGAGCCGTTCGGTCAGGTCGGGGAGCAACGCCTCGTCGACCTCTCCCATGAAGGCGAGGGTGAAGTGCCATGCCGGCCGCCCGGTCCAGCGCAGACCGTCCGCCCCGGGCAGCTCGTGCAGCCGGTCCACGGCCCGCCCGAGCTCCCGCAGGGCCTCGTCGGGCGGCAGCACGGCGGCGAAGAGTCTCATGCTCCGAGTCTCCCAGCGACGGGTTCCCCCACGCCCCCTCACACGAGGACGCGGTGGTGCGCACCACCGAGCGCGCGCCGCAGCCGCCACCCTATGCCGCAGCCGTCAGCCGCTCGCGCGGCACCATCCGTACGTGCCGGTGCCCGCGGCGCAGGTCCACCTTCAGACGCATGCCGCCGACCCTGACCAGGATCAGGCCGATCGTGACCGCCGCGATGACCGCGACCGCACCGCCCGTCGCCATTCCGACCCGCACACCGTAGGTGTCCGTGAGCCAGCCGACGATCGGTGCTCCCAGCGGCGTACCGCCGACGAAGACCATCATGTAGAGGCTCATGACGCGGCCCCGCATCACGGGGTCCGTCGCCATCTGGACCGACGAGTTCGCCGTCACGTTCACCGTCAGACCGACCATGCCGATCGGGACGAGCAGCACCGCGAACAGCCAGAACGACGGCGAGAACGCGGCCGCGATCTCCAGCACGCCGAAGAGGGCCGCCGCACCGAGGAGCATCCGCAGCCGCGAGGAGGCGCGGCGGGCACAGAGCAGGGCGCCGGCCAGGGAGCCGGCCGCCATCAGCGTGTTGAACAGACCGTACGTACCCGCACCCGCGTGGAGGACCTTGTCGGCGAAGGCCGTCAGCCAGATCGGGAAGTTGAAGGCGAACGTGCCGATGAAGCCGACGAGGACGATCGGCCAGATCAGCTCGGGCCGGCCGGCGACGTACCTCAGGCCCTCCCTCAGCTGCCCCTTGCCGCGCGGCACCCGCTCGGCCCGGTGCAGCTCGGCCGGGCGCATCAGCAGCAGACCGGCGATCGGCGCGAGGAAGGACAGCCCGTTGAGCAGGAAGGCCCAGCCACTGCCCACGGCGGTGATCAGCACACCGGCGACCGCGGGCCCGATCAGCCGCGCGGACTGGAAGTTCGCGGAGTTGAGGCTGACGGCGTTGCGCAGCTGGCCCGGCCCGACCATCTCGGAGACGAAGGACTGGCGGGTCGGGTTGTCGACGACCGTGACCATGCCGAGCAGGAAGGCGATGAGGTAGACGTGCCAGACCCGGACCTCGCCGGAGAGCGTGAGCACGGCGAGCGCCAGTCCGCAGAGGCCGAGGGCGCCCTGGCTGAAGAGCAGCAGCCGGCGCTTGGGGCAGCGGTCGGCGATGACCCCGCCGTACAGGCCGAAGAGCAGCATCGGCAGGAACTGCAGGGCCGTGGTGATGCCGACGGCCGCGGACGAGCCGGTGAGGCTCAGGACGAGCCAGTCCTGGGTGATGCGGGCCATCCAGGTGCCCGTGTTGGAGACGATCGCTCCGGTGAAGAACAGCCGGTAGTTGCGGACCCTGAGCGAGGAGAAGGTCCCCTTGCGCGCCGGTCCGGTTCCCGGGGCCGCGCCGTTCGTGTCGTTGTGGTCGTGGGGCTTCGGTGCGGGTGCGGAGTCTGCTCCGGGTCCCGAACTCAAAAGAGGTCGCCTCCTCGGGCTGGTCGTTACAGGTGTGCGAGCTTCTCCAGTACGGGAGCGGCCGCGCGCAGCTTGGCCCACTCCTCCTCGTCCAGACCCTCGGCGAGCGAGGCCAGCCAGGCGTTCCGCTTGCGGCGGGACTCCTCGAGCATGACCTCGGACCGCTCGGTCTGGCTGACCACCTTCTGCCGGCGGTCCTCGGGATGCGGCTCCAGCCGGACCAGCCCCTTGGACTCCAGCAGCGCCACGATGCGGGTCATCGACGGCGGCTGGACGTGCTCCTTGCGGGCCAGTTCACCGGGGGTGGCCGAGCCGCAGCGGGCGAGGGTGCCCAGCACCGACATCTCGGTGGGGCTCAGCGATTCGTCGACGCGCTGGTGCTTCAGGCGCCGGCCCAGCCTCATGACGGCCGAGCGCAGTGAGTTCACGGCGGCGACGTCGTCGCCGTGGGACAGGTCAGGCATGTTCCTTAGCATAACTCATTACCCATCCTAATGACTACTGGGTTACGGCTCACACCCACATCTCACCCAAAAGAGTGAGAGGGCTTCGGAAAGTGACGCACCGATCGGTTCCGGCCAACGATGCTGGCTGACATGGCAGCCACAGCATCGAGCGCATCATCAGTACTCAGCCTGCGGTTGGACGGCGAGTTGCTCGACCGGCTACGGGAGCATGCCGCCAGACGCGGAATGAGCGTCCAGGACTACGTGGTCCGGACGCTCGTTCGGGACGACTTCGACGAGCGCTTCAAGACGGCCGTCGACGAGACGGAGAAGTTCTACGGTCCCGTGCCGGGCCTGCCGGGGCCGGGCGAGGACCCCGGCCGGCCCGGCACGGGACGCGACACGACCGCATGAGGCCGGGAGCGGGCAGCGGCGGGGGCCGTCGAACGGACAGCCGGGTGCGGCCGGGCGCCGCGGACTACGTCAGGCCCAGCGCCGGCATCGCGTAGGAGAAGACGAAGACCGCCGAGACGACGTACATCGGGACCGGCACCTCACGGCCTCGCCCCACCGCAAGACGCAGCACGCTGAACGCGATGAAGCCGATGCCGATGGCGTTGGTGATCGAGTAGGTGAACGGCATCATCACCATCGCCAGGAACGCCGGCACGGCGATCGTGAAGTCGTTCCAGTCGATGTCCCTGACCGACCCGGCGAGGATCAGGAAGCCGACCGCGAGCAGCGCGGGCGTCGCCGCCTGGGACGGGACCATGGTCGCCAGCGGCGTCAGGAACAGCGCCACCGCGAAGAGACCGCCCGTGACGACCGAGGCGAGGCCGGTGCGCGCGCCCTCGCCGACGCCCGCCGTCGACTCCACGAAGCAGGTGTTGGCGGAGGAGGAGGTGGCACCGCCCGCGGCGACGGCGACGCCGTCGACGATCAGCACCTTGTTGATGCCCGGGAGGTTGCCCTTGTCGTCCATCAGCTTCGCCTCGTCACCGACGCCGAGGATGGTGCCCATCGCGTCGAAGAAGCAGGACAGCAGGACGGTGAAGACGAAGAGCGCACCGGTGAGCAGGCCGACCTTCTCGAAGCCACCGAACAGGCTGACCTGGCCGACGAGCCCGAAGTCCGGCGTGGCGACGGGGTTGCCCGGCCACTCCGGCACGGTCAGGCCCCACGCCTCGCCGGGGAGCCGGGCGATCATCTGGACGACGACGGCGACCAACGTCATCACGACGATGGAGACCAGGATGGCGCCCGGCACCCTGCGGATGATCAGCGCGAGCGTGAGCAGCGTGCCGAGGACGAAGACCAGGACCGGCCAGCCGGAGAGGTGCCCGGTGAGTCCGAGCTGGAGCGGGACGGTGGTGTGGGCGGCGTCCGGGATGCGGGAGACGAAGCCGGAGTCGACCAGCCCGATCAGCATGATGAACAGACCGATACCGATCGCGATGCCCTTGCGCAGGCTGAGCGGCACGGCGCTCATGACCCGTTCACGCAGGCCCGTCGCCACGAGCAGCATGACCACGAAGCCGGCGAGGACCACCATGCCCATGGCGTCGGGCCAGCTCATACGCGGGGCGAGCTGGAGGGCGACGACCGTGTTCACCCCGAGCCCGGCGGCCAGGGCGATCGGGACGTTGCCGATGACGCCCATGAGGAGGGTCGAGAAGGCCGCGGTGAGCACCGTCGCGGTGACCAGCTGGCCGCCGTCGAGCTGGTGCCCGTACACGTCCTTGGCGCTGCCGAGGATGATCGGGTTCAGCACGACGATGTACGCCATGGCGAAGAAGGTGGCGAAGCCTCCGCGGACCTCACGGGAGACCGTGGATCCGCGCTCGGAGATCTTGAAGTAGCGGTCGAGCCGGCCGGGGGCACGGGAACCGGAGCCCGGCCGCTGCGACTGCCGGGCGTCCGCGGGAGCGGTGGCCGTGGGGGGCATACGAGTCCTCGTCGAGGTGGTGCGGGGGTGGCTGACCACGACCGGCTCCCCTGGATGTTCATACGAAGGAAACCGGTCGGACACAAACCGGTTCAGTATGAACGTATATGCGGAAGATCGGTATCTCCGCGCGTAGACGACGGTGGGCAAAGACAGGTCGCGGCCCCCGGGGACAGCGTCGGGGCCGCCGAGATCGCCGCCTACACTGACCGCATGGCGAAGTGGACCCCCAAGCACGAGGCACCCGAGCCCCTGGAGGGGCCGGTCGTCGCCACCATCACCGGCGGCACGATCCTCTGGTTCGTCCTCTTCCTCGTCCAGGTCCCCTTCTACGGCTGGTTCGCCGAGCGCGAGCTGGACTGGTGGGTGTGGACCTGCCTGGCCGGCGGCGGGCTCGGCCTCCTCGGCATCTGGTACGTGCGCAAGCGCGACGCGGCCATCAGGCGCGCGGAAGCCGCCTCGCACGGCCCGCGCGCCGAAGCCGCCTCGCACGGCACCGACTGACGGGGCGACCCCCGGCCCCCAAGGCGGGACACCCTCGCGCGCCCCGGACAGCCCACCGGACGCCCCTCGTGCGGCCGGGATCCCGGGCCGGGCCCCGTGCGCACGCGCCGGACGGCGCCGGGCCGCTCACCCGGTCGCGCCGACGGCGGGGCGAGCCCCGAGCACGGGCGGACTCCCGCCCCGGCGCCAAGGGCCCCGGTGATCCGCCACCCGCGTCCGACGCGTCGCCGAGCCACGCTCCCGCTTCGGCGGGATCCGGCCATGGCCGGATCCGCGGCTCGGGGGGTGAAGGGGGCCACACCGCCGTACCGTCGGAGGCATGACTCAGCGGTCGGAGATCGGCAGCGACGGAGCCGAGCCGCACGGCGGCCCGGTCATCGACGCGGGGGCGGAGCTCGACCCCGTACATCCCGTGCCGCCGCCCGTGCGGCACCGGTCCGGCGGGCTGAGCGCCGACGAGGTCGCCGAACGCATCGCACGCGGTGAGGTCAACGACGTCCCCCTTCGCAGCAGTCGCTCCACCGTCGACATCATCCGGGGCAACGTCCTCACCCGCTTCAACGCGATCATCGGCGTGCTCTGGGCGATCATGTTCTTCGTCGCGCCGTTCCAGGACACCCTGTTCGGCTTCGTCATCCTCGCCAACACCGGCATCGGCATCATCCAGGAGCTGCGCGCCAAGAAGACCCTCGACGGGCTCGCCGTCATCGGCGAGGCGAAACCGACCGTCCGGCGCGACGGCGTCTCCGGGGAGGTGTCCACCTCCGAGATCGTGCTCGGCGACCTCATCGAGCTCGGACCGGGCGACAAGGTCGTCGTCGACGGCGAGGTCGCCGAGGCCGACGGCCTCGAGATCGACGAGTCCCTGCTGACCGGTGAAGCCGACCCGGTCCTGAAGCGGCGCGGGGACCGGATGATGTCCGGCAGCTTCGTCGTCGCCGGCGGCGGCGCCTTCACCGCCACCAAGGTCGGCCGTGAGGCCTACGCCGCCCAGCTGGCCGAGGAGGCGTCCCGCTTCACCCTCGTCCACTCCGAGCTGCGCTCCGGCATCTCCACGATCCTCAAGTACGTCACCTGGATGATGGTGCCGACCGCCCTCGGCCTCATCGTCAGCCAGCTCGTCGTCAAGGGCGACGACTTCAAGGGCTCGGTCGCCCGCACCGTCGGCGGAATCGTACCGATGATCCCCGAGGGCCTCGTCCTCCTCACCTCCGTCGCCTTCGCGATCGGCGTCATCCGGCTCGGCCGCAAGCAGTGCCTCGTCCAGGAGCTCCCCGCGATCGAGGGCCTCGCCCGGGTCGACGTGGTGTGCCTCGACAAGACCGGCACCCTCACCGAGGGCGGCATGGACGTCACCGAGCTGCGCACCCTCGACGGCTGCGACGAGGACTACGTGCGCACCGTCCTGGGGGCGCTCGGCGAGTCCGACCCGCGGCCCAACGCCTCCCTCCAGGCGATCATCGAGGCCTACCCGGACCGGGAGGAGTGGCGCTGCACCGAGTCCCTGCCGTTCTCGTCGGCGCGCAAGTACAGCGGAGCCGCGTTCAGCGAGGGCGACGGGCAGAGTTCGACCTGGCTGCTCGGCGCCCCCGACGTACTGCTGCCCCCCGGCGCGCCCGCCCTGCGCGAGGTCGACGGCCTCAACGAGCAGGGCCTGCGCGTCCTGCTGCTCGCGCGCGCCGCGGGCGAGCTCGACGACCTCGACGTCGCCGCGGGCGCCCGGCCCACCGCGCTGGTCGTGCTGGAGCAGCGGCTGCGGCCCGACGCGGCCGACACCCTGCGCTACTTCGAGGAGCAGGACGTCGCGGCGAAGGTCATCTCGGGCGACAACGCGGTGTCGGTGAGCGCCGTGGCCGGGAAGCTCGGGCTGCCGGGCGCGGCGGACACCGTGGACGCCCGCAAGCTGCCTGCCGAGCGGGAGGCGATGGCCGACGAGCTCGCCGCCAACGCGGTCTTCGGGCGGGTCACCCCGCAGCAGAAGCGGGACATGGTCGGCGCGCTCCAGTCGCGCGGCCACACGGTCGCGATGACGGGCGACGGCGTCAACGACGTCCTCGCCCTCAAGGACGCCGACATCGGCGTCTCCATGGGCTCCGGTTCCGAGGCGACGAAGGCCGTCGCGCAGATCGTGCTCCTCAACAACAGCTTCGCCACGCTGCCGTCGGTGGTGGCCGAGGGCCGTCGCGTCATCGGCAACATCACCCGGGTCGCCACGCTGTTCCTGACCAAGACGGTCTACTCGGTGCTGCTGGCGATCCTGGTGGTCTGCTCGCAGGTCGAGTACCCGTTCCTGCCCCGGCATCTGACCCTGCTGTCCACACTGACCATCGGCGTCCCGGCGTTCTTCCTGGCGCTCGCGCCCAACAAGGAGCGCGCCAGGCCCCACTTCGTACGGCGGGTCATGCGGTACGCGATCCCCGGCGGGATCGTCGCGGCGGGCGCCACCTTCTCGACATACCTCCTCGCCCGGCACCACTACAGCGGGCCCGGCGCGCTGGCCGCCGAGACCAGCGCGGCGACGCTGACGCTGTTCCTGGTCGCCATGTGGGTGCTGGCGATCATCGCCCGCCCCTACACCTTGTGGCGCATGTGCCTGGTCGCGGCGATGGGACTGGCCTTCCTGATCGTCCTCATGGTGCCCTGGCTGCAGGACTTCTTCGCCCTGCGGCTGGTGGGCACGACGATGCCGTGGGCGGCGGTCGCCATCGCCGCGCTGGCGGCGGGGGTGCTGGAGTTCGCATGGCGATGGGTGGACCGCCGCTTCCCGGCCTGAGCGCTCGCAGGGAACCAAGGTGTGCTTCCCGTCCTGGGGCCCGCTGCTGTGGTACGCGCTTCCCTGACGGGACTCGTGACCAACTCCCTGTGAAGTTTCCGGTGTTGTTCCCGCATGGACGCGCTGCAGCGTCGACTGCTGCCGGGGCTGCGGCCCGAGTGCCGGGCCATGGCGGCATTCGGGCCGTCGCCCGGGCCGCACGTGTCGGTGAGACGACGGTCCGCAAGAGCGGGTCCGAGCTGGAGGCCTGCGAGGAGCCGTTGGATCGGGTGCGGCGGTCCCGGTTCAGCGGGGGGCGCGGTGGGGTGGGCCTGGATGTCGCCCGCGGTCAGCGCGGTGCCGTCCGGATGAAGTGCGTCTCCGGACCGAAGCGTTGCCGGTAGGCCGAGGGGGTGAGTCCCGTTTCTCGGCGTAGGAGCGTTCGGAGGTTGGCCGCGGTGCCGAGTCCGGTGTGGCGGGCGATGTCGTCGAAGCGGGTGTCTCCGCGTTCGAGGAGCCGGCGGGCGAGGGTGACGCGCTGCGCGGTCAGCCATGCGAGGGGTGTGGTGCCCAGCTGGGTGCGGAAGCGGCGGTGCAGGGTGGTGGTGCTGACGGCTGCCTCGGCTGCGAGGTCCGCGACGGTCAGAGGTGCGTCGAGCCGCTCCTGGGCCCAGGCCAGGAGCGGGGCCAGGGACTCGTCGGGCAGGTCGGGTAAGGGGCGTTCGATGAACTGCTTCTGTCCGCCGTCGCGGTGCGCGGGGAAGACGAGGCGGCGGCTGATGGTGTTGGCGGTCTCCGCGCCGTGGTCGCGGCGGATGATGTGCAGGCCGAGGTCGAGTGAGGCGGCGCTGCCCGCGGAGGTGAGGATCGTGCCGTCGTCGACGAAGAGGACGTCGGGTTCGACGCGGACGGCGGGATGGTGAGAGCGCAGGAGGTCCGTGCACTGCCAGTGCGTGGTGGCCCGGCGCCCGTCCAGCACGCCGGCCTCGGCCAGAGCGAAAGCGCCGGTGCAGAAGGAGACCAGCCGGGCGCCCCGGCGGTGGGCGCGGCGTATGACGTCCAGTACGGCGGGGTGGCGCGGCCTGCCGACGTCCGGCCTGCTCGGGATGATCAGGGTGTCGGCTGTTTCGGCGGCTTCGAGGCGCGCTGCTGCGGTGAGCGTGAAGAAGCGGTCGCGCATGACCGTGCGGTCGTGGGGCGTGCACAACGTGAAGTTGTAGAGGTCACGGCCGAGCTCGGGCCGGGGCAGCCCGAACAGTTCCGTGGCGCAGCCGAGTTCGAAGGGGTTGGTGTCCTCGTCCGCGATGACTGCCACCCGGTGCGGTCGGAGCCCCCGGGAAGCGGCCTGCAAGGATTCTTGCGTCATGCGCCACTTCTACCACTCACACCCAACGATGCCGGTGGCAAAGGATGAGATCAGGCTCGGCGAGCGGCGGGGGCCTGCGCGTCCTTGGATGCGTGGCATGCCCCTGCCGTCTCAGCCGTATCGGCTTCGGTGAGAGGAGTACGGGCAATGCGCCTGTTCTTTCGGCGTACTTCCGCGGTGACAGGAACCGCGACGGGTTCACATGCGGCCGTGAGGCGAAGAAAGGGCGCCGCAGTGCCGCCCGGGCGACGATGGCGCGTACGGATGACCGCGCTCCTGGTCACCCTGCCCAGTGCGGTCGTGACGCCGCTGCTCACGGCACAGCCGGCGGCTGCCGCAGCGACCGACAGCACGGTCTGCAGGCAGTCGCCGGACGGCGTCTTCCGCTGGGACGGAGGCACCTCCTGGACCCAGATCAGCGAACGAGGAACAGCCGACCAGATCTACGGAGGCGGAGCCGGACTCCTCCGAGCCGCCCCTGACGGCACCGGCATCTACCGCTACCAGGGCTCCGGACAGAACTGGGAACGCATCGGCACCGCCGGCCCAGGCTCACAGTGGGTCGTCACAGACAACGCCATCTACGGCCGATCACCCGACGGCGTCTTCCGCTGGAACGGAGGCACCTCCTGGACCCAGAGCAGCGAACGAGGAACAGCCGACCAGATCGCACCCTGCGCGGCCGTCACCACGGCTGTCGGATGGACCACCTACTCCGCCGACAGCGATGACGGCAAAGCCGTCCTCGAGATATGTGCGGGCTCTCAGTGGGTCTGCACCATGACCTACACCCCTCAGAGCTATCGCACCTTTCCGGGGCCGGAGCACCCTGTCGGAGACAGCGTCTTCAATTACACGTCGCAGACCGAGACTCATACCCTGAGCTGGTCGGACACTGTAGAGAGCTCGGACACGCTCGAGGTGAGCTCGTCCGCCAAAGCCACCATCTGG
Organism: Streptomyces sp. HNM0645; assembly: GCF_030056615.1. Lineage (NCBI taxonomy): Bacteria > Bacillati > Actinomycetota > Actinomycetes > Kitasatosporales > Streptomycetaceae > Streptomyces > Streptomyces sp. HNM0645. The sequence continues at coordinate 35,037 of NZ_JASHLT010000020.1, read as the reverse complement.
GGAGTGGCGGAGGTGGGAGTGAGCGCCACTTACAGTCACACCTGGGGCAGGTCAAGCACCGTGTCGGAGACCGAAAGCCTGCCAGTTCCAGGGTGCAGTGTGGGCTGGCTGGCCCGTGCCGCGGAAATGGGCACCGCCTCAGGGGACATCCACGTACATTTCGCCAAGGGTACCCACGTAGACGGCCACCGGGATTTCATGATCACCAATGCTGTCTTCACGGCACCTACCGGAAGCGGTTCCATCGTCGCCCGCTCTCGACCCATGACCGCGTCTGAAAGCACCTCGTGCCCGTGATGGCTGCCCCGGGGATCCGAAGTCCCGACCCGTTCCGTACCACCCAGGCCCGGGGTTGAAGCATTTTGATGCGGTACTCCCGGTTCGCTCGCCAGGCAGCGTTGGGAACTGATCTCCCGCACCGTCAGCGGCCTGACCGGCGACGAGCGGCACGTACGGCAATCGGTATCGCTGCGGACGTGTTCTCGGTACCGCTTGGCCAGCCGCTACCGCCCACGACCTCACGTTGGTCGTGGGCGGTGGTCCGTCCGCGGCGGAGATCATTTGTACACGGCCCGACGGCCGATTCACCACCCGCCCACGACCTGTCCCAGCATGACGGGGCGCCGGCCGGCCCGGTGGATCGCCGCACCCCGGACGGGAGACCGGCGGGTTCCCCGCCCGGGAGGTGCCCTCGGGCTCCCTCAGTCGAACCAGCGGTCCCGCGCCAGTTCCTCCGTGCGCGACGGGTCCTCCAGCAGCGCCGCCACCTCGAAGCGGCGCGGCCACTGGCCCGCCGCCCAGGCCAGGCCTGCGGCGACGCCCTCCAGCGTGGCGGCGTGGATGGCCCCGTCGGAGGTGCGGCGCCAGTCGAGTTCGACACCGCCGGCGAGGAGCTCCTCGTGTTCGACGTACGACACGGGCGTCGCCGGTCCCAGCAGCGCGTGCACCGACTCCGGCACCCGGTGCTCCTCGCCCACCGTCGTCACCTCCGCCTCGACCGCCTCGCTGAGCCGTCCCACCTGGAACAGCTCGGCCAGATCGGCCGCGCGGTCCGGCGAGACCGGCAGCAGCGGACGCCCTGCGGTCAGCGGCAGCAGATCGGGAGCGTCCGCGACCAGCGCGTCCGAGGCGTCCACCACCTGAACCTCCCCGTCGACGACCGCGCGCAGTTCGTCCGGGAGCGTCACCTGCTCGGGGTCCAGGTCCGCCAGCGCCGTGTACAGGGCGTGCAGTTGGGACGCGGTGACGGGGCGGTCCGCGTCGGCGAGCCGCCCCAGCAGCTCGGCCGCGCCGCCGGGCTCGTCCAGCAGCGCCGCGACGGACGTCCGGACGCCGAGCGCGTGCAGCACCTGCTCGTCCTCGAAGCCGGTCGCGTCGGCCGCGTCGTAGAGACCGACCAGCAGTGGATCGCCGCCCGCGGACCGCAGACCCGCCGGGCGGCGGCCGCCCAGCACCGGGTGCCCGCGCAGCCACCACGCCGTGTACGGCCGGACCGTCTCGGTCGTGCCGTCGGGCAGCAGCACCCGGACGGTCTGTGTCAGCGCGTCCCGCAGCGGCGGCCTGGCCAGCAGCGCGAGGGCCCGCGGCCACTGGTCGTCGTCCACGAGTTCCAGGTCGCGCACGGCGGCGATCTCCGTCGCGACCGGTGGAACGGGGGTGTCGGGCAGCCGGTCCAGGACGTCCTCGCACCACACGTCGACCGCGTCCAGCAGCCCCACGTCGTCCGGCTCGGCGAAGTCGCCCTCGCGGGGCTCCAGTTCGTCCGGGTCCAGCACGACGTCCGTGGCGCGGACGAGCGCGAAGTTCGCCAGGACCCCGCAGGCGGCGAGCGGCTGCTCGCCCCAGCGCTCGGCCAGCTCGGCGTCGACGAGGGCCAGCTCGTCCTCGCGCATCACGGACGCGAAGGAACTCCCCGGCAGCACCAGTTCACCGGCCGGAGCGAGCTCGCCGTCCTCGTCGGGCAGCGCCAGCGCACCCAGCCACGGCTCGTCGCCCGGCTCCAGCCCCGCGTCCCTGACGAGGGCGAGGACGATCTCCGCCAGCTCCTCGCTGTCCGGCGCGTCCTCGTCCCAGAGCCCGTCGCCGTCCTCCAGCGACGCGGCGACTGCGGCCCGCACCTGCGGGGTCGTCAGCACCGCGCGCGGTGTCGCGGGCAGCGCGCCCAGCTTCTCCAGCAGCGGATGAGCGGCGTCCTGATGGGCCACCTTCAGCCCGAACCGGGCCAGTCCGTCAGGGGTCTCGGCGGTCGGCAGCAGCACCTGGCGCGGGCCGATGGTGGTACGGGGCGCGCGGCGTGGACGCGGCTCCTCGCCCTCCTCCCCGGACGCCCCCTCGCCTGCGGCCTCCCCCGTACCGGCGAGCGGCACCGGCAGGCCGGACAGCCGCTCCGGGTCCACACCGGCGAGGCTGTCGTACAGCCGCCACCACCACGAAGGGTCGCGCTCGATCCCGGCGAGCCGGTCGATCGCCTCCGTCAGCGGGACCCGTGCGACACCGAGCGTCCGGAGCTCCACACGGCGCTCCAGACCGGCGGGCAGGAGCGTCGGCAGCACATCCGCCAGGACCCGTACGGTCTCGGCGCCGGCGCCCTCCACGACCTCGGCTTCCAGCGGCCGCAGTGCCACCACGTCCTCCGAGGGGACGGCGGGGGCGAGGAACGCGGTGCGCGGCAGCAGTTCCAGGATCGCCGCGCGCAGCGAGCCGTCCAGCTCGCCCTTGCCCAGCGGCCCGGGGACGAGGTCGATCAGCCCGGTCCCGGCCGGCTGCCAGTCGCCGAGCAGTTCGGCGTACGCGTCGGCCGCGCGCCGCACCAGGAAGTCGGTGAGCGGGCCCGGAGCGGGATGGCGGCGGGCGGTGTCCAGCGGCAGGGAGGCGATCAGCAGCGCGGGCACGCCGAGCGGCTCGTCCGTCGGGGTCGGGGCGTGGACGACCGGCGCGGTCGCCGGGTACGCGGGCATCCCCTCGGAGTCCACGGGAACCGCCCAGGTCACGGTCCAGTGCGGGCGCAGCCGCTCCTCCACCGGCCGGTCCGCGAGCAGCGCGGGCTCGACGGGCCCGTGGTGGCTGACGACCCGCCAGCGGTTCAGCCCGCGGGCGCTGTCCTCGATGTGGACGTGGTCGCCGTGCTGCGAGCGGCGCAGGGTCCTGACCCCCTCCGGGGTCTCCACCACGATCTCGGTGAGCCCCGGCAGGGTCAGCAGCAGCGCGTCGTCGATCCCCGCGAGCAGCCGGCCGACCAGGTCCTCGGCGATCCCGTCGCGCAGCGGCAGGATCACGACCGTGTCGTAACCGTCGGGTGCGGTGCCCTCGGCGGGCAGCGGAAGCCGCAGCAGCGGTACGTGGCCGTCGCGACGGCGGAGCTCGTCCCCGAGACCGGGACCGGCCTGCGCCGTCTGCGCGGCGAGTTCCCGGGCCTCGGCCAGCGACCAGCGGACGCCGCCGTGCCGGCCGACGACGGCGGGCTCGTCGCTCACGGCCAGCACGGCGGCGAAGCCGACGCCGAACCGGCCCACGGCGGTCCGGTCGTCCTCACGCTTCGCGGACGCCCGCAGCGTCGACAGCGACTCCACACCGGCGGCGTCCAGCGGGGCGCCGGTGTTGGCGGCGACGAGCGTGCCCCGGTCGAGGGTGAGCCGGAAGCGCCCGGGGACACCGGCACGGGCGGCGGCGTCGGCGGCGTTCTGGGCCAGCTCGACGATCACACGATCGCGGTAGCCGCCGAGCGCGAGGTCCTCCTCGGCGTTGGCGTCCTCACGGAAACGCGCGGGGCTCGCGCTCCAGGCGTCGAGCACCCCACGCCGCAACCGCGCCGTCCCGAACGGGTCGGCCCCCTCGGTCGTCCTGACGCTCACGCCTGTCTCCGCTCTCTGATCTGTTCCGGCTTGCCCGGCGGGTTCCCCGCTGTCGCGGCTGTTCCGGCCGCGCGGGTCACAGCCCCGTCCCGGGGCCCGAAGGTACCGCGTCGCGCGCGCCCCCGCGCGATCGCTCCGCTGAGGGCTCGCATCGCACACCCGGGTGGCGTGGTGCGGGCGGAGGGGTTCGCGGTGGCGGTGTCACCGCCTGCGCGGGCGGGGTGGCCCTGACGCGGACCACGCCGGGGCCGCCCGGAGCGATCCCGCGGTGTGGCGAGGCACGCCGGACGGAGGCGATGTCACATCCAGATCCGGCCAATCCGCCGAAAAGAGACAACCCACCACAATATCGGTTACCTCTGAGTACACGGACGTGGGATCGATCTCCGATCTGAACCTGGCTCGGGGGGTTGCGTTCGTCATGCCAACATCGCGCCAGCTGAAGGAGCTCGGGAAGTTCCTCACCGTGCGCCGCGCCGAGATCGCTCCGGCCCAGGTGGGGCTGCCCGTCGCAGGGGTCCGGAGGACCCCGGGACTGCGCCGGGAGGAGGTCGCCCTGCTCGCCGGGGTGGGCGTGTCCTGGTACACGTGGATCGAGCAGGGCCGTGCGGAGAACGTCTCCGCGGAGATCCTCTCCGCGATATCACGTGTCCTCAATCTCGACGACACCCATCGCCATTACGTCCGGCGTCTCGCCGGACTGGGCTCGGACCACGCCGGCGCCTCCACACTGCCGGACGCCGAGTCCCTGCAGCCGTACGTCGACAACTGGCTGCCCAATCCGGCCTACATCGCCGATCGCGTCTGGAATGTGACGGTCTCCAACAGGACCGCCCGTGAAGTGCTCGGAATGGACGGCGGCTCGGGAAACATCATCCGCGATTTCTTCACCCACCCGGACACTCGTCGCCGATACCCGGCCTGGGAACAGGACGCGCCCACGGTGGTGGCCCGTTTCCGTTCCCACGCTGCGAGTTATCCCGGCGACCCGCTGCTCGCCACCGAAATCGACCGCCTGCGCGGCGAGAGCCGGGAGTTCTCAGACCTCTGGAACGCCCAGGACGTCCAGGAGGACTCCTGCGGCATCGACCTCTTCGAGCATCCCGACACCGGGGAGATCTCCCTGAAGCGCACCACGCTCGACTTCACCGTACGACTCGGCCTCAGACTCACCGTCTTCTTCCCGGTCCCCGGCACGGGCGCACAGCAGTCGATCGAGCGGCTGGCCTCCCACCTCCCGGACCGGACCCGGCTCGGTCACGTGACCTGAGGGCAGTTCCCCGGTCCCCCTTAGGCCGGGTCCGCAAGGAGCGGGCAGGCCACTCCTGGGTGCCTCTGCACTGACTCCCCGTCACGCCCTGGCGCACGCTGGACTCAAGGGGGCCGGATACCGCTCACACTGCCCGGCCCCTCCTCGTGCCGCACTCGACGCGGCCTGCTTGAGGCGTGGCGCGCCCCGGCAGCGGAGGAGCCTGTTGGCGGCGCCAGTATGTTGACCGCGCACTGGTTGGCTTCGACGCCCGGGTCGATGATCTTTCCATGTCGCATTCCCAGTCCCCCGAACCTCACCCCGAATGACGGGTAAGCAAAAGGCGATCCTCATCGTCCTGCTCGGCGCGCAATTCATGTTCGCCGTCGACTTCTCGATTCTGACCGCTGCTGCTGGGCGGTCAGCTGGGCGAGGCGCTGCTCGGCCATCACCGCGGGTTCACCGGGGTGGAGCTGAGGGACTCCGGTGTCCGCCGGGCACGGATCAAGGCCGGCGCGGTCCCGGTCGGACGGTCTCTCGGGTTCCCCGTCTCCGCCCGGCTGATTGCCGAGGCGGCCTCGCCCGACCCCGGCCGGACGGTCTCCGTCGTCGACGCGACCGTGGGGGGCCCTGACCGTACGGGGCGAGCTCGACCACTCCGGCGTACACCGCGGCGCCCGCGCCGGGACGGCCGGAACCGGTCTCCGGCCCCCGAGCCGGGCACGTACCTGCGAGAGGCCTACGAGTGACCCAGGTCCTCGTCCTGCGCGATCGTCTCCACGTGGTCCGGGACCGAGCCGCTGTCCGGTGCCGGGCGAAGCGGGAAGTCGTCCGACCGCATCGAGTCGAGCACGGGCGCCGCCGGCCGCGGCGGCTTCGGCATGACCGCCGCCTCGGAGTGCCCGCCGCACCCGTACGACAGCGAAACGACCCGTCCGTCCGCGGGGGCGAACTCGTTCGCGCACACCCCGAACGCCTGCTTGAGCGATCCCGACAACGGCATCAGGAAGCCGCAGGACTGGCACGACGCCGGCGCGGCCTGCGCCATCGGCGTCTTCGCGCCGAAGGAGTCCTCCCAGCGGTCCGCGGCGACGTGCAGGCCGTAGCGGGAGAGGACCCGTGCCCGGCGCATGCCCAGTTCCTCCGCCACGGAGGCGATCGCACCGCGCGACGGGGCGCGGGTCACGATCTCCGCGTCCTCGGCGTCGACGCGGTCGGCCATCTCCTCGGAGACCGCCGCGTTCGGCGGCGGCGCGTCCTCACCCGAGTAGCCGGGCTCGAGCCGCAGGTCCTCCGCGTCCGTGGGCAGCAGATCGCCCGGCCCCAGGTCGCCCGGCCGCAGCCGCTCGCTCCACGGCACCCACTCCGGCGCGAGCAGCGCGTCCGGGCCCGGCAGGAGCACGGCCTCGTCGACCGTGACGTTCTTCGCGCGGGACGCGCGGGCCACCGTGACGGCCCAGCGCCAGCCCCGGTAGCCGGCCTCCCGGCACTCGAAGAAGTGGGTGACGACCCGGTCGCCCTCGGACACGAGCGAGACGTGCTCACCCACCACCCCGGGCGCGGCCGCCTCGTCGGCAGCCGTCCGGGCGAGGTCTACGGCCTCGGCGCACAGACGGTCGGGGGTACGGCTTCGCGTCGTCGCAGCACTCACAGGTCTCGCTTCTCTCCTACGCCGTCTCACGGGTGCGCCTGGCCGATTCGCGATGTACGAGCAGCGGGCGGAGCGGACCAGAGGGCCGCATCGACGTCCGCACCCGGGCACTCTGTCTCGGGCACACCTACCGTCACCCATTCTGCGGGATGGCGAAAAGGCGCGCGGCCGGGAACTACCGCCGGTGGCGCGCTACGCACGCTACCCCCTCTGTGGCGTGCCGCCCACCTGCCCGTCCGAATCCCGGTTCGGGTCGGCGGCGGGTAGGGCACTATGACGACGTGACAACCGCGAGGTCGTCCGGCGCTCCCGGGCCGCTGAGCAGGGCGTGCCGAGCCGTCGGCCGCGCCCTGCACCTGCCGTTCACCCGAACGGCCAGAGGCATTCGACGGGCCACCCACGCGCACGGCGCGGGCGAGTCCGGACTGGGCAAGCTGATCGAACTGCACGCGGTCAACGGCGCCGGGGACGTCATGATCACCGTGGCACTGGCGTCGACCGTCTTCTTCTCCGTCCCCACCGACGAGGCCCGCGGGCGGGTCGCGCTCTACCTGGCGATCACCATGGCCCCGTTCACGCTGCTGGCCCCGGTGATCGGCCCACTGCTGGACCACCTTCCGCACGGCCGCCGTGCGGCGATGGCAGGCACGATGACGGCCCGCGCGCTGCTGGCGCTGACCATGTCGGGCGCGGTCGCGACGGGCGGCATCGAGCTGTATCCGGCGGCACTCGGCGTACTGGTGTGTTCGAAGGCCTACGGAGTGATCCGCAGCGCCGTCGTACCGCGTCTGCTGCCGACGGGGTTCGCCCTGGTGAAGGCGAACTCGCGGGTGACGCTGGCCGGGCTGCTGGCCACGGGCATCGCCGCGCCGATCGGCGTCGGCCTCCAGCAGATCGGCCCCGCCTGGCCGCTGTACGGCGCGTGCGCGATCTTCGTCGCGGGCACGTTCCTCTCGTTGAGCATGCCACCCAAGGTCGACTCGGCGAAGGGCGAACGGAAGGCGCACATGCTGACGCACGGCGAGCGGAAGCCGAGTCTGCGGACCGTCGGCCCGTCCGTGCTGCACGGACTGCAGGCGAACGTGGCCCACCGCATGCTGTCGGGTTTTCTGATCTTCTTCCTGGCGTTCCTGCTGCGCGTCCATCCGCTGGCGGGGCAGAGCGCGGCCGCCTCGCTGGTGATGGTGGGTGTCGCCGCGGGGATCGGGAACGCCTGCGGAACGGCGATCGGGGCCTGGGTGCGCAACCGGCCTCCGGAGGTGATCGTCGCCACGGGACTGACGCTGGCGCTGTCCGCGGCGGTGCTCGCGGCGGTGTTCTTCAGCCCGCTGATGGTGGCGCTGCTGGGCGCGGTGGCCGGGCTGTCCCAGGCGCTGTCGAAGCTGTCCCTGGACGCGATGATCCAGCGCGACGTGCCGGAGTCGGTGCGGACCTCGGCCTTCGCCCGTTCGGAGACGCTCCTGCAGATGTCGTGGGTGGTCGGCGGGGCGATCGGGATCTCGCTGCCGCTGAACAGCGTGGTGGGCATGTCCGTGGCGGCGGGCATCCTGGCCCTGGGCGCGGTGCTGGCGATGCGCGGACTGCTCGTGGCGTCCCGCCGCAGCACGACGGCGCCGAGCCGGGTCACGGTGGCGCCCCGCGTACGGTGAGGCGGGCCGCACGGCGGGCTCCGGAGCAGGGGTCCCACCGCGCGTGGCGAGGCCCGTACGGACGGCGGAGGGCGGACGGCCGGGCCGGCGGACGGGCAGCCGCGGGGCGCCCGGTGGGGGGCCTTGCGGGTGCCCCGGCCGGGCCCGCTCCGGCACGTCCCGCTCCTGGCCGGGCCGCGCCGGGGGAGCCATCGGAGACGCCACGCCGCACCCCCGCGCTGCGGGACACCGGGCGCCCGATAGCCTTCGGACCATGACCGTTGCGTTCCTCTCCGGCAAGCGCCGCCGGGCCGCCGCCGCCCTCGGTGCCGCGTCCGCCGGCCTCCTCGTACTCTCCGCCTGCGACAAGCCGACGCCGCTCGCGACCGTGACGGTCGGGACAACCTCGGTGCACACCGAAGCCGCCTGCTACAACGACGGCCAGGCCATCAAGGAGTCGCAGATCCAGGACTGCCTCAACGAGAAGGCCGAGAAGTCCATCACGGTCGCGCCGGACGACAAGATCCGCTTCGGTGTCGACCCCGAGATCGCCGAGAACGGCTGGACCATCTTCATCGGCGGTGAACGCGCCGAGCAGGAGCCCTACCACAAGACGTACCGGACGATCCCGGCCAGCGCCTTCTTCACCAGCCCGACGACCGGTGAGCCCTCCAGCTCCGCGCAGGTGTCCATCGTGGAGACCTCGGGCAAGAAGCTGACCGGCATCTGGCACTTCAAGCTGGCCCAGGACTGAGGCACCCGCCCCGAACGGCTCAGCCATGCGCGTACTCGTCGTCACCGCGGTGCGGGCGGAGGCCGACTCCGCCGCCGCCGGGCTCGCACCCGACCGGCCCCTGACCGCCCACCGCATCCCGGGTGGGCACACCCTGCGCCGCTGCGCGGGCGCGGGGACGACGGTGGACGTCATGGCCGGGGGCGTCGGTCCCGCCGCCGCGGCGGCGGCAACGGCCACCGCCCTGACGGCCGCCGCGGCCGCACCCGGCGTCCCCCCGTACGACCTGGTCGTGTCCGCCGGGATCGGCGGCGGATTCGCGGGCGTCGCGCCGCCGGGCACGCTCGTGGTCGCGGACGCGATCGTCGCCGCCGACCTGGGCGCACAGACATCCGACGGGCATCTGCCCGTGGAGGAACTCGGCTTCGGGCGTTCCGTGCACCCGCCCGCCGCGCTGTCGGAGCGGATCGCCGAGGCACTGGACGCGGTGCACGGGCCCGTCCTCACGGTGTCGACCGTCACCGGCACCGCCGACCGTGCCGCCGAGCTGACCGCACGTCACCCCCGCGCCGCCGTCGAGGCGATGGAGGGGTTCGGGGTCGCCGAGGCCGCCGCGACGCACGGCGTTCCCGTCGTCGAGATCCGCGCCGTGTCCAACGCCGTCGGCCCCCGCGACCGGGCGGCCTGGCGCATCGGCGAGGCCCTGGACGCACTGCGGAGCGCTTTCCGGCTGCTGCGCCCCGTCCTCGAGGAGGAGGCACGATGAGCAAGATCAAGATCGCCTACTCACCCTGCCCGAACGACACGTTCGTCTTCGACGCGTGGGCGCACGGACGGGTCCCGGGCGCGCCCCGCCTCGACGTGACGTTCGCGGACATCGACATCACCAACGGCATGGCCGAGCGCGGCGAGTTCGACGTCCTGAAGGTCTCCTACGCGGTGCTGCCGTACGTCCTCGATGAGTACGCGCTGCTGCCCTGCGGCGGCGCGCTGGGCCGGGGGTGCGGCCCGCTCGTACTCACCAGGGAGCCGGGCGCGGACCTGAGCGACGCGACCGTCGCCGTGCCGGGCGAGAGGTCGACGGCGTACCTGCTGTTCCGGCTGTGGGCCGCGGACGTGCTGCCCGAGGGGGTCAGCCGGGTCGTCGTCCTGCCGTTCCACGAGATCATGCCGGCCGTGCGGGACGGCAAGGTGGACGCCGGACTCGTGATCCACGAGGCACGGTTCACCTATCAGGAGTACGGCCTGAACTGCCTCGCCGACATGGGCGACCACTGGGAGTCCACGACCGGACTGCCGATCCCGCTCGGCGCGATCATCGCCAAGCGTTCGCTGGGCCCGGAGCTGCTGGACCTCCTTGCCGAATCCGCTCGTACGTCTGTCCGCATGGCCTGGGACGACCCGTTGGCGTCGCGCCCGTACGTGATGGAGCACGCCCAGGAGATGGACCCCGTCGTCGCCGACCAGCACATCGGGCTCTACGTCAACGAGTTCACCGCCGACCTCGGCGAGGCGGGCTACGCGGCCGTCCGCGGCCTCCTCACGCGTGCCGCGGCCGAGGGGCTCGTACCTCCCCTCGGCCGCGAGGCGTTGTCCTTCGTCGGACCGCGCCGCCTCTGACGCGCGAACCTCGGCCCGGCCGCGGTGCCGTCGGAGGGGCGGCGCGGTGCCGGTCAGACGTCGAGCTGGTCGGCTACCGCGCGCAGCAGGCCCGCGATCTTCTTGCCGTGGGCCTTGTCCGGGTAGCGGCCGCGCTCCAGCTGCGGGGTGATGTTCTCCAGGAGCGTCGTCAGGTCCTGCACGATCGACGCCAGCTCGTCCGGCTTGCGGCGCTGCGCGGCGGCCACGGAGGGGGTCGGGTCGAGGACCGTGACCGAAAGCGCCTGGTCACCGCGCTGTCCCGCGACGACGCCGAACTCGACCCGCTGACCGGGCTTCAGGCTGTCGACTCCGTCAGGAAGCACCGACGAGTGGACGAAGACGTCGCCGCCGTCGTCGCGGGAGAGAAAGCCGAAGCCCTTCTCGCTGTTGAACCACTTGACCTTGCCGGTAGGCACGTCTGTCCTCGTCCTCGTACTCGTCGGGAATTGCGAAAAACGGTCTGGATAGCACTGCAGCGGGCCGCCCGACCCGCCACCACACAAGGCTAATGGTCCGAGGGCCACTGACAAGACGTCCCCGGTGGTTCCTACGCGCTGGGAACTACCCTGGTCGGGTGACTCATGAAACCCAAGCGAATTCGGCCGGTCCCGGCGACGGGCTGGTCCGTGCCGGCGCGATCGTCTTCATCATCGGCGCCGTGGCCACTCTCGTCACCGTGGCCCCTCTGTTCCTCGGCACCGAGCCGTTTCCGACGGCCGCGTACCTCGTGAGCATGCTGATGGGCGTCGGCTTCCTGATCGCGGGCACCGGCGTGCTCCGGTCGATCGCCGCGCAGCGCCGTCAGGCGCGCTCGTCCGCGCCGTCCGCCCCCTCCGCGTAAGAGCAGCGGTCAACGCCGGTCGGCTCCTGCGCGGTCAACGCCGGGCGGCGCCACCGCGCAGGAGCAGCGATCCGCGCCGGTGCGTGAGGGCCGCCGCCTTCCTCCGCACAGCGGCTTCCGTCAGGCTGTCGCCGCCGCGCCCGCGTACCCGGCGAGCCAGGCGGGGAACGCGGTGAGGTCGGGGAGGACGACGTCCGCGCCCGCCACACGCAGCTCCCGCTCGTCGCACGGCCCGGTCGGCACGGCGACCGACAGCACCCCCGCGGTGCGCGCGCCTCGGACGTCCCCGACATGGTCGCCCACGTACACCAGGGCGTCGTGCTCGCGCAGCGCCTCCGCCTTGGCCTCCGCCCACAGCCATCCGATGACTTCGTCGGGCTCGATGCCGAGATGGGCGAGGTGAGTCCTGGCGTTCGGCTCGTGCTTGGCGGTGACGACGATCGCACGCCCGCCGAGCGCCCTGACCGCGGCGACGGCCTCCCGGGCGCCGGGCATCGCGGGGGTCGGGGATATGGCGTACTCGGGGTAGAGCTCGCGGTAGCGGTCGCTCATCTCCAGGATCCGGTCGTCCGGGAACCAGTGCGCGAGTTCCTGCTCCAGCGGCGGTCCCAGCCGGGTGACCGCGAGGTCGGCGTCTATCCACACGCCGGTCTCCGCGGAGAGCGCCCGGTAGGCGGCCCGGATCCCGGGACGCGAGTCGATCAGGGTCATGTCGAGGTCGAAGCCGACGGTGAGCGGTCGGGTCAGCGGTTCCGAGGCCATGGGTGCCATTGTGCCCAGGGTCCGGAGGGGCCCGGGTGACGGGGGCCCGGGGTGCATGGGTGCCCGGGTGCCCGGGTGACGGAGACCGGAAAGGCAGCGCCGGAGGACACCGGCACAGGACGCCGGGTCCGGAACACCCCCGGAAGCCTGACGCAGGACACCGGTCCGGAACACGCCCGGGGTCGGGTCGTGGAGCACCGCGCGGGCGGTGGCTCGGGACGTGGCCCCACGATGGCCGCGCCCGGTCGCGCACCCACCGCGAGAGCCGACGCTCGGGACGTGGCCACCCGCGTACGTACGCTCGACGCACCGCACCACACGCGCCGCCCCGTCCCGCACGCACGGGCGCACGGACGCACGGCCCGCCTCGGGCACGACGTCAGCGGCGGCGGGCGCGCCAGAGGAGGAAGAGGGCGGACGCCACCGCCGCACCACGCACGACCCACGGCCACGCCCCCGTCAGCGCCTCCCGCATCGCGTCGCCGCCCGGGGCGATCGGGTCGCCCCACCGGCCCTCGACGCGGCCCCAGATCCAGACCGCCGCGCTCGCGGCGACGAGCCCGGGGATGCCGAGGACCGCGAATTTCGCCTCGGTCCGGGAAAGGGCGCGCGTGGCGTAGGCGAGGAGCCAGCCGCCGGCCAGGGCCACCAGCGATCCCAGGACCGCGCCCGCGGCGAGGAGCATCGCGGCGAACAGCACCATGGGGTTGCCGAGCGCGAGGCGGACGCCCCCGCGGGACGGCGCGGGCGCGACCGGGGGCGCCCCCGCGGAAGCACCGGTGCCGCCGGAGGCGGCGTCGGAGCCCGGGGCACCCGCCGCCCCGGCGCGCCGCCACCGCGGAAACCGTCGGCGCCGCGCCGTACCCTGCCGCTCCGGCCCGCCGGCGCCACGCTCGCCGTCTTCCTCGTCCTTCCGCGGCGGCCGCAGCAGATCCGGGACCTCGACCCCGCCGACGAACGCGCCGAAGCCGGCCTCGTCGGGACGCCCGCGTTCGATCCTCCACCACTCGGGCTCCCGGGCCCCCGGGACCGTTCCGGGAGTGGCCGGCCCGGCGGACGCCTCCACGGCTCCGGCCTCCGGCGTCCCCGACCTCTGCTCGGGCACGGACGCGGGAGCCGTCCCGGCGGCGGGCTCCGTCCCGACGGTCCCCTCCGGGGAGGGGCGGCGGCCGGGTTCGGGGCTCGCCCCGTCCACCACCTCGTCGGGGCTGCCCAGCCGTCCCAGGATGTGCTGGACGGCCGCCGGGCTGTCGGTGCCGTACTTGGCACGCTGCCGGTCGATCTCGTTACGCAGCGACGACACGAGCTGCATCCTGGTGCCGGAGGACAGCTGACGCTGCTGCGCCAGATCGCCGACCCGGCTCAGGTAGTCGAAGACAAGCTGATCGCTCTCGATCCCCACGGTTGCCCCTCCACAGCGTGCCCGTCCCGGCGCCCGGTCCTGACGTTAGCGCCTGGGCAGGGGCTAACGTGGGGCGGATGGGGACCGGTGAGCTCGATCGGGAGGCGCACGTGCCCGCAGGAACGGCCGCAGGGACACCGGCAGGACGGCCCGCGCGTGAAGCGGGAGGCACCGCGGGCGCGACGGGGCGCCCGCACGGCGGCGCCACCGCGCACACGCCCGCGGATACCCACGGCGGCAAAGCCGGGCACTCGGTGCCCGGCGCCCACGGCCGCACGGACGCGCCCCCTGCCACCGCCGGCCTCGCCACCGACCGCTCCGGCACCGCCGCCCCGCCCCGCACCCTCGCCGAGGCCCTGCGGAACCGCGGCGACCGGGGGCTGGCCACGCTGCTGCGCGCCCGCCCGGATCTGCTGAGCCCGGTGCCGAACGATCTGACGCAGCTCGCGACCCGCGCCGGTACCCGTGCCTCGGTCATCAGGGCACTGGAGCGGCTGGACCGGTTCACCCAGCAGACCGCCCAGTCCCTTGCCGTGGCCGCGGAGCCCACGTCGTACGGGACGCTGCTCGCGCTGCTCGGCGGCGACGACGGCGACCCCGCGGTCGAGGCGGCGCTCCCGCGCGCGCTCGGCCTGCTGCGCGAGCAGGCGCTGGTCTGGGGCGACGACGACCGGCTGCGGCTGGTGCGGACCGCACGCGAACTGCTCGCCCCTTCCCCGCAGCACCCGTCTCCGACGGGTCTCGGCCCGACGGTCGCCGAGGCCACCTCGGGGATGTCCCCGGGCCGGCTGCAGGAGATCCTCGCCACGGCGGGGCTGCCGACGACCCATGACCCGGTGTCGGCCGTGGCATCGCTGACGTCGCTGTTCACCGAGCGGGAACGGATGACGGCGCTGCTGGACTCGGCGCCGACGGAGGCTTTGGCGGTGCTGGACCGTCTGGTGTGGGGCCCGCCGTACGGGACGGTGGCTCCGCCGGGCGGCTCCTCGGGCGCGGCGGACTCGACGCCGGTGCGGTGGCTGCGGGACCGGGGCCTGCTGCTGCCCTCGTCGCCGCGGACGGTGGTGCTGCCGCGCGAGGTGGCGCTCCATCTGCGCGGCGGACGGGCCCACCGCGAACCGGAACCGGTGGCGCCGGAGGTCCGGGTCGCCGCCGAACACCGTCCACAGGTTGTGGACAGCACGGCGGCAGGTCAGGCGTACACCGCGCTCTCCACCGTCGAGGAGCTGCTGAAGAACTGGCAGACGGGCGGGCCGGCGGTGCTGCGGGCGGGCGGCCTGAGCGTCCGCGATCTGAAGCGGACCGCCGCCGCGCTCGACGTCTCCGAGCAGATCGCCTCGTTCTGGCTGGAACTCGCCTACGCGGCGGGCCTGCTGGCCTCCGACGGCGGCGAGGGTACCTCCCGTGCGGGCACGGCTGCGGGGCAGGACGAGCGGTTCGCGCCGACGCCCGCGTACGACGAGTGGCTGGACCTGCCCGCGGCCTCGCGCTGGACGGCCCTCGCAACGGCCTGGCTCACCGCCACCCGGACGCCCGGACTGGTCGGCGGTCAGGACGCCAAGGGCCGAACGCTCGCGGCGCTCGGCCCGGACCTGGACCGCGGTGCCGCCCCCGAGGTGCGTCACCGCGTCCTGGCCCTGCTCGCCGAGCTGCCCTCGGGCGCCGCCCCGGACCAGGACTCGGTCCTCGCCCGGCTCCGCTGGGAGCGCCCGGTCCGCACCCCGGCACCGGCTCCCGGCGCTCCCGAACCCTCCGATCTGCGCTCCCGCATCGCGACGTGGACCCTGACCGAGGCGGAACTCCTGGGACTGACCGGCCGCGGCGCCCTCTCCACCGCCGCCCGCACCCTGCTGGCCGCCCCGGCGACACTTCCCGCCCCGGCACTTCCCGCAGCGGCACTTCCCGCGACGGGCGAACGTGCCGGTGAACAGCCGGGCGCCCGCACGGTCCCGGGCACGCCGGACGCCCGGCACGAGCGGGCCGGGGACGGCCCCGCGCAGCCCGCCCCGCACAGCCACGCCGCTCTCGCCGCCCGGGCCGCGCTCGCCGCCGAGGTGATCGCTCCGCTGCTGCCCGAACCGCTCGACCACGTACTCCTCCAGGCCGATCTCACCGCCGTCGCGCCGGGCCCGCTGGAACGCCCGCTGGCGGAGGCCCTGGGCATCCTTGCGGACGTGGAATCGAAGGGTGGCGCGACGGTGTACCGGTTTACGCCGGCGTCCGTACGGCGGGCGCTCGACGCCGGGCAGGCCGCGGCGGACCTGCACGCCTTCCTCGCCAAACACAGCCGTACCCCGGTGCCGCAGCCGCTGAGCTACCTCATCGACGACGTGGCCCGCAAGCACGGCCATCTGCGCATCGGCGCCGCCTCCGCCTACGTCCGCTGCGACGACGACGCACTGCTCGACGAGATCATGGCCGACCGCCGTTCCCGGAGCCTTCGAACGCGCCGACTCGCGCCCACCGTGCTGGCCGCCCAGGCCGACCCGGCCACCCTGCTCGAAGGACTGCGAGCCATGGGATACGCCCCTGCGGCGGAGTCCGCGGAGGGCGATGTGCTGATCATCCGCGCGGACGCCCACCGCACCCCGCGCCGCACCCCGCCGGTGCCCGTTCCGGACGGGCCGCCCGCCCCGGACGACACGCTGCTCGCCGCCGCGGTGAAGGCGATCCGGGCGGGCGACCTGGCCGCCACGGCCGTACGGAAGCCCGCACCGCACACCGGCGCGGGCGAACTCCCCCGCACCACCCCCGCCGAGACCCTCGCGACCGTGCAGGCGGCCGCGCTCACCGGGTCCGCGATCTGGATCGGGTACGTCAACGCCGACGGGGCGGCGAGCCAGCGGGTCATCGCCCCGGTCCGCGTCGAGGGCGGATTCGTCACCGCGTACGACCACACCGCCGACGAGGTGCGCACCTATCCCCTGCACCGCATCACCGGCGTGGCCGAGCTGGCCGACGAACGGGCCTGAGCGCCCGCCCCGTCCACGGCCCGCACGAGACGGGCGCCCAGGCGCCCCGGCGATTCCGCGAATCATGCGGACGAGGGCGGCGGTTACCGCTCGGGAGTGATCAATTCCCACTGAGGGGCGACCTTCGGCATTCCGGCTCCGGGCCATGGGCAGCCACCCGGCGTCCCATCTGACGATCCCGGGCCGGTCGGGCCACGGGACAGCCGGAAGGAAGGTCATTCCATGCGTCGTGTCACCAACGTCCTCGTCGCCGCAGCCGCGTTCCCGGGCGAGACGGCCGCAAGGTCCGCGCCGGTCGGCATCGATCCCGGCGGCGGACTCACGCGGTAGCCGGGTCCGCGGGCCGGGGGTCGTTCGTCCGTGGGGGGAGCCGGCCCAGACCGGCCCCCAGAGGGGAGGGGCCGGGAGGGGCACGGGCCCGGACGGGGAGGGGGACGGAAGGGGACACGGGCCGGACGCTGGGAGGGGTGCCGGACGGGGAGGGGTGCCGGACGGGGAGGGGGGCCGGACGGGGAGGGGTGCCGGACGCTGGGAGGGGTGCCGGACGCTGGGAGGGGTGCCGGACGGGGGGGCTGGCGAGGCCGGCGAGGAGACGCGGCCCGGTCGCTCAGCCGACCGAGCGACCGGGCCGCGGCGTGGCTTCGGGACCCCGAGGGGCGAGCTGCGGTCTTCTCCGGGGCGGGCCTTCGGGTCCGGCCCCGGAGCGGCTTCCGGTCAGGCCCCGCGGCACGTCCCCGGCAGCTTCGTGAGGGGGGCGACGGCGCCGGCACGCCGGTGGAGGAGAGGGGGCGGGCTCGGCGGCCGCGGCCGTGTCGGAGAGTGAGGCCGGCGCCACCCGGTCGCAGAGAAGGCCGCACTCACGCAGGATCGGCTTTCCGCCCTCGATGACCTGGCCGAGCAGCTGGGGTTGCCGAGCAAGCTCCGCAGCGTCGTCGTGTACCACTGCTCGGAGTCACTGCTTTTGCCCGTGATCTGGCGTGAGGAGTGGCCGGGCGACGGGACGCCTTCCTTGTTGAGGTCGTTGCTGATCTGCGTGAGGGAGTCCTTGGCCAGGACCCGTTCCACGATCTTCCTGATCGTCTTGGCCTCGTCCTCGTTGACCGCGGGGACCTTGCCCGCCCCGTTGGGGTCATGGGCGACCATGCAGCCGTACGGGCCCCGGCCGCCGGTGCAGCGGCCCTCGCGGCGCAGGTGCTCGTGGGCAGTGGACACCCGCGTGCCGATGGTGTCGGACTCCAGCTCGGCGAAGACCGCGATGACCTTCGCCATGGCCCGGCCCATGGACGGCGTGAGGTCAAGAGGTTCCGTGGCCGATGCGAGCGCAACGCTCTGGTGCTCGGCGAGTCATGATCTCCGCGAAGTCGACCGTCGAGCGCGCAAGCCGGTCGATCTTGAAGAACACGATCACGTCCAGCTCGGCGAGCCTGGTCAGGATGCGTTGCAGTCCCGGCCGGTCGAGGCCACGAGAGAAGCCCGAGACATCGAAATGTCCTCCTCGGCGACTACGACCTCCCCGCGTGCCTCGCACAACGCTTCACAGGCCGCGCGGCGGCGTTCGGGCGAAGTCGTCTCGTCGGTTTCGCGCGATAGGCGAACATAGACAGCGGTGCGCATCCCCGGCGCGCCGGCCGGGACGCCCTTCCGGCGTCGGGCACGGGGCATAGCCCGTGCTGTGACAGGCGTTGTTTCTGTCATGAGACGACCCCATCTCCGGAGGTATGTGTGTCCTGCCTAATCGTCCAGAGCGACAAGACCCTCCTGCTCGAGGTCGACCACGACCAAGCCGACGCCTGCCGCCGCGCCATCGCACCCTTCGCCGAGCTGGAGCGCGCCCCCGAGCACATCCACACCTACCGCGTGACACCGCTCGGCCTCTGGAACGCACGGGCGGCCGGACACGACGCCGAGCAGGTCGTGGACGCACTCGTCGAGTTCTCCCGCTACCCCGTCCCACACGCGCTGCTCGTCGACGTGGCGGAGACCATGGCCCGCTACGGCCGCCTCACGCTCGTCAAGCACCCCACCCACGGCCTGGTGCTGACCACGACCGACCGGCCCGTGCTGGAGGAGGTCCTGCGTTCCAAGAAGGTCCAGCCACTGGTAGGCGCCCGGATCGATCCGGACACGGTCGTCGTCCACCCCTCCGAGCGCGGTCAGATCAAGCAGACGCTGCTGAAGCTCGGCTGGCCCGCCGAGGACAACGCCGGTTACGTCGACGGCGAGGCCCACCGCATCGACCTGGACGAGTCCGGCTGGGCCCTGCGCCCGTACCAGAAGCACGCCGTCGAGGGCTTCTGGCACGGCGGCTCGGGCGTCGTCGTGCTCCCCTGTGGCGCGGGCAAGACCCTCGTCGGCGCGGGGGCGATGGCCCAGGCGAAGGCGACCACCCTCATCCTCGTCACCAACACCGTCTCCGCCCGCCAGTGGAAGCACGAGCTGGTCAAGCGCACCTCGCTGACCGAGGAGGAGATCGGCGAGTACAGCGGTGCGAAGAAGGAGATCCGCCCGGTCACCATCGCCACGTACCAGGTGCTGACGACGAAGCGGAAGGGCATCTACCCGCACCTGGAGCTGTTCGACTCCCGCGACTGGGGCCTGATCGTCTACGACGAGGTCCATCTGCTGCCCGCGCCGGTCTTCAAGTTCACGGCGGATCTGCAGGCCCGCCGCCGGCTCGGCCTGACGGCGACACTCGTGCGCGAGGACGGCCGCGAGTCGGACGTCTTCTCACTGATCGGCCCGAAGCGGTTCGACGCTCCCTGGAAGGAGATCGAGGCCCAGGGGTACATCGCGCCCGCCGACTGCGTCGAGGTCCGGGTCAATCTGACGGACTCCGAGCGGCTCGCCTACGCGACGGCGGAGACCGAGGAGAAGTACCGCTTCTGCGCCACCACCGACACCAAGCGGAAGGTCACGGAGGCGCTCGTCCGCAAGCACACGGGCCAGCAGACCCTGGTCATCGGCCAGTACATCGACCAGCTCGACGAACTCGGCGAGCACCTGGACGCGCCCGTCATCAAGGGTGAGACGCCGAACTCCCAGCGGGAGAAGCTCTTCGACGCGTTCCGGAACGGCGAGATCTCGGTCCTGGTCGTGTCCAAGGTCGCGAACTTCTCGATCGACCTGCCCGAGGCGACGATCGCGATCCAGGTCTCGGGCACCTTCGGCTCCCGCCAGGAGGAGGCCCAGCGCCTCGGCCGCGTCCTGCGCCCGAAGGCGGACGGCCACAAGGCCCACTTCTACTCGGTGGTGGCCCGCGACACGATCGACCAGGACTTCGCGGCCCACCGCCAGCGCTTCCTCGCGGAGCAGGGGTACGCGTACCGGATCGTGGACGCGGACGACCTGTCGGTGGACGGCTGACGGCTACGCGGCGGGCGGCCTCGTCCTTCCGGACGGACGGCTTCCCGGCGGATGAAGGCCGGGGCGCCGGCCGCCTCTGCCGATGCCGGACCCCTGGGATCCGTTGCTCGCTACCCTGGTCCCTGGCGCAGGACCCCGGCGCAGGACCCCGGTCCGGGGGACGGCTGCGGATGACCGGACCGGTAGGTGCGACGAGGCCGCTGTGCGCCACGGGACCGACACACACCAGAGGCGCCGGTACACACGACGAGGCCGGTACGCGATACGGCCCGAGGAGAACTCGATGCCGCACCACGACAGCTACGAGGTGCTCTTCACGGAGTCGGCCGCCCGCGACCGCGACCGCCTGGACCCGGTGCGCCGTGCCTCGTTCGACAAGGCGGTCGAGATTCTCGCCCGCGACCCGTACACCGAGCACTCCCGCCCGATAGGCCCCGGCGAACAGGACCGCGAGATCCGGCTGACCTCGCAGGTGGTGGCCGAGTACATAATCTCCCGGGGGCGGCTGCTCCTCGTCGTCCTGCGGATCTTCGACGACGCGGACATCCTGCTCCCGGAGAGCTGACGTCACCGTGCCCGCCGGACCGACCCGGCGGGCACGGCCCTGCCTGCGGCGGCAGGCGCCACGACTGCCGCAGGGGTCAGCCTGCGGCCCTGGTGCCCGCGCCCGCCGCCGCGTCGCCCGCCGCTTCCGTCCCCGGGGTCCCGCGCTGCCCGGGCAGCCCGCCGTCACGGTCGCCTCCGTCGCACGCCCGGAAGACCGCGATCGCCAGGACCACCAGCCCCAGCGGCGCGTAGGGGGACGCCAACGGCTGGTGCCACCACGTCAGTCGGAGGTCCAGATCCCCCGCGTGGGGTACGAGCCACATACTGCGCGCCAGGAAGACCACGGCCATCAGCGCGGCGGTGCCCCTGCGCCCCTCGGCGATCAGGACCGCCAGCAGCGGGACGCACCACACCCAGTGGTGGGACCAGCTGATCGGCGCGACGAGCAGTGCGGCGAACGCGACGGCCAGCACGGCCCAGCGCTCCGGCGCCCGGCGGGCGGCCCACAGTGCCGCGACGGCGACGGGCAGCGCCGCCGCCCGCACCGCATCCGGTTCCGTCGTGCGCAGTAGGCGCGCGAACACCCCCTGCAGCGACTGGTTGTCGACGATCCACGCCTTGCCGATCCGGTCGGCCTCGAAGATCTGCCGCGTCCAGAAGTCAGCGCTGGCCTCGGGGAGGACGAGCGCACCGAGCAGGACGGTGCCGGCGAGGGACGCGAGCGCCGTGAGCCCGGCGCGGCGGCGTCCCCTGATCAACAGCAGGACGACGAAGACGGCGGGAGTGAGCTTCACACCCGCCGCGACTCCCAGGGCGAAGCCCTTGCCGACCGCGTCGTCCGGCCGGGAGAGGTCCCACAGCACCAGACACACGAGTGCGAGGTTGATCTGGCCGAAGACGAGGGTCTGGAAGACGGGTTCGAGCCACAGCCCGAGGGCGGTGGCTACCAGCACCGCGGGTACGGGGGCGGACAGCCCGGCGAAGCGGCAGGAGAGCCGGACGAGCAGGGCGAGGAGCAACGCGTTCCCCACGACGAAGACGACCTTGAGGGCGGCGACGGGCAGCCAGGTCGTCGGCACGAACAGGATGGCGGCGAAGGGCGGGTAGGTGGCCGGCCACTGCCAGTGCGTGACGGTGAAGCCGTAGAGGTCCGTGCCGTTGGCGACGGCCGCTCCCTCGGCGCGGTACACCAGGGTGTCCGCCATGGGGATGCGCTGAGCGACGCAGAGCGCGGCCAGGCCGGCGAGCGAGAGGACGAGAAGGACAGTCGCCGGGAGCGATCGGACGGTCACGGTCCGGTGCGGAAGCGTCACGGCCGCGACCCTAGTGGATCAGCGGGCGGCGGTCCGTCGGCCGAGGCCACGGCCGGTACGCGGTCCGCCGACGGCACGGGCCCAGTCCACGGCCGGGCGGACGGAAGGCCACGGCGGGGCAGCGGGGCGGCGGGGCGGCGGGCGGAAGATCACGTCACACCGGCCGGGCGGACGGAAGGCCACGGCGCGGCGGCCCGCCAGGAGCCTCCGACGGGACCCGCCCGCCTCAGAGATGGCGGCGGACGCCGGCCTCCTCGCTGTACTCGCCGAGGACCGCGACGCCGAAGGCCGTGGTGACGAAGACCCTGACCGCGCGCAGCGCGTCGCCGAGACGGTGGGTGCGGTGGGCCGGGGCGCCGGTGGCGGTGGCTCCGCGACCGGGCCGGGACGCTGGGGTGAGGGTGGCTGCACTCATGGGACCAGAATCGGTTCTCGGCGTCCGCGACACATCGACCTGCGGGCTGAACGCCGGTCGCGGACGCGTACGACTTCAGATAGAGGGCCTCCCCTACGGGATGGACCCCCGCCCCGCGAAATCCATTCGCCCCGGCTCGGCGGGCTGAGTAAAATCGCCCGCCTTGCCCGCCTCCCTCGCAGGAGTGCCGCCTCCCGGACGGAAACCGGGTGCGCTGTCATGTCGTACTTCCAACGTACCTTCGGAGGCAGCACCGTGCCCGCGCCCGAAGCGCCCGAAGCACCGGCGCACGATCCCCTGGGCCGTGAACGGGCCCATCTGACCGCCTCGCGCTCCGCCCTGCGCGCGATGCGCGAGGACGTCGAGGCCCTGGACATCCGGGACGTCACGGCGAACTGGGTGAACGCCGTCGTCCTCGAGTCGCAGATCAACGAGCGGATCAGAGCGCTCGCGGATCTCGCCCACACCCCGCTCTTCTTCGGGCGGCTGGACTACCTGCACACCACGCAGGAGGGGCAGCGCTTCTACATCGGCCGCCGTCATGTGCACGACCCCGACGGGGATCCGATGGTGATCGACTGGCGCGCGCCGGTCTCCCAGCCGTTCTACCGGGCCTCCCGCAAGGACCCGATGGACGTGCGGCTGCGCCGCCGCTTCGGCTACACCGGCGGCGACCTCACGGCGTACGAGGACGAGCACCTCACCGACCCGACGGAGGCGGACCGGACCAGCCGGCTCCTCCAGGCCGAGATCGAGCGGCCGCGCGTGGGCCCGATGCGGGACATCGTGGCCACGATCCAGCCCGAACAGGACGAGATCGTCCGGTCGGGCCTCTCCGGCACGGTGTGCGTGCAGGGCGGTCCAGGGACCGGGAAGACGGCCGTCGGTCTGCACCGGGTGGCGTACCTGCTGTACGCGCACCGGGAGCGGCTGGCCCGCACCGGCACCCTGGTCATCGGACCCAACCGGTCCTTCCTCCACTACATCGAGCAGGTCCTCCCTGCGCTGGGTGAGTTGGAGGTCAAGCAGGCGACCGTCGCGGACCTCGTCGCCCATGTCGAGGCGCGCGGGGCGGACGAGCCCGCGGCGGCGCTGGTCAAGGGCGACGCACGGATGGCGGAAGTACTGCGGCGCGCGGTCCGTTCGCATGTGACGATGCCGGCCGAGCCGGTGATGGTGGTCCGCGGCTCACGCCGCTGGCGGGTTCCCGCGTACGAACTGGAGGACATCGTCCGGGAGTTGCTGGACCGCGACATCCGCTACGGCGCGGCCCGCGATGCGCTGCCGCAGCGCATCGCGCACGCCGTGCTCGTCCGCATGGAGCAGGCCGGCGAGGCGCCGGACGACCGGGTGCAGGACTCGGTGGCACGCAACGCGGCGGTGAAGGCGGCGGTGAAGACCGTCTGGCCGCAGGTCGACCCGGCGAAGCTGGTGCTGCGTCTGCTCTCCGACCCGGACTTCCTGGCGGAGCACGCGGACGGGGTGCTGAGCGCGGACGAACAGAAGGCGATCCTCTGGACCCGGCCGCCGCGCTCGGTCCGCTCCGCACGCTGGTCCCCGGCGGACGCGGTGCTGATCGACGAGGCGAAGGACCTCGTCGAGCGCACGCCGTCCCTCGGCCATGTGGTCCTCGACGAGGCACAGGACCTGTCGCCGATGCAGTACCGGGCGGTGGGGCGCAGATGCACGACGGGCTCGGCGACGGTCCTCGGCGACCTGGCGCAGGGCACCACCCCGTGGGCGACGGCGAGTTGGGCCGAGGCGCTGGCTCATCTGGGCAAGTCCGACGCGGTGGTGGAGGAACTGACGGCGGGCTTCCGGGTGCCGCGCGAGGTGATCGCGTACGCGTCCCGGCTGCTGCCGCACATGTCGCCCGGGCTGGCGGAGGTCCGGTCGGTCCGCGAGTCCCCCGGCTCGCTGGAGATCCGCCCGTCGGCGGGCGATGGGGACGTGGTCGCCGCGTGTCTGTCGGCACTGCGGCACGAGGGTTCGACCGGCCTGATCGCCGCCGACGACCGGGTGCCGGCCCTGGCTGCGGCGCTGACCGACGCGGGTGTCCCCTTCCTGGCTCCCGGCGAGGAGACCACCCCGGACGTGCGGCTCACCCTGGTGCCGGCATCCCTCGCGAAGGGGCTCGAGTACGACTACGTGGTCCTCGACGACCCCGCGGCCGTGGTCGCGGCCGAGCCGGACGAGCGGACGGGCCTGCGCCGGCTGTACGTGGCACTGACCCGTGCGGTCTCGGGTCTCGCGGTGCTCCACTCGTCGCCCCTGCCGTGGCAGCTGGGGTGATCCGGGCGGGAGCCTGCGGGAGCCGACAGCGGGACGGGGTCGGGGACGGGCGCACGTGCTTTGCCGGGGGGCGCCTCGGCCCGGGTTCGGGCGCTGTCCCGGCCCTGCGCGCAGGGCCGGGACAGCGGAGCTCCCAGCCCAGCCCGAGGCGCCCTCGGCCCGGCGGCTGTTGCGACCCGACCCGGTCCGTGAGGTGGCGCGTTTCGGCAGGTGCGACAACCCTGCCCGGGTCGGGATGGCGCCTCGGCCCGCCGCGTTCCCGGGCAGTGGCTCGGCTTCCGGCGCGCACCAAGGCCGCGGACGGACCGGGAACCGGACGGACCGGACTAGCCGTCCACCGCCTCGCGCCATTCGCGTACCGTCGCCTCGTCCACCGGCGCCTCCCAGCCGGCGGGCCGGGCGGCGCCGCCGATGTGGAACGCGTCCAGGCCGGCCACGCGGAGGACCGGCAGGTGGTCGAGGCGGAGACCGCCGCCGATCAGCATCCGCGGCTCGTAGCCGGGCTCGTCCCGCCTCGCCGCCTCCGCCTGCAGCACCGGCAGCCCCGCGTCGACACCCTCCGCACTGCCCGCCGTGAGATACGTGTCGAGTCCGGGCAGGTCGGCGAGCTGCTTGCGCAGGGCGTCGCGGTCCGCGGCGCGGTCGATCGCGCGGTGGAACGTCCACCGGCAGCCCTCGATCTCGGCGACCAGCCGCTCGACGGTGACGAGGTCGGGATCGCCGTGCTCGTCGAGGAAGCCGAGCACGAACTCCTCCGCACCCTCGCCCCGCAGTCCGAGCGCCGCCCCGACCAGTGCGTCGACGTCGCCCGCACCGAAACCGTCCGCGAGCCGGAGCATCACCCGCAGCGGTACGTCCACCGCCGCGCGGATGCGGCCGAAGGTCTCCCGGGACGGGGTGAGCCCGTCCGCCGCCATGTCGCTGACCAACTCGAGGCGGTCCGCTCCCCCGGCCTGCGCGGCGACCGCGTCCCGCGCGTCGAGGGCGATCACCTCCAGGAGTGCTCCGTTGCTCATGGCTCATCCTCCGCCAGTAGACGCCATACAGGTCTAGTCCAATAACGGAGTCAGCCTAGTCCGCACCCTCGCACCACGCACCGGAGCCCGGGCACACACCCCACCCCGAACACACTTCTCGGCCACCGCGCCCTTCACCTACGGGGGGCCGCGACGCGACGCTCGCGCGTACGCGGGACTCAGCCGCCCAGGCTGCCGCTCCCGAAAGCCCCGCCGCTGCGACTGCCGTGCTGCGGCCGGGCCTCGGGCCCCTTGCCGGTGGTGTGCGACGTGTGGGTCTTCATGTTGTAGGGCAGGAGCCGGCTGCCGTCGTCGGGGAAGGCGTCGTCGTCCCCTTCCCTGACCTCCTCGATGTGCTCGCGGTGGTCGGCCGGCTTCGGCTGCTCCTCGGGAGTCGGGACGCGCAGCCGGGCCCGCCGCCGCCCGTCCCACCACATGGCGCCGCCCAGGAGGACGATGAGAATGACCCCGAAGGTCAGGGGGCCGATCGCGGCGAGGATCTGGGCCGCGAGCTCCGTCTTCGGCAGGCTCTGCGCTGTGACCGCTGCGTTCATGGTGTCCGCCTCCGCACAGAGGGATGAGACACAGGCGCTATCCATTATCTCCTGATATGACCGTTATGCCAGCACCCCGGTCGACGCCGGACGGCGATATCGGACCGATGCGGACCACCCCGGAGGCACTGAGAACAGGAGCGGCCGATCCGGATGGGCCGGGGACGAGTCCGCAGGGACCCGGGACGGATGCGCAGCGCCCGGGAGGAGCGCCCCGGCACTTGCCGGTCACCGGCCGGCTGGACAATACGGCCATGCCCGCGCTTCCGAAGCACCCCGCCCATGACGACCTCCGCCGACGCTGGGCCGCCACCGTGGCCGCGGCCGCCGACCGCGCACCGGACGCCTCCCCGCACGAGCCGGACCGGTACGCCGACGACCTGCTCGGCCGCTGGGCCGAGCCGCAGCGGCGCTACCACACCACCGACCACCTGGTCGCGGTCCTGGACCGCATCGACGTCCTCGCCGAGTACGCGGACGACATCGACCTCGTACGCCTCGCGGCCTGGTTCCACGACGCGGTGTACCTGCCGGAGCGATCCACCAACGAGGAGCGCAGTGCCCGCCTCGCCGAGCGCGCCCTGCCCGAACTCGGCGTCGGCCGGGCAGGCGTCGAGGAGGTGTCCCGGCTGGTGCTGCTCACCCGTACCCACACGGCCCAGGACGACGACGCCAACGGCAAGGTCCTCTGCGACGCCGACCTGGCGGTCCTCGCCTCGCCGCCGGACGCGTACGAGAGGTACGCCGCCGCCGTGCGCGAGGAGTACGGCTTCGTCCCGGACGACGCCTTCCGCGCGGGCCGGGCCGACGTCCTGCGCCATCTCCTCGGGCTGCCGAGACTGTTCCGCACCCCGTACGGACAGCGGGAGTGGGAGGAGGCCGCACGGCGCAACGCGGCGGCGGAGTTGCGGCGCCTCGTCCACCACGCGGACGGTTCCGGAATCCGGGAATGACAGGCGTCATCCGGCTGTTGGGCACTGTCATGCCCGCAGCAACCGCCGGCTCACGCCCCCGTATGCCACCGGCCGTCTACATCCTTGGCCTCTCGGTCTTCGCGCTCGGCACCAGCGAGTTCATGCTGTCCGGGCTGCTGCCGCCCATCGCCGAGGACATGGGCGTCTCGATCCCCCGGGCGGGACTGCTGATCTCCGCGTTCGCCATCGGGATGGTCGTTGGCGCGCCGCTGCTCGCCGTGGCGACGCTGCGGCTGCCGCGCCGCGCCACGCTCATCACCCTGATCACCCTCTTCGGGCTGGGCCAGGTCGCGGGTGCGCTGGCTCCCACGTACGAGGTCCTGTTCGTGTCCCGGGTGGTCAGCGCCCTCGCGTGTGCCGGATTCTGGGCGGTCGGCGCGGCCGTGGCGATGGCGATGGTGCCCGTCGACGCGCGCGCCCGCGCGATGGCCGTGATGATCGGTGGACTGTCGATCGCCAACGTGCTGGGCGTACCGGCCGGCGCGTTCCTGGGCGAGCACCTCGGCTGGCGCTCGGCGTTCTGGGCGGTCGGCGCGGCGTCCGCGGTGGCCCTGGTCGGCGTGCTGACCAGGATCCCGCCCATCCCCGTGCCCGACGAGAAGCCGCGGCTGCACCGCGAGCTCACCATCTACCGCGACCGCCAGGTCTGGCTCGCCGTCGCGGTCACCGCGCTGTCCGCGGGCGGGGTCTTCTGCGTGTTCTCGTACCTCGCACCACTGCTCACCGATGTCGCCGGACTCGGCGGCGGCTGGGTGCCGACCGTCCTCGGACTCTTCGGCACCGGCGCACTGCTCGGCACGACGGTCGGCGGTCGCATCGCCGACGCGCACCTCTTCGGCGTGATGCTCGGCGGCATCACCGCCTCGACGGTACTGCTGGCGGTGCTCGCCCTGACCGCCGAGTCGCCGGTGCCGGCGGTGGGCCTGTCGTTCCTCATCGGCGTCGCGTCGTTCTTCACCGCCCCCGCCCTGAACGCACGGATGTTCAACGTCGCGGGCGCGGCCCCCACGCTGGCCGCCGCGACCACCACCGCCGCGTTCAACCTCGGCAACACCAGCGGCCCCTGGCTCGGCGGCACGGTCATCGACGCCGGCCTTGGCTTCGCCGCCACGGCGTGGGCGGGCGCGGCGATGACAGCCGTCGCCCTCGGGCTCGTCGCCCTGGCCCTGCGGTTCGAGCGCCGCGGGGCGGACGTGGCGCCCGGGAGCAGCCGCGTGGTCGTCTCGTCCACGGCGAACCGCGACGCCGGCGCGACGCGCTGCGGCACGGCCTGACGCAAGGGGACGGCCCGTCCGTTCCCGCCCGACACTCCGCTCCGGGGTGCGCCGTGTTGCTCCGGATGGCGGGCACCTCGGTTGCCGGTGCGCGGCGCCGGGGCGAGGGTCGCTCAGGGGGAGGTAAAGCCCCGTCAGTCTTCTCCTGGAGCGCCCAATGAGATTCGTCGCGAGCGCGGGCGGCGCCGTCGCCCTGGCCCTGGCCGTCGTACCGATGACCCCGGTCCAGGCCGCCTCTGCCAACCCCGGCCACGAGAACAACCGCATCGCCTGCACTACGAGTGCTCTGACGAACGCGATCAACGGCGCCCTGAGCGCGAGGGGCGGCACGATCGAACTGGCTCGCGACTGCCGGTACGTCCTCACTTCGGCCCTCCCGAACATCACCCAGCCCATCACCCTGCACGGAGGCAAGGGCACGAGCATCGAACGTTCGAGCGCACCCGGTACACCGCTGTTCCGCATCTTCGAGGTCGCGGCCACAGCCGGCTTTCTCACGCTCGACGACCTGACCGTCCGCAACGGCCACGTCAACGGTGACGGCGGTGCCGTCCTCGTCGGGGACGGCCGGACCCTGCTCCTCAGGTCCGTCACGCTCACTCGCAACCGGGCCGAAGGCAATGGCGGGGCGGTGGCGAACGTCGGCGGGCGGGTGATCCTCCACGACAGCAAGGTGGAGAAGAACGCCGCGGACAACGTGGTGGGCGGCGGAGGCGACGGAGGCGGCATCCACACGACCGGCGGCGTGGTGTCCATCGACTCCAGCGCCGTCAGCGGAAACAGGGCGGCGGACGACGGAGGCGGCGTGGCCTCCGAGAGTGGCTATGTGACCACCACCCACAGCACTGTGGGCAAGAACGAAGCCGAAGGTGACGGCGGCGGTATCGACAACAACGGGACGGCGCACATCCGGTTCACCAGCGTCACCGGCAACAGGGCGAGTGGAAACGGCGGGGGCATCCGGAACGCCGGCACCCTGGTCGTCGGTCGCAGCAGCATCAACATGAACACCGCGGCGAGCGGCGGCGGGATCCACAACACCGACAACGCGTGGATCGGCCGCAGCGTGATCAAGGGCAACACCGCCACCACCGGGGGCGGCGGTCTCTGGAACGACGGCGAAGCCACCGTCGAGTCGAGCGACGTCACTGGCAACGAGACCAACGGCGTGGCCGCGCCGGGCGGCGGCGTTCTCAACAGCGCCGGCAACACCGTCCTGACCGACAGCACCGTCACGAAGAACCAGGCTTCGGACGGCGGCGGCATCTACGAAACCGCGGGCGACGTCACCCTCAACCGGACCCGTGTGAAGGACAACGACCCCAACAACTGCAGCCCCACCATCACCGGCTGCGTCGGCTGACCCGCATTCAGCATCGCACGCCCGCCCCCTCGCGGGGTACGGGGCGGCCCTCCCACACCAGCGGGAGGGCCGCCCCGCCGTCCCGTCCCTCCGCGCCATGGCCCTCGGGAAGTACCCGAACGAAAAGCGGCGGTAGGTGACCGGCAGGAAGGCTGAGCCGTTTCCGGTGCCCGGCCGTCAGCCGGGGCGCCTGGCCATGACGACCAGTCCCGGCCCGCTGTGCTCATCCGGAGGGAGGCGGAGCTCGGCGACCGTGGACAGTCCAGCCTGCTCAATCAGGTTCACGAGTGGTTCCGGTTGCCATTTGTGTGTCGTCCAACGAACGGGTACGCCCCCGTAGGCCTCGGTGCGCAGCACGTCTTCGTCGCCTACGTGTGTCGCGGTGATGAAGTGCCCGCCCGGCTTCAATGCGCGCGCGAACAGGGCGAGGACCTGTGGAAGGACGTCACGGGAAAGGTTGAACAGTGACCACCACCCGAGCACACCACCGAGGGATGCTTCACCAAGGTCGAGGTCGGTGGCAGAGGCGACACTGAAGCGGCAGTGCGGATGAAGACGGCGCGCGTTCTCGATCATGCGGGGGGAAAGATCCACCCCGGACACGTCGAGTCCACGTTCGGCGAGGTAGGCGGTCACCGTTCCGGGGCCGCAGCCGACGTCGAGGACAGGGCCGAGTTCACTGACGGTGTCGGCGAAGGCGTCGATGGACGCCTTGAGCCATGGATGGCGACGGATGTCGCCGACCCCCGTCGTCACCACCATGTGGGCGTAGTTGTCGGCTACGCGGTCATAGGACTCACGAACCGTGTCGAGATCGACTGGGCGATCAACAGAGTGTGCACGCATCAGCCAACGATAGGATTCGGCAGCGGACTCGGGACTGGTGAAGCGGTAGGCGCCAAGCTGTTCGTCACGGCCCGGCTGTACTCGTGAGGGCGCTGACGCGGTTCTCGTACTCACGCCGGCCCGCGCGGCGCCGGGATCGCCGGGATCGCCGGGACACCCTCGACACCGTCGAGAGGGCTGCTCGCGCCGGTGCGCTTGGCCGACGGCTACCGGGACCACGACGAGCACGACGAGCACGACGTACTGTTCCGACTCCCCGGCGATGGTTCCGTTCGGATCCCCCGGAGGGCCCCTGCCGGCCTACCGCCCGCCGCGGTGCTTCCGCCGCCGCAGTCCCGCCTCCGTGAGCCGCCGGACCAGTTCCTTCGATCCGATCTCGACCGCGCCGGCGCGCACGGCGTCCTCGTAGCGGTGCGCTGGTACGTCGTAGTGGTCGCGTTCGAAGGCGCGTGTGGGGCAGCCGATCGACCCGGCGAAGGTGTGCAGCTCCTCGAACGACACGTCGCTGACCAGGTGGGACCACAGCATCCCGTGCCCCGGCCACGTCGGCGGGTCGATGTAGACGGTCACGACAGTCCGCCGACGGGCGCCACGACGACGCCCGCCTTTCCGCACACCCAGTGCGGGTCGGGGCCCAACTCGGGCTCCACGTCCAGCGCGTGGGGCTCGCCGGTGGTGCAGACCGGGCACAGCGGCCACCGCCCGTACCGTTCCAGCAGGGCGTCCTGCACGTCCTGGGCGATCAGCCCGGCCACGTACTCCGCACCCTCCGGCCACTGCTCGACCCACCAACGGCGCTCCCTGACCGCCTCCTCGACCAGTGAGACGACCTCTGCGTGCGCCACGTCACGGGCGGTGAGATCCGCGAGGACGAGGGCGCGGGCGGCGTGCAGCGCCTGCTCGAGTGGGTTGACGTCCATACGCTCATTGTCACCCTTCCGGGTGTGGGCCCTCAGCGCGGCCCGCGTCATCCACACCTGCCCGCGCCGTCCGCGGGGCGTCGGCCCCCCGAGTCCCGTCGGCACGAATGCCCGTCCGCACGAATGCCCGTCCGCAGGACAAAGGGGGTTGACCGTTCACAGTGGGCGAAAATATCTTTCAAGGGTGACCAAGGACCTGAAGGATTCTTTCAGCGCCGCGGGAGCCGGCCGACGCCCCGGCGCGGCCGCTCCGGGCACGTCCCGCGCCCCCGGCGGCTCGGGGGCGGCCACGTCCGCCGCAGGTGGATCCGGTGCGAGCGGCCCCGGCCCGAGCGGTGGCGCCACGAGCAGCACCGGCCGCGGCGGCACGAGAAACCCAGCCACCGGCACGAGCGGCGCCAGCGGCCCCAGCACCAGCACCAGCACCAGCACGGGTGACGCCCCGCCCGCCCCCGCCGCTCTCGCCGCGAAGGTCCGCACGCTCGCCCCGTCGATGACCCGCTCGATGCAGCGGGTCGCCGAAGCCGTCGCCTCAGACCCCGCCGGCTGCGCGGCCCTCACGGTCACGGGCCTCGCCGAGCTCACCGGCACCAGCGAGGCCACCGTCGTCCGCACCGCCCGGCTCCTCGGCTACCCCGGCTACCGCGATCTGCGTCTGGCGCTCGCAGGTCTCGCCGCCCAGCAGCAGTCCGGCCGCGCGCCAGCGGTCACCGCGGACATCGCGGTCGACGACCCGATAGCCGACGTCGTCGCGAAGCTCGCGTACGACGAGCAGCAGACCCTCGCCGACACCGCCGCGGGCCTGGACACCGTCCAGCTGGACGCCGCCGTCACGGCCCTCGCCACCGCGCGCCGCATCGACATCTACGGCGTGGGGGCGTCCGGCCTGGTCGCCCAGGACCTCGCCCAGAAGCTCCTGCGCATCGGACTGGTCGCACATGCGCACAGCGATCCCCATCTCGCCGTCACCAACGCCGTGCAGCTCCGCTCCGGCGACGCCGCCGTGGCGATCAGCCACTCCGGCTCGACCGGCGACATCGTCGAACCGCTCCGCGTCGCGTTCGACCACGGGGCGACGACGGTCGCGATCACCGGCCGTCCGGACGGGCCGGTCTCCCAGTACGCCGACCACGTGCTGACGACGTCGACGGCGCGCGAGACCGACCTGCGTCCGGCCGCCATGTCCTCCCGGACGGGCCAACTCCTCGTCGTCGACTGCCTGTTCATCGGCGTCATGCAGCTCACCTACGACGCGGCCGCGCCGGCCCTCGCCGCCTCGTACGAGGCCCTTGCGCACCGCCACAGCCCCCGCACCCGCTGAACCACCCGAGAGAGCCGCCTCCCATGACCTCCACTCCCGGACCGGCCGAAGTGCGCACGCAGCTGGAGAGCCTGACGACCGAGGCCTTCCGCCCCGAGCTCGCCGACATCGACCGGCTCCCGACCGCCGAGATCGCCCGCATCATGAACGGCGAGGACCGGACCGTCCCCGACGCCGTCGCCACACAACTGACTGCCATCGCCGCCGCCATCGACGCGGCCGCCGACCGGATGGCCCGCGGGGGCCGCCTGGTCTACGCGGGCGCGGGCACGGCGGGCCGGCTCGGCGTCCTGGACGCGAGCGAGTGCCCGCCGACGTTCAACACCGGCCCGGACGAGGTCGTCGGCCTGATCGCGGGCGGCCCACCGGCGATGGTCGAGGCGGTCGAGGGCGCGGAGGACTCCAGGGAGCTGGCCGCCGCCGACCTGGACGGTCTCGGCCTGACGGCGCTCGACACCGTGGTCGGCGTCTCCGCCTCCGGCCGTACGCCGTACGCGATCGGCGCCGTCGAGCACGCCCGTACGGCCGGCGCCCTCACCATCGGGCTCTCCTGCAACGCGGGCAGTGCTCTGGCAGCGGCCGCGGAGCACGGCATCGAGGTGGTCGTCGGACCCGAACTCCTCACCGGATCCACCCGGTTGAAGGCGGGCACGGCGCAGAAACTGGTCCTCAACATGATCTCGACCATCACGATGATCCGCCTGGGCAAGACGTACGGGAACCTGATGGTCGACGTCCGCGCCTCGAACGAGAAGCTCCGCGCCCGGTCCCGCCGGATCGTGTCGCTGGCGACCGGCGCTCCGGACGAGACCGTCGAGACGGCCCTGACCGCGGCGGACGGCGAGGCGAAGACGGCGATCCTGATGCTGCTCGCCGATGTCGACGCCCCCACGGCCGCGGACCTCCTCAAGCGCGCCCACGGTCACCTCCGCGAGGCACTCCGGCTCTGACGCGGCGCCGGCGCGCGCAGCACCCACCGGGGGCCGCCCGGAAAAGGGAACGGGCCCGCGTCCCCGGAGGAACACGGACCCGGCCCCACGCACGTCGGGACGGGTGAACCGGGCGCGCCTTCCCGCTCGGCGGGGAGCCCCTGAGGCCTGTCCCGCGATCCCCGGCGGGCGCGCGACGACAGCTACGGCGCCTCGTGATCGCCCCCTCGACAAGCGACTGGAATGCCTCTGGGGGAACTCGTTGGCCGGCGCTGGCACCCATACGCTTCCCGTTCGCCGTGAGCCTCGAAGCCGCCCGTGCAGTACGCATTTTTACCCAAGCCTTAGGGACTGTGCCGCGACCTTGCACCGAGGACGCCGAAGGCGGGCACACGGATCCGCCGAACCGGTTCACCGACCCGGAATTGCGCCTCTGAGGCGTGGCCTATCGGACACACCTCATTGAAGGAGGGGGAGGAGCACCACTCGTCTTCGTACAGTTCCCATGCCCCTCACTGACTCGCGTGGCACAGGTCTGCAGTCGCCACCGGAATCCACAGGGTCACGCCCCAGGAAATCCCCCCAGAGGAGAGCATTGTGAAGAAAACGCGCATATTTCTTTCGGTGACGGTGTGTACCCTCATGGCCGCGGCATGCGGTGGAAGCGACACCCCCCTTGACACATCCCACCTGACCGACCGGGAAAGGGAATGGGTCGAATTTTCCTACACACACGAGAAGAACGAGGACATCAAACGAACGTGGGAACAGTTGCCCGCCGAAGGCGTCAAGTCCTATCTTGACCAGCAAATTCCCCGCCTGTGCGGCGACCCGGCGTCACTGATGCACAGCCTCAAGGAAGCGGGCTATGAGGCGGGCGAAATGCAGGAGTACAGAGAGAAAACCGAAGAGCTCATCTGCTAGCCTGCCTGTTTCACTTGCCGCGGTGTCCGGATCTTGATCCGAAACGCGAAAGTGCCCTCTGAGCTGGGAAGATGAGGCTTGTCGAAGGTCTCTGTCATCCCAGCAGGAAGGCACTTTCTGCGTGCACACTACCGCCTCGCGCCCCAAGCTCGTCGTCTCGGCCGACGGCCACGGTGTGGTCAGCCATGCCGGGTCCCGTCTGCTGGCCGATCTCGCTGACGCCACCGGCCTGACCGCCGCGTTCACCGACGCGCTAC